>DASQAS010000018.1:0-68365 GCA_035635635.1 Myxococcales bacterium | reverse complement strand
TCCCGACGATACGTTCGAGGAGGTCGTCGCCGCGCTGCTTTGTCGTGGCATCGACAGCCTTCAGCACGAACAACGCGTCCAGCACAGCCGCGCACTCCATCGCAGACCCGCGAGCGATGGCGTAGGTACGTGCGGCATCTGCTGCATCTGACATGCCGAGCAGTCGTCCACGGCCACGTCGCCGTCGCCGTCGCCGTCGCCGTCCACGATCACGATCACGACAACGTAGGACGACAGCGTCAACGTCTGTCGCTTAACTGACTAGCCCGGCGCGGGGTCGCGCCGGCTGTCCCGCAGCGCCGCGGGAGTCCGCGCGCTGCCGTGGGACTAGAAATCTTGCGCGGGAGAGATCCCTGCCCTAAACAAGACGATCCATGGGATCCCATGCATCTGACGACGCCGCCTCCGTGCTCGACTCCTTGCGCAGGATCGTGCAGTTCATCCGCGAGTCCTCCAGCTACTCGCAGAAGCGCACCGGGCTGTCCGCCGCGCAGCACTTCGTCTTGCAGCAGCTCCATGCGGCCGGCGGCCCGCTCACCCCGGGCGAGCTGGCCCGGCGCACGCTGACGCACCAGAGCTCGGTCTCCGCCGTGGTGCGGCGGCTGGCCGACGAGGGCCTTTTGGCCCGGGCGCGCGCATCGGGCGATCGCCGGCAGGTCGCGCTCTCACTGACCGCGGCCGGCCGGGCCGCCGCCCGCAAGGCTCCGGCGATCGTCCAGGAGCGGCTGATCGGCGCTGTCGACCGGTTGACCTCCTTCGACCGCAGGAACCTCGCCCGCGGCATGGCGCAGCTCGTCCGGGAGCTGGGGATTGCGGGATCGCCTCCGCCCATGCTGCTCGAGGACAAGGCCGGCCATGCCGAGTGAGATCGTCACCGGCCAGACCACCGAAGGCCTTCCGGTCGCGCCGTCGCTGGGGCCGGCGCTCACCGAGGCGCGGATCCCTCCGCAGCGCGCTCTGGTTGACAAGCGCGTGGTGTTCATCTGCGCGCTCTCCATCGTGATCGCCGGCCTTGCCGGCCTGGTGGCGCAAGGCCTCACCCGCCTGATCGGGCTGGTCACGAATCTCGCCTTCTACGGGCGGCTTTCCAGCGACTTCATCTCGCCGGCGGGGAATCGGCTGGGACCGCTGGTGGTCCTGGTGCCGGTCGCGGGCGCCGTGGTGGTGGGGCTGATGGCCCGGTACGGGTCCGCCGCCATCCGCGGGCACGGCATCCCCGAGGCGATGGAGCAGGTGCTCTTGAACAAGAGCCGCATCCCCGCCCGGATCACGCTGCTCAAGCCGGTCTCGGCAGCGATCGCCATCGGCACCGGCGGCCCTTTCGGCGCGGAGGGGCCGATCATCGCCACCGGCGGCGCGCTGGGCTCGCTGATCGGGCAGCTCCTGCACACCACCGCGGCGGAGCGGAAGACGCTGCTCTCGGCCGGCGCGGCGGCGGGCATGACCGCGACCTTCGGGAGCCCGGTTTCCGCGGTCCTGCTGGCGGTCGAGCTGCTCCTGTTCGAGCTGCGTCCGGCCTCGCTGATCCCAGTCGCGCTGGCGGCCGCGGTGGCCACCGCCGTGCGAATCGCGTTCGTCGGCGTCAAGACCGCTTTCGCGATGCCGAACATCGGCCAGCCCGGCGAGGGTGCCCTGGCGATGTACGTCCTGCTCGGCGCAATCGTGGGCGTCGCCGCGGTCGGCGTCACACGGATCGTCTACGCCATCGAGGATGCCTTCGATCACCTGCCCATCCACTGGATGTGGTGGCCAGCCATCGGCGCGGTCGCGGTCGGCGTCTGCGGCTACTTCGCCCCGAACACGCTCGGGGTCGGGTACGACAACATCGACCGCATCCTCTCCGGCGACATCCTGGGCAAGGGGCTGCTCTTCCTCGGCGCGCTCAAGTTCATCTCCTGGTCGATCTCGCTGGGCAGCGGAACCTCCGGCGGGACGCTGGCGCCGTTGTTCACCATCGGGGGTGCCCTGGGCGCCTTGTTGGGCGAGGCCGCCGCGCGCAGCTTCCCGCTCCTGGGCATCGATCCCCGGATCGCCGCGCTGGTGGGAATGGCCGCGATGTTCGCCGGGGCCTCGCGCGCGCTGCTGGCGTCGGTGGTGTTCGCCTTCGAGACTACGCGCCAGCCGATGGGACTCTTGCCGCTGCTCGGCGGCTGCACCGCATCGTTCCTGCTCTCCTGCCTGATGATGCGCAACACGATCATGACGGAGAAGATCGCCCGACGCGGCGTGCGGGTGCCGGGCGAGTACACTGCCGACTTCCTCGATCAGATCAACGCCGGCGACTGCGCCTCCAACCCGGTGGTGACGCTGGCCGCCGACGATCTGCTCGACAAGGTGCGAAGCTTCATCACCGGCCATGGCCGCGGCAGCCAGCACCAGGGTTTTCCGGTCGTCGACCGCGAGGGAAACCTCACCGGAGTGGTGACGCGGCGCGATCTGCTCGATCCGGAACGCCCCGGGACGGCGCGCGTGCGCGACCTGATCCACCGTCCGCTTGCGGTCATCTTCGAGGACACCTCCCTGCGGGAGGCGGCCGATCACATGCTGCGGGAGGGAGTGGGGCGGCTGCCGGTGGTGTCGCGGGACGAGCCGCGCAAGCCTGTCGGGATCCTCACCCGCAGCGACCTGATCGCCGCGCACCGGCGCCGGCTGGACGAGACCCACGTCGCGGAGCAGAGCCTGAGCTGGCGGTGGCAGCGCAAGCCGGACGCCAAGAAAGCCACGGCCCCGGAACCGCCCTGAGGAAAATGAAAGGGCCGCCCCCCGGATGGAGAGGCGGCCCTCGCGATCAGCCGGGTCTATTGCTTGCGCACGTTCTGCGCCTGCAGGCCCTTCGGCCCCTTCACGACTTCGAACTCCACCCGGTCGCCTTCCGCGAGCGAGCGGAACCCCTCCATCTGGATGGCGGTGTGGTGGACGAACACGTCCTCGCCGCCCTCCTGCGAGATGAAGCCGAACCCCTTGCTGTCGTTGAACCACTTCACCGTGCCCTGCGCCATGAAAAACCTTCTCTTGTAAACGGGCGGGTTCCGCCCTGTAGGTTGATTCACCGCGGGCCCTCTCTGCACGCGGGGGAGAGGATCGGTAGCAGGACTTTTGTCCGAGAGTCAATCCAGTGTCACCGCCAAAAGGCAGTCTGCACGGCGCGACCGCCCGCGCGAGGCGCCCGGATCCCGTTCGATCCCGCGTACTTGCGTTGAGGCACTGGATTCGCCCACGGCCACGTCGCCGTCGCCATCGCCGTCCACGCTCACGACCCCGTCGACGTCGACGCAGACCAGCATCGGGCCTAAGTCGCCAGGTGCAGCCCGAGCGGCAGCGCCTCGCCGAAGACGCGCTGCTCGTCCTTCTCGCGCAGCGCCGCAATCTCCAGGACGCCGCGCGACCACTCCGCGGGCGCTCCCGAACGCTCCAGCTCTCCGGCCGCCTTCTTGCGCCATTCCTCGTCCAGGTCACGCGCGCGGTCCCCGGACATTCGCGCGAGCTGCGCCACCGCGAACGGCGCGTCCTCCGCCAGGCGGAAGTCGAGCGCGAGCAGCGCCTCCAGCCAGGACGTGGCCACGTCCGGAGGCACGGCGCGGTGCGCGGCTCCCGCGACCGGCACCCGCGCGCCGAGGCGGCCCAGCGCCCAGGCGACGCCCGGAGCGAGCCGGCCGGAGAGCTTGTCCAAAAGCCACCCGCCGCCCTCGATCTTGCGATCGACCGGCAGCCGCTCGAGCGCGCCGAGCAGGCGGATCATCTCGTCCGGCGCGAGACCCGGAGGCTTCTTCCCCGGGTTCGCCACCCGCTGCTTCGGGGCCGGCCGCAGGTGCGGCGCGATCGCTTCGAAGAGCGCGAGGTGCGCTTCCTCGGGCAGCCCCGCCGCGATCCGGCGCCAGAGGATCCACCAGGCGGCCCAGGGCGCCGCCTCCTTGTGGTGCGTGAGCCCTTGCCCGAACAGCGTCCAGGTCTGCTCCACGCGCCAGGGATCGAGCGGCGCGCCGAAGCCGGGGCGCAAGAGGTATCCGGCGAGCGAGAGGAAGATCCGCTCGTGGTCCGCGCTGCGCCGCCGCTTCCCGGCGCCGGCCCAGAGCACGCCCCAGAGGTCGCGAGCGGTGGCCAGCGTCCAGGACGCGCGATCGCCGAGCACGCGCTCCAAGGCGCGCCAGAGGTCCTTGGCGCTGGCGTCCTGGACCGGCTTCTTGCCGAAGATGTTCTGGATCTGCTCGCGGGCGGCCTCGATGTTGCGCGGGAGCTGCGAGACGCCGCCGGCTTCGCGGGAGTCGCCGCGGAGCTGGAACTCCAGCTTCCAGCGCTGCGCCCCCTCGCAGAAGACCTCCAGGGTTCCGATCTCGGTGACGGCGGCCTTCAGCTTCACCTTGGCGGTCCCGTCGCCGGGAACCACCGTCTGCAGCGGCGGAAGCTCGGCCAGATCCTCGTCGACCTTCACCACCTCGCCGGGCCGCTCGGGCCGGAATCCGGCGGACGCGAAGAGCCGGAACCGCACCGGCCGGCCCAACACGAGCGAGAAGTCGCGCTGCAGCGCCTGGTCCACGCCTTCGGCGGCCCCGCGTGGGATCACGCACACCGCTTCGCCGGCGTCCCCGACGCCGACGTAGTACGCGCGCGGGCTGCCGCCGCCGATGCGCAGCCCGAGCCCGCGCCGGACCAGGCCGTAGGTCGCCGCGCCGCGGGCCACGGCCAGATCCGGAGCGTCGTTGTGCAGCCTTCGCAGGCCCTTTGGGCCCCAGCTCTCGATCACCTCCGTCAGGCGGTCGGAGAGCAGCGCCGGAGCCAGCGCCCCGCCGTTGTAGAGCACGGCGTCGACCCGCAGCTCGCCCGCCGTCCGCGCGTGGCGCTGCAGGAATGCCGCCGCATGCCGGGTCACGGCAGGATCGGAGGCGTAGGGCAGTCCCAGCTCGGCCAGCCCGGCGGCCCGGGCGGCGCGCGACGGAACGTCCGTCGCGGCGACGCGGGGAAAGAAGCCGTCGAGCAGGAGCGAGCGGACCTCGTCGCGACCGAGCTCCGCGCTCAGCGTGCCGCCGATCAGCCGGGATCCCGCCCCCGCCACCGCCACCGACGTCCGCTCCGGCGCGCCCTCGGACAGCAGGAGCTCCTTGGCGGATCGGCAGGCCTGCACCAGCGCGCCGAACTGCGCCGCGTTCAGCCGCTGCGCCATGCGTTGCTCGGCGGTGCGCGCCAGCGCCATGTCCATGTTGTCGCCGCCGAGCAGGAGATGATCGCCCACCGCGATGCGCTCGAGCAGCGGCGGAGCGTCTTCGCGCACCTCCGACCTGATCAGGGTCAGGTCGGTGGTGCCGCCGCCCACGTCGACCACCAGGATCAGCCGGGCCTCACGCAGCTCGGCTTCCAGGTTGGCGCGGTGGACGCGCGTGAAGTCGTAGAAGGCCGCCTGCGGCTCCTCGAGCAGCAGGATCTTCGGCAGCCCGGCCTCGGCCGCCGCCCGCAGGGTCAAGGCGCGCGCGCCTTCGTCGAACGAGGCGGGGACGGTGACCACCACGTCCTGGGCGGCGAGCGGAGCGTCGGGGTGTGCCGCGTCCCAGGCCTGTCGCAGGTGCCCGAGGATCCGCGCGCTCGCGTCCACCGGCGAGAGGCGGGGGATCTCCGGCGGCGCTCCCCAAGGGAGGATGGCGGCCGTGCGATCGACCGAGGGATGGCAGAGCCAGCTCTTGGCGGAAGCCACGTGGCGCCCGGGAACCTGGGCGCCGCGCTCGCGCGCGAACGCGCCGACCACGATCTCGCCGAGGCCCTCGTGCGCCGAAGGCAGATAGAGATGCGAGGGAAGCAGTGGCCGGGCCTGGGTCACCTTGGCATCGACGAGCTGGGGGACCTGGAACACCTCGACGGGCGGATCCGCGAGGTCCAGGTCCGCCCAGGCGAGGGCGGAGTTGGACGTCCCCAGGTCGATGCCGACCGCGTACCGCAGCGTCACTCCTGCCTCACCGAGAACTCCAGCTTCCAGGCGCGGCCGCCTTCCGCCACGAGCTGCAGCTCGAGCGTGCCCACCTCGGTCACGTGCGAGCGCAGGTGGACGGGCAGCACCTCGCCGGCCTTGCCGTCGGCCGCCGGGAGCGTGGTCTCGATGGCGGGCAGCTCTTCCAGCTCGTCGACCTCCTCGACCACCGCGCCCGCCGCGTCCTCGCGCCGCGTGCTGGAGGCGAAGAACCGGAAGGACGCGGTGTCGCCGACCACCGCGCCCACCTCGAGCTGGGGCAGATCGACGGTGCTGCCCTCTTCCATGCCGAAGGGCGCCAGGCAGACGGCGCGCACTGGCGGCGCGAAGCCGGGAACGGCGGGCGCCGCGGCCTCCACGCCGACGTAATAGGCGCGCGCGGTGCCTCCGCGGATGCGGATGCCGCGGCCCCGGCGGGCCAGGCCCGAATACGACGCGCCGAGCGCGACGGCGAGATCCAGCGAGGCGGAGCGCAGGACCCTCAGCTCCCCTCCGCCCTCCCCGAGCACCCAGCGGTTGACCAGCGCCGCCAGCTTTTCTTGGAGACTCGCGTCCTTGAACACGCCGCCGTTGAAGAGGAGGGCGGTGGGATGGACGAAGCTGCGGCCCTTCGCGCCGGCCACCGCGCCGGTGCTGCGGCGCAGGAAGACCGCCAGGTGGCGCGTGACCGCCGGATCCTGGGCGTACGGCAGCCCCAGCGCGGTGAGGCCGGCGCGCCGCTGCTGTGCCGGAGACGCGCCGATCTCCACGTCGGGAAAGAACGCGTCCACGGTGCGGCGCAGCTCCGCGGGCGTCAGCTCCGCCCGGACGGTGCCGGCGACCAGCCCGCTGCCCCGGCCGGGGATGGTGAGGGCCGTCGATCCGTTTTCCTTGGCGGCACGGCAAGCGTGGGTGAGCGCCGCGAACTGCCAGGAATCGAGGCGCGTGCCCTGGGCCTTGAGCTTCTCGTTCACCACGTGCGCGAGGGCCAGGTCGACGTTGTCGCCACCCAGGAGGATGTGATCGCCGACCGCCAGCCGGCTCAGCGCCAGCCGGCCGTCTTCCTCGGCCACCGCGATCAGCGAGAAGTCGCTGGTGCCTCCACCCACGTCCACCACCAGGATCACGTCGCCGGGCCGGACGTGCTTGCGCCAGGCGTCGCCGGCCGCCTCCACCCAGGCGTAGAGCGCCGCTTGCGGCTCCTCGAGCAAGGTCAGGTTCGTCAGGCCCGCTTGCGCCGCGGCCTGGACGGTCAGCTCGCGCGCGACCGCGTCGAAGGAGGCCGGCACCGTGAGCGTGACCGCCTGGTCCTGCAAGAGGGCGCGCTCGTGCGCGTGGGCGGTGTTCCAGGCTTCCCGGACATGGCCGAGAATGCGCGCCGCGGCCTCGAGGGGAGAGATCCGCGGGACCTCCGGGTCGGCGCCCATCGGCAAGAGCTGCGACCGGCGGTCCACGCCCGGATGCGACAGCCAGCTCTTCGACGAGCTGACGAGCCGGCCGGGGACCTGCGCGCCGCGATCGCGCGCGTAGGTCCCCACCACGAACTCGCCCAGCTCCTCGTGAGCCGGCGGCAGGTAGATGAACGACGGCAACAGCTCGCGCGGGGACACCTCGCCGCGCGCCACCATCTGCGGGATCTCCGCGGGGATGGGCGCCGGCAGTGGCTCGCCCGGTCCGGCCGGCTCCACGGCGAGGTCCACCTCGGCCACGGCGCTGTTGGTCGTTCCCAGATCGATTCCGACCGAGTACCGCGCGTCCATCAGGGCAGCTCCACCTCTGCCGGCGCGATCACCGTGGGATCGCCCGACGCCTGCGGCATCCGGACCGAAGTCGCTTTCCAGCCGTGGTGCCGGAGCACGCCGGAGAAGGGCGGCTGTCCCACCACGTTGCCGCTCAGGCGCACGGCCTGCGGATCGAACCCGGGCGGCAGCGTGACGCTGCTTCCCTCCGGTTCCGGCCGTACCGGCGCCAGCGTCACCGCTCCGCGCAGCGCCTTGCGGCAGCCGTCGTGGACCGTGCGCGCGGCGGCCCCGATCTGCGCGTCTGAAAAGCCCGCCAGCTCCTCCTCGCAGAAGTCGATCAGGCGACCCTCGCGCTGCAGGAGGGACAGGAGGTTCAGCGCCGGGTCTGCTTTGGCGGGAGAGGCAGGAGCGAGCGTCCGCTGCGCTGGTTCAGGCAAGCCGGACGCGTTCCGCAGCGCGGCGACCTTCGCCGCGAACGCGGGATCGAAGACGACCCGGAACCAGCAGGCGATCGCGAGCCAGAGGCGAGCGAAGAACGAGGGCTGAGCGGGCATGGCGCGCGAACTTACGACGCGGCGGGCGCGCGTCAACCCCAATGGCTGTTGCCGTGATAGAAGCCCGCCTCCATGCGCTTCCTCCCCCTCGCTCTCGTCCTGGCCGCCATGGTCTCCTGCCGGACGCCGAATCCCGGCTCCTCCTCGAGCTCGAAGTCCGCCCGCATCCAGGTCGACCCGGCGCCGCTCGTCGCGGCGGTGGTGCAGAAGCACGGCGAGGCGGCCAGGCCTCGCGCCGAGCGCGGCGTCCGCCAGGTGGCTGCCTTCTGGCGGGCGGAGGACGGCGATGCCGCTGCGCTGCGCGAGTTCGTGGACGAAGCGTTCGTGGCCGATCGGAAGCAGCTCGACGCGCTGCTCGGCCGCTTCTCCGCCGCCTTCGAGCAGATCGACGGGCACTTGTTGGCGATCGGACGGGCGCTGAAGAGCTGGAACGAGCTGGAGCTCGGCCCGCAGATGGATGTGGACCAGCTCTTCGCGTCGATCAATGTCGGGGCGCACCTCCCCGAGGATCTGTTCACCTCCAGGCTTGCGTTCGTCGCCCTCCTGAACTTCCCCCAGCCGAACCTGGACGAGATGGTGGCGCAGGGACCGCGCTGGTCACGCCAGCAGTGGGCGGAGGCGCGGCTCACGCGGCGCTTCGCCATCCGCCCCAGCGGGGCGGCGCTGCAGGCCTTTGCCAAGGCGAACGCGGAGGCCGAGGCCTACATCGCCGGGTACAACGTCTGGATGCACCACGTGCTGGCGCCGGACGGCCGCCGGCTCTTTCCCAAGGGCGTCCGGCTGCTGACGCATTGGAACCTGCGCGACCAGATCAAGGCGGATTACGCGGAGCAGGACAAGGCGCTGGCGCTGGCCCGGCAGAGGCTGATCCGAGAGGTGATGGAGCGGATCGTCACGCAGACGATTCCCCGGGGCGTGATCGACGATCCCCGCGTCGACTGGAACCCGGCGACCAACACGGTGACGGCCTCGCCGCCGGAGGAGATCGAGACCGAGCAGATGAAGTCGCAGGGGAGGCGGCCCGAGAAGCCGCTGGTCGCTGCCGACCGCGAGCCGGACTGGCGCTACCTGATGCTGCTCTCGGATTTCCGCGCTTCGCGCCAGGTGGACGCGGACTCGCCGATGGCGCCGACCGAGATCGACCGCCACTTCCAGCTCGACGACGAGATCCCCGAGCAGCGCGTGCGGGCGCTCTTGACGCAGGTCCTGGAGTCCCCGCTGGTCCCCAGGATCGCGGCGCTGATCCAGAAGCGCATGGGCCGGCCGCTGGAGCCGTTCGACATCTGGTACGCAGGCTTCATCGAGAAGCAGCCGGAGGGTGAGCTGTCGAAGCTCACCCGCGCGCGGTACCCGAACTCGGACGCATACAAGAAGGACATCCCGCGCCTGCTGCAGGGGCTGGGTTTTTCGGCCGACAAGGCGCGCTTCCTCGACGCCCACATCGTGGTGGACCCTGCGCGCGGCTCCGGGCACGCGCTGCAGGCGGAACGGCGCAGCGAGATGTACCCCTGGTGGGGGCCGGGCGACTCGCCGCACCTGCGCACCCGCGTGAACCCGGACGGGATGGACTACAAGGGCTACAACATCGCCATCCACGAGATGGGCCACAACGTGGAGCAGGTGTTCTCGCTCTACCAGGTGGACGACACGCTGCTCTCGGGCGTGCCCGGGACCGCGTTCACCGAAGCCCTGGCGTTCACCTTCCAGCACCGCGACCTGGAGCTTCTGGGCGTGGCGAAAACGGACCCGCACGTCGAGCATTTCCGGGCGCTGCGCGACTTCTGGGACTCGTGGGAGATCTCCGGCTCCGCGCTCGTGGACTTGGACGTCTGGCGCTGGATGTACGAGCACCCGGAGGCGACGCCGCCGCAGCTCCGGGAGGCCACGCTCGCGATCGCGCGGTCATACTGGGACAAGTACTACGCGCCGGTGCTGGGCAAGCCGGGGAATCCGCAGCTCGCGATCTACTCGCACATGATCAATGCATTCCTCTACCTGTACCGGTACCCGATCGGGCACCTGATCGCGTTCCAGCTCGAGGAGAAGCTGCGCGGCCCCGACTTCGGGAAGGTGTTCGAGAGCGCCGCATCGTACGGGCGGGTGCTGCCGGACCTGTGGATGGAGCACGCGACCGGGAAGCCGGTGGTGGCCGAGCCGATGCTGCAGGCGACCGAGGCGGCGTTGCGGGCGCTAGGCGGGTGAACCGGCCGGAGGGTCGCGGCAGTCAACGCGCTGGAGCCCGGCCGCCCCATTTTTGCCTTCAGAGCGCTAAGGTGCGCCGGCAATCGAGTCGTTCCTCATCCGACCTTGGTCGCGATCTCCGGAGGGCATGCGATGTCCGTCACCCTGACCGTCAACGGCCGCCGACGCACGGTCGCCGCGGCGCGAGAGACTCCCCTGCTCTACATCCTGCGCAACGATCTCGAGCTCTCCGGGGCCAAGTTCGGCTGCGGCTTGGCGCAATGCGGGGCCTGCACGGTGCTCGTCGACGGAAAGGCGGTGCGCTCCTGCGTGACGCCGGCGCTGGCGGTCCTGGACACGAAGATCACCACGCTCGAAGGCCTGGGAACGGCGGCCCACCCCCACCCCCTGCAGAGAGCGTTCATCGAGGAGCAGGCCGCGCAGTGCGGATACTGCGTCGCGGGTATGATCATGTCCGCCCACGCGCTGCTCGCCGAGGTCCCGCGGCCCTCCGAGGCCCAGATCCGGGAGGCGCTCGACGGGAACCTCTGCCGCTGCGGAACGCACAACCGGATCGTCCGCGCGATCCAGCGCGCCGCGAAGGAGATGTCGCAGTGAGCGCCGGGATCACGCGGCGCCGGTTCCTCGAACGGACCGCGGCGCTCACGGTCGGCTTCACGCTCGCCCCGCTCGCTCGCGGGCTCGCCCAGGCGCCGTCGCCGCTCCCCGGGAGCCTGCAGAAGAACCGCATGCTCGACGGCTGGCTGCGCATCAACGCGGACGGCACCGTGACCGCGTTCACCGGCAAGGTGGAGATCGGTCAAGGCATCGTCACCGCCCTGGCCCAGATCGTCGGCGACGAGCTGGAAGTCGATCTGTCCCGCATCGAGATGGTCTCGGGCGACACCTCCCGCACCCCAGACGAAGGCGTCACCTCGGGCAGCCGCTCCATCGAGGAGTCCGGCTCCGCGTTGCGCTTCGCCTGCGCCGAGGCGCGCGCCATCCTGCTCGAGACAGCCGCGGCGAAGCTGGGCGTGTCGGCCAGCGCGCTGCGGGTCGAGGACGGCGTGATCCTCGCTCCCGGCGGTGCCCGGGCCACCTATTGGGAGCTCACCACCAAGGCGATGCTCGGGCGCGAAGCTACGGCCAGGGCGAAACCCAAGCCTGCCTCTGAGCACCGCCTGATCGGAAAGAGCGTCCCGCGCCGCGACATCCCCGCCAAGGTGACCGGCGGCGCGGCCTACGTGCACGACCTGCGCCTTCCCGGCATGCTGTTCGGCCGCGTCGTCCGGCCGCCATCGCCTCGGGCAAAGCTGCTCTCGGTGGACGAGCGCGCCGCGCGGGCCATGCCCGGCGTGGTCGCGGTGGTGCGCGACGGAAGCTTCCTCGCGGTCGCCGCCGCGCGCGAAGAGCAGGCCATTGCGGCGATGCGGGCCCTGCGCGCCAGCGCGAAGTGGGAGCAGACCGCGTCTTTGCCGCCGGCGGGGCGCAAGCTCTTCGATCACCTCCGCAGCCAGCCGGCGCAGAGCTCGGTGGTGAGCGAGAAGAACGAGGCCGCGCCCGCCGCCGTCCAGACGCTGGAGGCAACCTTCACCCGGCCGTTCCAGGCGCACGCCGCCATCGGCCCCTCCTGCGCGGTGGCGCAGTGGCAGAACGGCAAGCTGCAGGTCTGGAGCCACACGCAAGGCGTCTTTCCCCTGCGCAACGAGCTGGCGAAAGCGCTGAAGATGCCGGCCGCCGCGATCACCGTCACGCATCGCGAAGGCTCGGGCTGCTACGGCCACAACGGCGCCGACGACGTGGCGCTCGACGCGGCGCTCTGCGCGCGCGCCACGAAGGGGCGCCCGGTCAAGCTGCAGTGGATGCGCGGCGACGAGTTCCAGTGGGAGCCCTACGGCTCGGCGATGCTGATCGACCTGCGCGGAGGGATCGACGCGCAGGGCAACGTGGTGGAGTTCCGCAACGAGCTCTGGAGCCACACGCACAGCACGCGCCCCGGCGAGTCCGACGGCACCAACCTGCTCGCCGCCTGGTACCTGAAGGACCCCCAGCGGCCGGGCTCGGCACGCAACATCCCCCAGCCGGCCGGAGGCGGCGACCGCAACGCCATTCCGCTCTACGTCTTCCCCCGGCAGCGCGTGATCAACCACCTGCTTCCGGAAATGCCGATGCGCGTCTCGGCGCTGCGCACGCTCGGGGCCTACGCCAACGTGTTCGCGATCGAGTCCTTCATGGACGAGCTGGCCGCCGCGGCCGGTCTCGACCCGATCGAGTTCCGCCTCAAGCACCTCTCCGACCCGCGCGCGAAGGCCGTCATCGAAGCGGTATCCAGAAAGGCCGGCTGGCGGCCCAAGGAGAAGGGTGACGGACGGCGCGGCCGCGGCATCGGGTTCGCGAAGTACAAGAACCTGGCCGCTTACGTCGCCGTGATCGCGGAGGTGGACGTCGATCCGGCGACGGGCGCCATCCAGGTGCTGCGCGCATTCGCGGCCGCGGACGCGGGCCTGATCATCAACCCGGACGGGCTGATCAACCAGATCGAGGGCGGCATCATCCAATCGACGAGCTGGACCCTGCAGGAGGCGATCTCCTACGACAGCACGCAGGTGCTGACGCGCTCCTGGACCGACTACCCCATCCTGCACATCGCCGAGGCTCCGTCGGTCGAGGTCTCGCTCATCGACCGGCCCGAGGAGCGCCCCGTGGGCGCGGGCGAGTCCTCCCAGGGACCCGCGGCAGCGGCGATCGCGAATGCGGTCGCCCACGCTACCGGGCGCCGGATCCGGGATCTCCCGCTCACGCCCGAGCGAGTGAAGGCGACCCAGACCTGATCCCTGCGGTCCTTTCTCCTGGCTCACCCGAACGACCACCGCTCCACCACCGCGCCGCTCTCCACCTGCGCCACGCAGATCACTTCCCGCGTGACCCCGCGCGCCGCGAGCGTGGCCGCGCGCCGCCGCTCGCACCACACCACGTGCGACGCATTGGACCGCACCCAGAGCACTTCCACCCGGCGGGCCACCTCGCTGTCGCCGCCGGGCTGGGCGCGGAGCTGCTCTTCGCGCTCGTGCGCCATCGCTTCGACCAGCGGCAGGTGAGCGGGATCCGCGCCGCGCGTGTCCGCTCCCGCCAGCGGATGGGCAGGAGCCTGCTCCGGCTCCGGGCCCGCCACCGCGACCAGGTTCGGGCGCAGGCTCGCCTCCGCGCGGGCCTTGGCCGCGCGAAGCTCGTCCGCCAGCGCCCCCTGGAGGCGCTCTTCCTCCAGGTCCCGTTCGGTGCGCGCCGCCTTCACGACCTTCCGGATCAGCCAGGCGAAGAGGCCGACGAACACCAGGCCGGGAAGGCCGATCTCGAGCAGCAGATCCAGGCTCACTCCAACTCTAGGGGACACGAATCGCGGCTCCGCCGCTCATCATGTCCCCTACCTTTGCGGCCGGGGCGATCCGACCTGCGTCCAGCGCGGCTCTTTCCCGGCGGACGCGGCCCCGAGCACCTGCGCCGTCAGCGGCCGGTGCTCCTTCACGTACGCGATGATGATGTCCCGCGCCAGCAGGGACCCGGCCTGCCTGGGCGCGTCCTTCGGAATCGCCAGCCCGTCGCCGCCGCTGGCGAGGAAGTCCGTCACCGACACCTCGAAGGGTCCCTCGGCGCAGGAGGACTCGCAGGCGGCCCGTGCGCAGCGCAGCGTCTCGCACAGCACCTGGCCTGTGGCGTCGTCGGTCATCCGCACCACGATGGCGCCCGCCGGAGCGGCCTTCGGGCTCGCGGCCGCGCCGAACTTCTCCCAATCGATCGCGTAGCGGAGCCCGGAGACGCGCATGGGGGCCTTGCCGTTGCGCAGCACCGCCTCCAGGGCGTTGCGCAACTCCGACGCCGGGAGCGAGACGACCACCTGCGCGTTGTCGAACGGATACAGGTCGAAGATCTGGCCGTAGGTGATCGGCCCCGCCGGGATCTCGTCCACCCGCAGCCCTCCGGCGTTCTGCAGCGCGTAGCGCGCCTTGAGGCTGCCGCCCGCGCCGGAGCGGAGGGCGTCGGTCGCCAGGTTCCCGAGCAGATCGTCGCCGTTCCCCTTGCGCAGGTCGACCAGCGATTCGCCGATGCGCGTCTCGCGCATCTGCCGGACCTGCGCGTCGTAGCGGGCGACGATGGAAGCGACGGCCGGGTCGGGCTCGACCCGCCGGCCGCGCCAGCTCGCGGGCTGCCCGCGGTCCTCGTGCAGGATCAGCTGGGGGCCGCCCTCGCGGGGCCGCGTGCCCTCGTTGACCGAGAACGACCGGACGCGGCCCTGGCCGTCCAGGGCCAGCTCGATGATCGAGAACCCCTGCAGCTTGGACCCGGACTGCACGATGGGGATCCCCGCGACCACCAGCGGGGGAGGGCCGAGCGCGAGGTGGTGGTGGCCGCTCACGATCGCGTCGACCTTGCCCTGCACCGCTTCCGCCACGCCCTGGATCTCGTTACCGGGCGGCAGAGGCCCGGCGTGGGCGCAGATCACCACCACCGTCGCACCCTGCGCGCGCAAGGCGTCGGCCTCCTGCGCCGCCACCGGGCCGCCGTCCACGAAATCGAGGCCCGCGACCATTCCCGGAGCGGTGGTCAGCGGCGTCTCGCGCGTGGCCAGGCCGATCACGCCGACCTTCACGCCGCCGGCCTGGACGAGCGCGCTCGGGCGCAGCCAGTCAGGCCGCTTCCGCGTCCCTTTCAGGAAGACGTTCGCGGCCAGCACCGGGTAGCGCGCCTGCGCCACGCGCTCCTTGAGCACGTCCACCCCGAAGTCGAACTCGTGGTTGCCCAGCGCGGCCGCGGTGAGGCCGATCGCGTTGTAGACCTCGGTCACGCTGCTGCCGCGGAACTGGTTGGAGATCATCGTCCCCTGGAAGGCATCGCCGCCGTCGAGGACGATCACGGCGCCGCCGCGCTCCTTCGCTTCCGCGCGGATCGCGTTCAGGTAGCCGGCGAACCAGTCCGCCCCGCCGATCTCGCCGCGGCCATTGGCCCGGGCCGGCAGCAGCGCTCCATGCGTGTCGTTGATTCCGACGATGGTGAGCGACGAGGGCGCGCGAGCAGGCCCCTTGGCCTGGGGCCGGCTCGCCGGCCCGGCGCAGCCGAGCAGGGTGACGATCGCTGCGAAGAGCGCGCGGCGCATCCGCGCAGGAGGTAACAAACCGATCGGGGCGGACGTCAAGCCTTCCGTCGCGCGATGGCTTATGCTCTACCGCGTGCGCGCCGGAGCCGCCGTCAGCCGGGCAGACGACGTGCGCCTTGCCGCGCGGGACGCGGCGACGCGCGCGCTGGACGCGGCCGGGCTGGATGAGGCCGGCTGCCTGGTGGTGGCGGCGACGCCCGAGCACCTCGACGAAGCGCTGGAGATGTGCGAGGCGCTCCGCGACGCCGCCGGCCCCAAGACCCAGATCGTCGGCGGGGCGACCTCCGCGGCGCTGGTGCCTGGCGACGCCGACACGGAGGAAGGGCCGGCCCTCGGCGTCCTGGCCCTCGAACAGCGCGCGGAGCTGTTCTCGTTCCGCAGCGACGCGCCCGACGAGCTTCGCGCGGCCGCGCAGCGTGCGGGTCCGGGAGCGCTGGGGCTGGTGTTCGCGGATCCGTCCGCGCCACTGCAGCGGCTGCTCGCGGCGCTGGGCAAGCTGCGGGTCGCCGGCGGCGGCGTCGCGGTGGAAGGCGGCCTCTTGCTCGACCACGATCTCGCCTACGCGCACGCCGTGGGCGCCTTTTTTCCTGCGCCGGCACGGCTGGCGGTGGCCCAGTCCCACCAGCCGATCGGCAAGCCGATGCTGATCACGCGCGCCGAGGGCCGCTCTCTCATCGAGCTCGACTCGCGCCCCGCCATGGAGGCGCTCTCGGCGCTCTCGGAGCAGCCCGGCGTCGACGGGGAGGCGCTCCAGTTCGTGGGCCTCGGGTTTTCGCCGCGCCCCGGCGAGCCGTTCTCTACGGAGGACTTCGTCTCCATTCCCCTGTTGGGCGTGGACGAGGAGCGCGGGTCCCTGGAGACCGGCGCCGCGGTGCCCGAAGGACACAGCGTCTCGTTCACGCTGCGCGACGGGATGGGCGCGCGGCGCACGCTGCAGACGGCGCTGGACAAGCTGCGCAGCGCGCCTCCGGCCTGGGGCGTGTACTTCGACTGCGCCAGCCGGGGCAGCGCGCTCTACGGCGTGTCCGGCCTGGACCTGAGGTTGATCGAGCAGTCGCTGGGGGCGTTCCCGCTCCTCTCCTTGCGCACCAGCTTCGAGCTCGGGCCCGCGGGGGACGCAACCTCCGTCCACCTCTTCACCGGAGTGCTGGCAGTGGGGGATCGTTGAGATCCCTGCTCGCCGGATTTGCAGCCGGTATCGCCTGCGCCTCCGCGCCACCGCGCGACCCGTCCGGCTGCGCCGCGCCGGCCCAGCGCGCGGAAGTCCTGCAGGTCCAGATCGGCCGCGACCGGAGGCAGGCGGAAGAGCTCGCCGGCGACCTGCTCGCGCAGTGCCGGAAGGGCGCGCGGATGGAAGGCCTGCAGGACCGCTACTCCGACGCGCCTCCCGGCACGATCTTGATCGGCCCGGCGGCGCGCGTGCCGTTCCGGGGTGCCGCTCTCTGCATGCGCAAGAACGAGTGCGCCCTGGTCCGCAGCGAGGCGGCCTTCCACGTGCTCAAGCGGATCGATTGAGCTCCGCGGCGTCCTCGAGGAAGCTGGCGAACTCGATGCCGACGCCCGGGGGGCTCGACCGGCGCCAGCGGACCTTGGCCTGCACGTACACGCCGCGGCCGTGGGGAAGGTCGATGGAGGCATACAAATCCACGGTGGTTTCGGGCAGTTTCACGCGCAGGAACGCACCGCCTGGCGAGATGTTCTCGGTGGTCGCGATCAGGTCCAGGCCGCCCGCCCGCACCCGCGCAGGCAAGTGCACGTCCCGCCGGGTGAAGCGGCGGCGCCGCACGGATTCCTCCTGCCAGTCCACGCTCCAATGTGAACCGCGCCGGCCGCATCCCGTCCAGTTTCCGCAAGCGTTCCGGTACGACGCGGTGCGACACCTTGACGGAATCGGCCGTCCGACCTACCCCTTGCACAGATGGCTCAAAAGACCGCGGCGGCCGCCGAGGGACCCCGCAAGGTGATCGAGCGCGGCCGGTATTACGAGGACTTCAAGGTCGGCGACGTGTACCGGCACCACTGGGGCCGGACGCTCACCGACGGCGAAGCGCAGCTCTTCGCCACGGCGACGATGAACGCCGTGCCGCTGTACTTCAACAAGCTCCACGCGCAGGCGCTCGGACACCAGACGCCACCGGTGCATCCGCTCCTGGTGATGAACGTGGTGTTCGGGATGACCGTCGAGGATCTCTCCGAGCAGGCGATCGCGCACCTCGGCTACTGGAACATGACGTTCCCCCGCTTCGTGTACCCCGGGGACACCCTGATCTCGCGCAGCGAGGTCCTCGACAAGCGCGAGAGCGGCAGCAAGCCGGACCGCGGCATCGTCCACGTGCGCACCACCGGCTTGAACCAGCGGGGTGAGGAAGTCTGCGTCTACGAGCGCAAGATCCTGGTCAAGAAGCGCGCAGCCTACGGAGGCAAGTAGCCGGATGCCCATCCCCAACCCCAACGGGGGCGCTCTCACCGAAGAGCACGTCCAGATCCGCGAGAGCGTGCGGGACTTCGCCGACCGCGAGGTGGTCCCCATCGCCAACGAGCTGGACAACAAGGCGGCGGAGATCCCCTCGGGCGTGGTGAAGAAGATGGCCGAGCTGGGCTACTTCGGTCTGATCTTCTCTCCCGACTACGGCGGCAGCGGCCTCGACACGCTCTCGATGGCCATCGTGGCGGAGGAGCTGTCCAAGGCCTGGCTGTCGGTGGGCTCGGTGATGACACGGATGATCATCACCGCGTCTTTGGTGCAGTCGAACGGGACGGAAGAGCAGAAGAAGAAATTCCTGCCCGGCCTCTGCACCGGAGAGCTGCTGGCCGCGGCCGCGTTCACCGAGCCCGACGCCGGCAGCGACTCGGCCGGGATCAAGTGCCGCGCGGTGAAGAAGGGCGAGAAGTACCTGGTCACCGGCGAGAAGACCTGGTGCACCTGGGCGAACAAGGCGCACTTGCTTTGTACGACGGTGGTGACGAACCCGGACGCTCCGCGCAAGCACGACCGGATCTCGATCCTCTTGATCCCCAAGACGCCGGGCGACGACTTCCATCCGCCGCAGCTCGCCGGCAGCCCCATCCCGAGCATCGGCTACAAGGGGATGAACTCTTACGCGCTGCAGTTCGACGGCTACGAGGCGCCAGCGGAGAACCTGCTCGGCGGAGTCCAGGGCAAGGGCTTCCGGCAGCTGATGAGCACCTACGAGATCGCGCGCATCCAGACGGCGGCGCGGGCGGTGGGCGTGGCGCAGGCCGCGTTCGAGGCCGCGCTGCGCTACTCGCAGGAGCGGACGCAGTTCGGCAAGCCGATCAGCGAGTTCCAGGTGATCGGCCACAAGCTCGCGCACATGGCGACGCAGATCGAGGCCGGGCGGCAGCTGACCTACCACGCGGCCCGGATGAAGGACACCGGCAAGCGCTGTGACCTGGAAGCGGGCATGGCGAAGGCCTTCTGCGCGGAGATGGCCGAGCACGTGACCAGCGAGGCGATGCAGGTGTTCGGCGGGTACGGCTACTCGCGCGAGTTCCCCGCCCAGCGGTTCTGGCGCGACGCGCGCGTGTTCCGCATCTTCGAGGGCACTTCCGAAATCCAGTACGAGGTGATCGCCAAGCGGCTGCTGGAGGGCTGACGTGGACGAGCGCCACCACTTCACGCGGGACGACAACCTCTACCAGGACTTCACTCCGGGCGTGACCCTCGTCCACCCGCGCGGCCGCACGATCTCCGACGAGCACATGATGTGGACCAATTTCGTGCTCAACACCGCCCAGATCCATTTCAACCAGAAGCTGTGCGACGACCAGCCCGAGGTGACGTTCAACGGCCGGCGCGTGGTCTACGGCGGGATCGTCTTCGCCTTCGTCGCCGGGCTCGCCTCCGAGGAGACGGAGGAGAACGCCATCGCGCACCTCTCTTACGACGAGGGCCGGCACCTGACGCCGGTATTCGCGGGCGACACGCTGTTCGCCGAGAGCACGGTGGTCTCCAAGACCGAGGACGACCCGCGCCTCTCCGCCTTCGCCAAGCCGGGCCAGGCCGGCGTGGTGAAGTTCCTCCTGCGGGGAAAGAACCAGAAGGGCGAGGTGGTGCTGGAGATCACGCGCGAGCTCGCCATCCTCAAGCGGGAGTTCCGCCCATGAGCAAGACGCGCAGCGGGATCGAGATCCAGCCGCTCTACGGGCCGGACGACGTGAAGCAGGTGCCGCCGCCGCCGGGCGAGTACCCGTTCACCCGCGGCATCCACAAGAGCATGTACCTGGGGAAGCTCTGGACCATGCGGCAGTACGCCGGGTTCGGCACGCCGCGCGAGACCAACCAGCGCTTCAAGTACCTGCTCGAGCAGGGCCAGACCGGGCTCTCGCTGGCGCTCGACCTTCCCACCCAGCTCGGCCTCGACGCGGACGATCCGGAGGCCGAGGGCGAGGTGGGGAAGGTGGGCGTCTCGATCGGGTCGCTGGCGGACATGGAGGAGCTCTTCGCCGGCATCCCGCTGGGGAAGGTCTCCACCAGCATGACCATCAACGCCACCGCGCCCATCCTGCTCGCGCTCTACGAAGAGACGGCCCGCAAGCAGGGCGTGTCCGACGAGCGCATCGCAGGCACCGTGCAGAACGACCTGCTCAAGGAGTTCGGGGCGCGCGGGGCGTGGCTCTTCCCGATCGAGCCCTCGATGCGCCTCGCCTGCGATCTGATCGAGGACACGGTCGAACGGCTGCCGCGCTTCAATCCCATCTCGATCGCTTCTCATTACCGGGACGCGGGCGCCAACCCTGCCGAGGAGATGGCCTACACGCTCTCGGCCGGCAAAGCCTACGTCGAGAACCTGCTCGCGCGCGGGCTTGCGGCCGACGCGTTCGCGCCGCGCCTCAGCTTCTTCTTCTACACGTACACCAACTTCTTCGAGGAGGTCGCGAAGTACCGGGCGGGCCGCCGGATCTGGGCGCGGCTGCTCAAGGAGAAGTACGGGGCCAAGGAGCCCGAAAGCTGGCGGCTGCGCGCCGCCTGCGTCTGCGGCGGACATTCGCTCACCCGCGCCGAGCCGCTCAACAACATCGCCCGGACCACCCTGGAGACCTTCGCGGTGGCCTGCTCGGGACTGCAGAGCGTCTTCACCGCCGCGTACGACGAGGCGTTCGCCATCCCCACCGAGCTGTCCGCCCGCACGGCGCTGCGCGTGCAGCAGGTGGTCGCCTACGAGACCGAGGTGGCGAGCACCGTCGATCCGCTCGGCGGCAGCTACTTCGTGGAGGCGCTCACCGACAGGATGGAGGAGGCCATCGGCAAGGTGATGGCCGAGATCGACGAGCGAGGCGGCTTCGTCGAGGCGCTGCGCACGGGGTTCGTCCAGCAGCGCATCGCCCAGCGGGCCTACGAGCACCAGCGCGCGGTGGAGAAGGGCGAGGTGCCGGTGGTGGGCGTGAACAAGTTCCGGACGGTGGGCGAGGCGCACGAGGAGCCGGAGATGGAGATCACCACCGCCTCTCCCGAGGCGGCCAAGGAGGCCGCGATGCGCGCGGCGCGCGTCCGGCGCGAGCGGGATGGCGGCAAGGCCCAGGCTGCCCTGCGCGCGCTCTCGGCCGCCGCCGGCGGGAAGGACAATCTGCAGCCGCACATCCGCGAGGCGGTGCGCGCCTACTGCACGGTGGGCGAGATCGCCGGGGCGTTGCGGGAGGAGTTCGGCGTCTACCAGCCGCCGACGAGGTTCTGATCGATGGAACGCAAGATCCGCGTGCTCGTGGGAAAGCCCGGCCTCGACGGCCACGACCGCGGCGCGCGCGTGATCGCCGCCGCGCTGCGGGACGCGGGCATGGAGGTGATCTACACCGGGCTGCGCGCGAGCGTGCCGGCCATCGCGGCGGCCGCTGTGCAGGAGGACGTCGACGTCATCGGCCTCTCCATCCTCTCCGGCGCGCACGAGGGGATCTGCCGCCGCCTGATGACCGAGCTCAAGCAGCGGAAGGCGGAGATCCCGGTGGTGGTGGGCGGGATCATCCCCGCGGTCGATCACGACGCGCTGCGAGCGGTGGGCGTGGGAGCGGTGTTCGGCCCCGAGTCTTCGCTCGCGGCCGTGGTGGACGCCGTGCGCGCGCTCGCGGCGGGACAGGCGGTGCCGGACCCGGTGGCGCCGAAGGCGGCGCAGGCGGGAATTCCTGCCACCCGCCTGGATCACACCGCCATCTGCGTGAAGGACATGGCCACCTCGATCGCACTGATCGAGGACGTGCTCGGCCAGAAGGTCGCCCACCAGGAGTACGTCGCGGCGCAGAAAGTGGACGCCGCCTTCTTCGACTTCCCGAACGGGGCGTCCTTGGAGCTGGTCGCGCCCAAGGGCAATGCCGGCCTGGAGAAATTTCTGAAGGCGCGCGGGGACGCGCTCCACCACCTGGCCTTGCGGGTGAAGAACATCGACGCGGTGCTCGAGCGCCTGGCGGCGCGCGGGGTGCCGCTGATCGACAAGGTGGGCCGACCCGGCGCCCGCGGACACAAGGTTGCTTTCCTCCACCCCAAGGCTTTCGGCGGCACGCTCCTGGAGCTCGTCGAGGCGCACGAGGAGCCTTCCACATGACGCAGCTGTTTCCCATCGGAGAAGTCCCGCAGAACCTCGGCGAGGTCCCGAAGAAGATGCTCGCCTGGTGCATCCGCCCCGATCGCGAGGGAGATCCCCTCGCGGCCATGAAGCTCGAGGAGGTGGACGTCCCGGCCGTCGGACCCAACGAGGCGCTGGTCCTGGTGATGGGCGCGGGCGTGAACTTCAACGGCGTCTGGGCCGCGCGCGGCAAGCCGGTGAGCGTCTTCAAGTTGCACGGCGAGCCGATGCACATCGCCGGCTCGGACGCCAGCGGCATCGTCTGGAAGGTCGGGGAGCAGGTGAAGCGCTGGAAGGTGGGCGACGAGGTGGTGATCCACTGCAACCAGTCCTGCGGCCAGTGCCCCGAGTGCAACGGCCTCGACCCGATGGCCTGCAGCGAGCAGAAGATCTGGGGCTACGAGACCAGCTGGGGCAGCTTCGCGCAGTTCACCAAGGTGCAGGCGCAGCAGCTGCTGAAGAAGCCGAAGCACCTCGACTGGCTCTCCGCCGCTTCCTACGGGCTGACGTACTTCACTTCCTACCGGATGCTGGTGCACCAGGCGGAGGTCACCGCCGGCGACAACGTGCTGGTCTGGGGAGCGGCGGGCGGGCTGGGCGTCTTCGCCGTGCAGATCTGCCGGATGCTGGGCGCCAATCCCATCGCGGTGGTGGGCGGCAAGGACAAGGTCGAGCTGGTGAAGGCGCTCGGCGCGCAGGCATGGATCGACCGCAACGAGTATCCCGACCTCATGTACCGGCCGCCCGAGACGCCGGAGCGCTGCAAGGCGCGGACGGAGGCCTGCAAGAAGTTCGGCAAGCGCGTGCGCGAGCTCACCGGCGGCAACGACGTGGACGTGGTCTTCGAGCACGTGGGCAAGGAGACGTTCCCCACCAGCGTCTTCCTCGCCAAGAAGTTCGGGAAGATCGTCATCTGCGGCGCCACCACCGGGTTCAACCTCGAGTTCGACGTGCGCCACCTCTGGATGCGGCAGAAGCAGATCCTCGGGTCGCACTTCGCCAACGCCTACCAGTCGGAGCGCGCCAACCACCTCGTGCACGAGGGGAAGATCCGGCCGGTGCTCGACCAGGTGTTCCCCTTCGACCAGACCGCCCAGGCGCACGCCCTGATGGCGGCCAACAAGCACAAGGGCAAGATGGGGATCGCGGTGCAGGCGGCGTTCGCGCAGGGGAGCCTGCCGAAGGCGGACGCGGCCTGACGCGCCGCCGATGACGCCCGCCGAGGCCAGAGCCAAGGTCCTGGAGTTCACCCGGCGCCCCTTCGCCGCCGTTGCCGCGGTCGAAGAGCCGGACGGGAAGAGCGCGCGGCTCCTGGAGCCCGGCAGCGGCAAGGAGTTGCGCGTGCGCTGGGACGAGGTGGCGCAGGCGGAGGAGAAGAGGAGCCCCTTGCGGCCGGCCCCCTATCTGGTGCTGGTCTTCCAGGACGGCCGGCAAGTGGCGCTGGCGGACGTCGGTTTTGCGTTCGCTCCCGATACCGTTCATACCGGTCCATTGCCGGATCTGCCCCCGACATTTTGTTTTGCGGATTTCCGACTTTTGTCGCAGGCGATCGAGGCGCTGCTGGCCCAGGAAGGCCGCGAAAAGGAGGCGCTGGGGGCCGTCCTGGCCGCCATCGCGCTCCTCGACGGCGCCCGGGCGGCCGGCCTCGAGGTGGCGCGGGAGGAGCGGCGGCTCGACACCCTGCTTCGCGCATTGGAAGAGCGCGGACTCAAGGTTTGACGATTGCAAAATCGGCGGCAGGGCTGCCTTGACAGTTCGTTTGCACGCGGCTCTATTGGGCCGCGCATTTTTTTATCGAAGCCTTACCGATCGGAGCCATCCATGGCACGCGGACGCGGACGCCCCGGCATGGGGGAGTGGGTGCGGAGCCTGGGCGAGCAGATCGGCAACGAGCTGGGTCAGGTGATCGCGCAAAGCGTCCAGCGCACGCTGGAGAGCGCCATCGACGTGTCGGATCTGGCCCGCCGCCTCGGCGCCGGGATCGGCCGCCGCGGCCGCAAGCCGTCCGGAGCGCGTGCCCTCTGCAGCGAGGCCGGCTGCGGCAGGCCGGTGCTGGCCAAGGGGCTCTGCCGATCGCACTACTACCGCGCCCGCTATCGCGCGCAAAAGGCCGGGACGCTGGTTCCCCGCGGCCGCAAGCGCCGCCCCCGCCGCACCGATTCGTCGACGGTCGAGGCGGCGACGTAAGATCGATCTGGCGGCACCGGCTATTCACTGCGGCCGGGCCGGGGACTTGTTGTAGAGTCGCCGGCAGATGCAATTCAGTTGCGAGAGCTGCAAAGCGCAGCTGCAGATCGCCGACGAGAAGGTGCGGGGAAAGCGGCTGATCGTCCGCTGCAGGCGCTGCGGCGCCAAGATCGCTCTCGCCGATCCGCTGCTCGCGAACTCCTCTCCGCGGCTGATCGAACGCTCTCCCGCTCCAACGCCCGGTCCGATGCGCATCACCCCGCGCCCCGAGCCGGCCCGGCCGGAGCCCACCGATGACGAGAGCACGCGCGCGATGGACAGCGAGGTGCTGGAGCGCGCGCTGCAGGCCTCCAAGGCGGACGAGCCGGGGCGGAACGGGGTGCCCACCACCGGGAAGATGCATTTCCCCCGGCCGGCCGTGCCGCTGGAGGACGTCGAGTGGTTCGCGATGATCCGCGGAAAGCAGGCCGGCCCGCTCACGCGCGACGAGCTGATCGCGCGCGCGAACGACGGGGAGGTCGGCCCGCGCACCTACCTGTGGCGAGATGGGATGGACGTCTGGCACCGCGCGCTGGACGTCCCCGAGCTGCTCGAGATGTTCCCGCAGGTCCCGCCGGTTCCGCACCGTCCGCCGCCGGCCCCGCCCGCGGCGACCGCGGCGCCCGGTCCGGTCGCGCCGCAGGCGCCTCGGGTCGTCCCCTCCCCGGCGCCGGCGCCGGCAGCGGTCCGGGGCGAGACCGCGGTGGCCACCGCCAGGCCGGTGGAGGTTGCGCGCTGGATGGCGAGCGAGGTTTCGTCGGAGGTCGACCCGTCCGCGGAGCGCGTGGAGCCGCCGGTGAAGCACCGGGTCTTCCCCTGGGTCGAGCGCACGCCGATGTTCGAGAGCAAGGCGCCGACCGAGAGGGGACCCTTCACCGTCTTCCTCGGCCTGATGGCGCTGGCTGCGGCGGCCATCGTCCTCTGGATCGTCCTGGCGGCGCCGCCGGCCATGAGGGAGGAGGCGAAAAGCGATCCGAAGACCCAGGCTTCGCCTCCTCCGGCTGCGGGGCCGCAGGCTCCGTCGCCCGAGCAGAAGCCGCGCGAGCCGCAGCCGGAGCCGCCCAGGGAAGCGGCGCAGGCCGCGCCGGCTTCGCCCGGGCTGACCGCCGACCAGGTGCACCGCAAGCTGGACGAGAACAAGCCGGCGCTGCAGGGCTGCGTCGACGAGGCGCTGGTGCGCGACCCGAATCTCAAGGTCGGGAAGATCTACGTGGCCACCACCATCGCCCCTTCCGGGCAGGTGACCTCCGCGCGGATCGATCAGAAGGCGGTGGACGAGAGCCCGCTCGGCGCATGCCTGAAGCGCGCCACCCGGCGGATCGTCTTCCCGGCGTTCGCGGGCGCCGCCTTCGACGTGGACATCCCCATCGTGGTCACGGCGGAGAGTCCTTGAGCGCGGACGCGCTCATCGCCCGCTTCGAGCAGGAAAAATCGCGCGCGCTCGGAAGGTCCCGCCGTCGGGACGCGGGGCTCTATTACACGCCACCCCAGATCGCCGCGCGCGTGGTCGAGGTGGCGCTGCGGCACGGCGTCGCAACGCCAGGGGACGCGAATCGCGGCTCCGGCGCTGATCCTGTCTCGATCCGTGTGCTCGATCCCTGCGCCGGCGCGGGAGCGTTCCTGGTGGCGGCGGCGCGGGCCGGACTGCGCGATCTGCACGGCCTCGATCTCGACCCGGACGCCCTGCGCGTGGCGCGGCAGGCGCTGCGCCTCTGCGGGGCGTCGGCCTCCCTGCGCCGGGCGGACGCGCTGCGCCACAGCCCCGGCCGGCCGGCCGATCTGGTGGTGTCCAATCCTCCCTACGGGCACGTGAGCGACGCGCGCGAGCGCGCGTTCCTCCTGCGGACGTTTCCGGCCTTGCGCGGCGGCGAGATCGATCGCTACGCGGCATTCCTCCTGCGCGCGCTGCAGCTGGTGCGGCCCGGAGGGGCGGCGGCGCTGCTGGTGCCGGACACCTGGATGTTCCTCGCGCGCGCCGGGGCGCTGCGGGAGGCGATCCTGGCGCAGGCGGAGGTCGCGGCGATCGTCGATCTGGGCAAGCCCTTCGCCTCGGCGAAGGACACGCGCGTGCACGCCGTGGTGATGGTGCGCCGCCCGTCGCCGGCGCGGCCGACGTTCGTGGCGCGAGGAGCATCGCCGCTCGCGCCCGCCGCGCGCGAGGAGCTGGCCGCCGCGGCACGCCGGGGTTGGTTCGTCTACCGTTCCCGCGACGAGCGCGACCTCTGCGCAGCGATGGAGGAGGCGTCGGTTCCGCTCGGGTCGGCCTGCGCGGTCGGCTACGGGATGCGCACCGGCGCGAACGCGCGCCACGTCGCCCGGCGCGAGCCCCGGGCCTTGGAGGTCGGCCTGGTCGGAGGAGAGGACGTGCTTCCCTACGCGCTGCGCTGGAGGCCGAAGGCGCTCCTGCATCCGGAGCCGCTGCAGGCGCTGGTGCGGCGGCAGCTCGGAGCGCCGCGGGTGGCGGTGCAGCGGATCCGCACCAACGCGCAGGCTCCCTGGGCGCGCTGGCTGGAGGCCGCGATGGTGCCGGCCGATCGCGTCTGCCTCGACTCGCTGTCCACGCTGGCGTGCGCGGACGAGGAGCGGCTCTGGGCACTCCTGGCGCTGGTCCAGTCGGTGGCCCTGCAGCGCCACCACCGGCTGCGGACCACGGACGTGAACGTGAAGCCCAGCGCCCTGCGCGAGCTTCCGGTCCCCCGCCCGCTGCTCGAGTCTCCGGAAGAGCTGGCCGGACTCGCGCGGCTGCGGGCGGTCGCGGCGGGAAGCCCGGCGGCGCACGGGCTCGATCGGCGCATCGACGCTTGCGTCTACCGCGCCTTCTCCCTTTCTCCGCGGCTGGTCCGCGCCGCGGAGCACGGGTTCTGGGCAGAGAGATTCGACGAGGAATTCCGCGTACTTGAGCAGGCGATGTCAGACCCCTCCGCTACGGTCGCGGGCCAGGAGGAAATCGCATGACCGCGCTCCTCGCCATCGCCCTCGCCGCATCCGCCGCGCTCGCGGCCGCTTTCTCTTTGCTGTTCTCGACCCGCTCGCGGCTGCGCGAGCTCCATTCGCTGCTGGCCGCCCGGGATGCCGAGCTCTGCGGCGAGCGCGCCGCCCGCGCCAAGGAGGCCGCCGCGTCCGCGGCGCTGCAGGCACAGCTCGAAGCGGAGCGGGAATCCGCGGCGAGCAAGCTGGCGATGCTCGAGCAGGCCGAGCGCAAGCTGACCGACAGCTTCGACGCGCTCTCGCAGAAGGCCCTGCGCGCGAACAACGACCAGTTCCTCCAGCTCGCGCAGGAGTCGCTGGGCCGTTTCGCGCAGGCGGCAAAGGGCGACCTCGAACAGCGGCAGGCGGCCATCGTGGAGATCGTCCGCCCGGTGCGCGATTCGCTGGAGAAGGTCGACGAGAAGATCCAGAAGCTGGAGAACGCGCGCACCTTCGCGTACGCGTCGCTCTCGGAGCAGGTCCGATCGCTCTTGGAGACGCAGAACGCGCTGCGGGTCGAGACCGGAAACCTGGTCAAGGCCTTGCGCGCGCCCTCGGTGCGCGGTCGCTGGGGCGAGATGCAGCTGCAGCGCGTGGTGGAGATGGCCGGCATGCTGGAGCACTGCGATTTCGTCCAGCAGGAGACGGTGCAGGGCGACGAGGGCCGCCTGCGCCCCGACCTGATCGTGAAGCTGCCGGGCGGAAAGCGCCTGGTGGTGGACGCCAAGGCGCCCCTCGCCGCCTACCTCGACGCGCTCGAGGCCCGGACGGAGGAAGAGCGGCGCGGCCATCTGCTGGCTCACGCGCGCCAGCTCCGCAACCATGTCTCCCAGCTCGCGCGCAAGGCGTACTGGGACCAGTTCGAGCACACGCCGGAGTTCGTGGTGCTGTTCGTCCCGAACGAGGCCGTCTTCTCCGCGGCGATGGAGCAGGACCCCGCGCTGATGGAGGGAGCATTCTCGGAGCGGGTGTTGCTCGCGTCTCCGACCACGCTGATCGCACTTCTGCGAGCGGCCGCGTTCGGCTGGCGCCAGGAGCGGCTGGCGGATGACGCGCAGGAGATCGCGGCCCTCGGCCGCGAGCTGCACAAGCGGCTCGGCAAGCTGGGCGAGCACTTCGGCAAGCTCGGCCGCGAGCTCACCAGCGCGGTGGGCGCGTACAACGATACCTTGGGGTCGCTGGAGAAGATGGTGGTTCCGAAGGCGCGCGAGCTTCGGAAGAAAGCGGCGCCCATGCACGAGGAGATCGCGCCATTGGCCGAGGTGGACGTCTCGCCGCGCGCGCTGCAGCCCGGCGATCCCGCCCACCCGTTGCCGGAGGACGCGAACTGAATCGGCCCACCAGCGGTCCTTGACCACCCAAGGGTCGCAAGATAGCTTCCGCGCCCCGTGACCGCTCCCAAGTCCAAGCCGCCGAGATTCAAGCGCATCCTTTTGAAGCTGAGCGGTGAAGCGCTGATGGGCGACGGCAAGTACGGCATCTCGCCCAAGACGCTGCAGCAGATCGCCCAGGAGGTCCGCGAGCTGGTCGCGATGGAAGTCCAGGTGGGGATCGTGATCGGCGGCGGGAACATCTTCCGCGGCGTCTCGGCCAGCACCGAGGGGATGGACCGGGCGAGCGCCGACTACATGGGGATGCTGGCCACCGTGATCAACGCGCTGGCGCTGCAGGACTCGCTGGAGAAGCTCGACGTCTTCACCCGGGTGCAGAGCGCCATCGACATGCAGCAGCTCGCCGAGCCCTACATCCGGCGCAGGGCCGTGCGCCACCTGGAGAAGGGACGGGTGGTCATCTTCGCTGCCGGCACCGGCAACCCGTACTTCACCACCGACACGGCGGCCAGCCTGCGCGCGATGGAGATCAACGCCGAGGTGATCCTCAAGGCCACCAAGGTGGACGGCATCTACAGCGCGGACCCGGTGAAGGATCCCAGCGCCACGCGGTACAAGTCGCTCAGCTACATCGAGGTGCTGCGCAAGAACCTCAAGGTGATGGACTCGACGGCCATCTCCCTCTGCATGGACAACGATCTGCCGATCATCGTCTTCGACCTGGGGCAGCCGGGGAACATCCTCAAGGTGGTGCAGGGCGACGACGTCGGGACGCTGGTCGGGGAGCTGAAGCCGCGGCAGGAGGCGTGAATCCATGGGCATGGCAGAGGATGTGCTCGACGACCTGCGCAAGCGCGTCCAGAAGACGTTGGACGACCTGCGCCGCGAGCTGGCGAAGGTCCGCACCGGGCGCGCCAACCCGGCGCTGCTCGAAGGCGTGCGCGTGGACTATTACGGGACCCTGTCGCCGCTCAACAACATCTCCAACGTGACGGTGGCCGACCCGCGGCTGATCGTGATCAAGCCCTGGGAGAAGTCGATGATCCCGGTGATCGAGAAGGCCATCAACGCGGCCGGGCTCGGGGTCAACGCCCAGTCGGACGCCGAGGTGGTCCGCGTCCCGATCCCGCCCTTGACCGAGGAGCGGCGCCGGGAGTTCGTCAAGGTGGTGAAGCACAAGGGCGAGGAGCACAAGATCGCCATCCGCAACGAGCGCCGGGACGCGAAGGAGCTGATCGAGGAATCGGTCAAGGAGGGCGATCTCACCGAGGACGACGGCAAGAAGGCGCTGGAGAAGGTCCAGGCTGAGGTGGACAACGGCGTCAAGAAGGTCGACGAGGTGATCGCCGCGAAGGAGAAGGACCTGATGCAGGTGTAGGGGCCCCGGGTCGCTCCGAATCCGTGGAATCGGCATCATGTTCCCACCATGTCCCTCGACCTCGGCACGCTCTCGGCCCCGGTGGCCAACCTGGACGAGCTGGTCGCGTACATCAAGGGAGCCGAGCGCCCGCCGGAACGCTGGCTGGTCGGCGTCGAGCACGAGAAGATCGGCGTCCGCGGTCCTCGCTTCGAGCCGGTGCCGTACCATGGGCCGGGCGGCATTCGCGAGCTGCTCGACGCCATCGCGCGCTCGGCCGGGGGCACGCAGCACAAGCACAAGGAGAACGGGCAGCCCATCGCGCTGCTCTCCAAGGACGCTTCGGTGACGCTGGAGCCCGGCGGTCAGCTCGAGCTCTCCGGCGCCCCCGCGCGCTCCCTGGCCGAGGTCAGCGCCGAGATCGAGGCGCACCTTGCGCAGGTGCGCCGCGACTCGCACGGCATCGCCTGGCTGGCGGCGGGTTATCGGCCCTTCGGAACGCGCGACGACGTTCCCTGGATGCCGAAGGGACGCTATGCGGCGATGAAGTCGTCGCTCGGGTCCAAGGGGCGGCTCGCCCTGGACATGATGCTGATGACCGCCACGGTGCAGGCCAACCTGGACTGGAGCGACGAGGCGGACCTCGCTTCGAAGGTGCGCGCCGCCACCGCCGTCTCGCCCATCGTGAGCGCGATGTTCGCCAACAGTCCGCTGATCGACGGGCGCCCCTGCGGCTATCTCGACTTCCGCTACCAGGTCTGGCTCGAGACCGACGGCGCGCGCTGCGGGCTGCTCGAGCAGATGCTCGAGCCGGGCTGGGGCTACCGCCGCTACGTCGAGTGGGCGGTGGACGTCCCGATGCTCTTCGTGCGCAGCGGCTCCGACTATCACGATGCGGGCGGGCAGACGTTCCGGAGCTGGCTCACCACCGGGAAGCTCACGTCCGGGGAGAAGCGGCAGCCGACGATGGCGAATTGGGTCGACCACCTGAGCACGCTCTTCCCGGAGGTGCGGGTGAAGCGGGTGCTGGAGCTGCGCGGCGCGGACGTGGTCCCGCTTCCCTGGATGATCGCGCTGCCCGCGCTCTGGGTCGGCATCCTCTACGACCGCGGCGCGCGCGAGGCCGCCGCGGAGCTGACCCGCCGGTGGAAGTTCGCCGACCTGCTCCAGTTCCAGGCCGACGTGGCGCGTCATGCCTTGCGGGCCAAGGGTCCGGGTGGTGCGACGGCACTGGATCTGGGGCGCGACCTGATCCGCATCGCCCGGCTCGGCTTGAAGGGCTGGCAGAAGACATCCGGGGTCGACGGGTCTAGGAACCTCGACCCCTTGTCGGACGTCATAGAATCAGGACGGACGCTCGCCGAACGAGTGCTCGAGGCCTACCACGCCGCTGGCGGAGAGCCGTCTTCAGTGCTGAAAAGCTGGCAGATTGCCTGACCTTTCAAGGAGATATCCCGAATGATCACGTTCTTGCTCGCAGCGCTGACCGCTGCCCCGACCACGCTCGAAGCCGATCCCAACCACAGCACCGTGACCTTCGCCGTCAAGCACATGATGGTGACCACCGTCCGAGGGAACTTCACGAAGTCCTCGTCGGCCCTCACCTACGACCCTGACGACCCGACCAAGGCCGTCGTGGAGGTGAAGATCGACCCGGCCAGCGTCAACACCAACAACGAGAAGCGGGACGGGCACCTCAAGTCGCCCGACTTCTTGGACGCGCAGCGCTGCCCGGAGATGACCTTCAAGTCGACGAAGGTCGAGAAGGCCGGCGAGAAGTACAAGGTCACCGGCGACCTCAACATGCACTGCGTGACCAAGCCGCTGACGTTGGAGGCGAGCTTCAGCGGCCCGGTGAAGGGACCGGCGGGGCCTGTCTACGCGGGCACCGCAACCGGCAAGCTGAAGCGGAGCGAGTGGGGCCTGAACTGGAACAAGGCCCTGGAGAGCGGCGGCATGCTCGTCTCGGACGACGTGAGCCTGGAGCTGGACTTCGAGTACAACCCCAAGGTCGCGCAGGCCAAGAAGTAAGCGCAGACCGAGTCGAAGCCCCGCAAGAACTGAAGCGTTCAGGCCGGCGCGCGCCGCAGCTCGTCCGCGATGACCTTCGCCGCGGCGCGCGCCTGCTCCAGCTGGTCGGGCGGGAACGAGATGGCGGCCACCGCGGGGTGGCCGCCGCCGCCATAGCGCTCGGCGATCCGCGCCAGGTTGTGCCGGCGCTGGTCCTGCTTCCAGGGATTGGAGCCCAGCGAGATCTTGCTGCGGGCGGCCCCCCGGGTGACCGAGACGGTGTAGAGGGTGGCCGGGTCCGCCGCGTAGGCGATGAACTTGTTGACGTTGTCCACGCCCAGGTCCGCGAGGTCATACGTCGCCACTCCGCCCTCCAGACGGATGCGGCCGGTGACCAGCTTCACCACCTCGCGGTGGCGGGCGAGCAGGGGCTGCAGCGGGTCGGTGACCCAGCTCTCGCTCAGGACCGCCGAGAGCGGCCGATCCGACAGCTCTCGGATCAGCCGGGGGCAGAGCGCCGGATCCTTGGTGGCCTCGATCAGCAGCATGAGTTGCATGGCGGGATCGGTCAGGCCCACCGCCATCTGCGGATTCGGGAACAAGGCGCCGTCGATCACCTCCGCCCAGTCGATCAGCTCTTGCAGCGGCGCCGGGTTCCAGCCGAACTTCTGCTCGGCGATGCGGGCGAGGAAGCGGGTGCAGCTCTTCGCGGCAGGGTCCCAGAACTTGCGGCCGCTGCGGTCCGCCTTGAAGGCGGCCTCGTCGGCAGCGGTCTCGAACGCGCTCTGGTGGTGGTCGAACCACCAGGTCAGCCGGGGGTCCGGGGAGAACCGGAAGTCCACCACGGCGTTCTCGTCTCCCGAGAACGCGTCCGCCGGGAAGAGCTGGCCGGCCCGGTGGGCCATGCCGCGGAAGGAGACGTCGGCGACGCCCGGCTTCACCTTGTCGCGATAGAAACGCAGGAACGTCGCCGCGGAGGCGACACCGTCGAAGCAGTGGTCGTGGTAGCAGATCTGCAGGGCAGGCATGCGGCCCGCGAACCTAGCGGCGGCCCTTGCACGCGGCAAGTGGTATCAGACCGAAGGCCAAGCCGCGAGCTGCGGAAGCCGCAGCCTTCCGTCCAGCACCCGCTTCCGCCCCTGCGCCCGCACGCCCCGCTCCCGGAACGCGCGCTTCCAGGCCGCGAACGTCCCGCCCAGGCGCCAGGCATCCAGCGCCGCGAGCCCGGCGTCCTCGCCGCCCTGCGCGAGCATGTATTCCACCCACGCCCAGCGCGGGCTGGTCGGCCGGATCTCCGCCCGGCCCCGCAGCTTCGCGCGCAGGTAAGCGATCCGGCGCTCGGTCTCCTCGATGGGGACGAATGGCGTGCCGTCCATCGGCGTGTTCCGCTTGGCGACGAAAGGAGCGCAACCGAAGCTGAGCGGGACGATCCGCGAGATCTCGCCGGCCAGCTCCGAAAGCTCGTCGAGGTCGCGGTCCTCTTCGCCCGGCAGCCCGACCATCAGGTACAGCTTGAGGCGCTGGAACCCGGACTCGCGCGCCAGGCCGGCCACGCGCAGGAGCTGGGCGGCGGTGGTGCGGCGGTCCAGGGCCGTCCGCAGCCGCTCCGAGGCGCCGTCGGCCGCGGTGGTCAGCGTCTTCGCGCCGGATCTCGCCAGCAGCGACACGAGCTCGGGGCGGGCGCAGAGGCGGTCGGCGCGCAAGGAGGAGATGCCCACTTCGCGGCCCGCGTCGACCAGCGTCCGCACCAGCTCGACGATCCTCGGGTGATCGGTCACCGCCGCCCCCACCAGACCGACCTTGCGCGCTCCCTCCGGGATCAGCGCGAGCAGGCGCTCCGGCGCAACCGTGCGCATCCCGCCGTTGGTGGTGCGCCGCATCACGCAGTAGGTGCAACCGCGGGAGCACCCGCGCTCGGGCTCGATCAGGAACATCGAGCGGAGCTCGGTGTGCGGGGTGACGATCTGCGAGCGAGCGGGGAGCCGATCGTCGTCGGCCCGCGCCACCTCCGGCCAGTTGGACGACAGGCCCGGCACGTAGAATCCGGGATGCCGGGCGAGCCGCGCCAGCAGCTCGTGGCGGGGAAGGGGAAGTGCGTCGCAGAGGGCGTGGATCAGCTCCTCGGATTCCCCCAGCGCGACCACGTCGGCGAAGGGAGCGAGGGGAACCGGGTTGGAGAACGTGAGCGGGCCGCCGCAGACCACCAGCGGGTGCCGCTCGTCGCGCTCCTCCCGCAACGCGGGCAGCCCGGACAGCTCGAGCATCTCGAACAGGCCGGTCAGCTCCAGCTCGTAGCTGACCGAGAACGCCAGGCAACAGAAGCCGGCCACCGGCTGCTGCGACTCGTAGGTGCAGAGCGGCACGCGCGATTCGCGCCAGGCGGCCACGTCGTCGGGCAAGAAAGCCCGCTCCGCCGTGGCGTCCTCGTGCGCATGGATCTCGCGGTAGATGGTCTGGAACCCCAGCGAGCTCATCCCCACCGCGTAGGGGCTCGGGTAGCAGAGCGCGATGCGCGTCCGCGCCTGCTTGCGCAGGATTCCCTGCTCGTCGGCGAGCCGGGCGCGGATCGGTTCGAGCAGGGGCCAGCGCATGCGGACCGTCCATTCTAAGGTAGAAGGGCGCGATGCGCCGTCTCGCGCTCGCCGGGTGCCTCCTCGCATGCGCGGAATGGCGGTTGCCGCCGACCTTTCCCGAGCAGGCGGGCGGAAGGCCGGTCATCCACGAGCAGGCGGTGATCGGCCTCACGGACGCCGGAGATCTGGCCGCGGCGCAGCTCGTGGAGGCGGAGGGAGAGGAGCCCCGGCTGGCGCTGCTCGCGTTCGACCGCGAAGGCGCGCCCACCCGGACGCTCCTGGAAGCCCCGCGGGAGCGGGCGGAAGCGATCGCGCGGCGTCTGTGGGCCGCGGCGGCGAAGCCCGAGCCGCTGCTCGGCGCGCTCGTGCAGGCGGATTGGCCGGAAGCGGCCGCCGTCGCAGGGCAGCTCGGTTTTTCGCCGCGGCCGCCCCAGCCGGCCGATCCGGGTCCGGCCGGGGACCGCTTCCGCGCGACGGGCGCAGCCGGAGCCGGAGCACTGCCCCTGGAGCTGCGCATCGCGCACGTCGAGGGTCCGGCCAAGGCGGTGGCGCTGCTGCTCTCCGACGAAGCGCCGGACTCCGAGGTCGAGCTCACGCGGATGCCGCTGACCGGCGGGGCCGTCCGGCACCAGCTCTACCTCCAGAGCGGAGTGATCTGGATGCTGGCGGGATCGGTGCGGACCGGCGATCCGCTCTATCGAGCGGTGGGCGTCCGCCGAGCGTCCTTGGCGCGGGGGGAGGCGCAGCTCCACAATCTGCACGGCCTGGCCGACTACGTCGCCGGCGAGCTGGACGCCGCCAGCCGCGAGTTCGAGCGCGCGATGGCTGCCGACCCTCTCTTCGTAGACAGCCTCTACAACGCCGCCTCCGTCGCGGCGCTCTCGGGCCGCGACGAAGAGGCGGTGACTCTCTTGAGGAGAGCCGCGGCGGTGGATCCGGCACGCGTCCAGGTCCTGGGGCGCAACGACGGCGATCTCGGGTCCATCCGCAAGCGGCCGGAAGTGCGCGAGCTGCTCGGCCTGCGCCGTCTGCCGCCCGAGGGGATTCCACCGCCGCCCTAGTCTAGGCTAGCCGCTCCCCGCCGAAGGCGCGGAATTGCGGCGACCGTGGAGTCACGCTTGACCACTGCGGGGACAGCCTCCTAGGTTCTCGCCCCCACATGCACATCCTGCTGCTGACCCTGCTGCTCGCCGCCGGGACGCCGGGCGCCGGGCTCTCCGAGGAGCGCGCCCGGGAGATCCTCCCTCGCGCCGATCTGCACGCGCTGAACGACGCGCAGCGGGCGCAGTTCCTCGAGATCGCCGGAGACACCTTCGGATACGCCGGATGCAACGAGACGCTGGCGCGTTGCCTGGCCGCGAACGTCTCCGACAAGCACGCGCCCCGCATGGCCGAGCTGGTGAAGGCGCTGATCCTCGACGGCCAGTCGAGCCCGGGAATCCTGGACACCGTCGAGCGCTACTATGCGAGCTTCGAGGGGAAGAAGCGCCAGAAGCTCCTGGACCAGGAATGCCCGCAGCTCGGCGATCCCAAGGCGCCCGTGGCCGTGGTGGAGTTCTCCGACTACCAGTGCCCCCACTGCGCGGTCGCGCAGAAGCCGCTGAAAGATCTGGTGCGGGCGCTGTCCGGCAAGGTCCGCCTCTGCTCGAAGTACTTCCCGCTCGCCGGGCACGGGCGCGCGCAGATCGCCGCCGGGGCCGCGGAGTTCGCCCGGCAGAAGGGGAAGTTCTGGCAGCTCAACGACCTGCTCTTCACCCATCAGGACGCCCTGGGCGATTCGGACCTCAAGGGCTACGCGCGCGAGGCCGGGCTCGAGGGCGACGCGATGCTCAAGCAGGTCTACGCCGGCCAGTTCGACCCGCTGATCGAGCGGCAGAAGAAGGAAGGGAACGATGCGGGCGTCCGCGCCACGCCGACCCTGTACTTCAACGGCCGCCAATTCATCCTGCCGCTCAAGTCCGAGTTTCTCGTGTTCACCGCCCAGGACGAAGAGGAGTGGCAGCGCAACCGGGGCGGGTGGGACAAGGACTGACCTTCCGATGAGTCCCGGCCCGGATCCGCTTGCGCCGAGGCCCGTCCCGCTGCTCACGCCGGAGCTGCCGGGGACCTCCGGGATCGTGCGCGTCTCGGAGGAGGACTTCCTCGTCGAGGAGCTGCCGCTCTACCCGGAATCCGGATCCGGAGAGCACCTGTACCTGACCGTGGAGAAGCGGGGCCGGACGACGCAGGAGGTGGCGAAGGAGATCGCGCAGGCCTTGGGTGCGCGCGAACGCGATGCCGGCACCGCCGGCCTCAAGGACCGGCGCGCCGTGACGGTGCAGCGGATCAGCGTCGCGACCAGGGTCCCGCCCGAGGAGGCGCTGAGGCTGTCCGGACCCGGCTACCGGGTGCTCGCGGCGGCCCGCCACGGCAACAAGCTCCGGCCGGGACACTTGCGCGGAAACCGCTTCCGCATCGTGGTGCGCGGGGTGGTCGAGGAGGCGCTGGAGCGCGCGGAGGCCATCTCCGCGCGGCTGCGACTCCTCGGAGGCGCGGCGAACCTCTTCGGGCTGCAGCGCTTCGGGCGACGCGGGGACAACGCGGCGCTCGGGCGCGCGATCCTCCTCCGGGAGCGGCAGGTCCGGGACCGGTTCCTCCGCCGCCTCGCGCTCTCCGCCCTCCAGTCCGAGGTGTTCAACCGCTGCCTCGCGGCCCGGATCGCCGACGGCCTGTTCGGCACCGCGATCGCGGGCGACGTCCTGAGGAAGCGCGCGACCGGCGGGCTGTTCGTGTGCGAGGACCCCGCCGCGGATGCGCCCCGCGTCGCCTCGTTCGAGGTCGATCCGGCGGGACCGATGCCCGGGCATTCGATCCTCGCCGCGCAGGGCGAGGCCCTGCGCCGGGAGGAGGCGGTCCTGGCGGAGGCGGGCATCGACCCGGCCTCGTTCGCCGCCGGCGGCGATGAGATGCAAGGTGCGCGCAGGACCTACCGCATCGCTCCGGAGGAGCTGCGCATCGAGCCGGCCGGGCCCCAGGCGCTGGCGATCTCGTTTGCGCTCCCCAGGGGCGCCTACGCGGTTTCGGTGCTGCGCGAAATCACCAAATCCGACGTGTCGCAAGCGGATTTTCCGGCGGAAAGCAATGTTTGACCGCGCCCGGAAGTGGCGATAGCTCTGCTCGCATGAGAGCCCGGATCTGGATCTTCACCGTGGTGGTGGCCCTGGCCCTGGCTCTCAACCTGGCGCGGGTCTCCCTCAGCATCGCCCAGACCGGCGAGGACACCATGCGCGCCCGGGTGGCAGCGGCGACCACCGCGCTGCGCGGCCAGCTCGACCTGATCGACGCGCGCCTCGCACCGCGGGCCGTCGCGATGATGCCCGACCTGATCGAGGCCATGCGCGGAGGGGACGGCCAGGCGCCGTCGCGGCCCGACGAGCGCGCGCTTCGCGCCGCGGCCGCGGTGCTGGCACCCGAGCCAGACCTGTTCGCGGTGGTCAACGAGAAGGGGGCCGTGATCTCCCGCAGGGCACGGCCGGTGCAGACGCTCGACAACCCCGGGCAACTGCCGCTCTCGCAGACGGCCAGTGGCGCGATGCCCCCGCCTGCCTTCGCCGCCTTTGACAACACCACCTACCGATTCGCAGCCGCCCGCGTTCCCGGCGCAACCGCCGCGGCCGTGGTCGGCACGCTGGTGGACGATCGATTCGCGGCGCAGCTGAAGAGCCAGGTGGACGCGGACGTCACGTTTCTGCAGAACGGCCGCGTCCTGTCCAGCTCGCTCCCGCAGGGAGAGGAGAGGACGCGCGTGGTCCAATGGGCGGCATCGCCCGGTCCGGGATATGGCGTCCTGCAGATCCGGCTGCCGCTGATCGGGACCGCGCTCTCCGGCAAGCTCCCGCGGGGGGCCGGGCGCTACGCGGTCCGCGGAGCGCTGCTGCCGGTCGACGGCGGCGTGCAGGCGGCGCTCACGGTTCCGGCCTCTCCCTACCTGGCGTGGCTCGGGCGCTACCAGGCGTTCTACCTGGTGGGGCTGTCGATGCTGGTTCTCTTCGGGTTCGTCTGGGGCCTGTTCGCGCGGCAGCCGGCTCTGGTGATTCACGCCGCCGCTCCCGCGGAGCCGTTGCCGGAGCCGGACGACGGCATCGTCAGCCCGCCGCGCCGCGCCCCGCGCAGACCCTCGCTGGTGGTGCCGACGACTCCGTCCGGGCCGCCACCCGAGGAGGCGCCTCCCGAGCCAGCGGCGGCCGCCGAGCCGGCCCGGGCTGCCGCCCCGGAGCCTGCTCCCGCCGAAGGCTCCAACGGCGTCCAGGACAGCGCCTCCGTGTGGGGTACCGAGCCGCCGGCGGAGGTCGCTCCGTTCGCCACCGAAGCGGCCGCGCCGCAGCCGGTCCCCGATTGGGAGCTGCCGCCGCCGGCCGCTGCGCAGCCCGACGGCAACGCCGGCTACGGCGAGGCGCTCGACCCGCCGGTTCCCCCGCCGGCGCAGGAGGCCGCGGAGGAACCTGCGCCGGAGTCGTCGGTCACGATGCAGGACTTCAGCATGCCCCCGCCGGCGGTGGAGGAGGCCGACCCGGACGAGTCGCACTGGCGGGAGACCTACGACCAGTTCTGCGAGCTGAAGGTCCAGCTCGGCGAGTCGGCGGATCGCCTCACGTTCGAGAAGTTCGTCGCCAAGCTGCGGAGGAACCGCACCGAGCTGGTGGCCAAGCACAACTGCAAGGGCGTGCGCTTCTCCGTCTACGAGAAGGACGGGAAAGCCGCCATCAAGGCGTCCGCGATCCGCTGAAGGCGGCGGCCCGGGCGCGGTGGAACTTCTCCAGCTCCTGGTTGGCGCGCACCAGCGTCGACAGCTTCGCCGCCACCGCGTCGGCGGCCTTTGCCGGGAGCGCCACATAGCCTTCTCCCTCGGCCAGCCCGGTGTAGACGCGGTTCCCGATGCAACCGAGGCTCATCGCCGGCCGCCTCGAATCCAGCGCCTGCGGGAGCACCGCGCAGGTGGGCCGGCCCATCGCCGGCGCGTCCGGCGCCACGCCTGCCGCCTGCGCCGCCTCGACCAGGACCATGAGCTGCCCCGTGGTTCCGCGGACCAGCACGAGATCCGGCGGGCAGGGCATCGCCGAAAGCGGGCCGTACACCGCGACGCGCAGCGGCGTCTTGCGGTGCGGAATCGCGGGCACCTCCTGCATCTTCAAGTAGCCGAGCTGCACCATGGTGCCCACCAGGCCCATCAGCTCCTGCTGCTTGGCCTCGCTCAGGGGCACGCCGTGGGTGTGCGCGCCGATCGGACAATTCTGGTGGTCGCTTGCGTCGGTCCAGAACGTCTCGCCCGAGGCCGCGCGCTTCCAGTACGCGCAGCTCGCCGGCCCGGTCCCGGCGTGGGGGACTCCCTCTGGGGGCGCGTCCCGGAAGGCGATGCCGACGGCCGGCATGGAGAGGCGCAGCGTCTCCTGGAAGATGTCGGCCATGACGCCCCCTACCACTATCTGGGCTTCTGGAACCAGTCCTCCTGGCCGGGCTCGCGATCCTCGCCGCACGCCTGGGTCGGCTCGCTGCCCGCCATGAAGACCTCGCGCACCGCGTACGGGTCGCCATCGCCGGCCAGGCAGCTGGTGTTGCGGTTGATCTGGATCTGCGTGACGCCGGGCGGGGGCGAAGGCCACTCCTCCACCGGCTGGCCCGCGGTGGCCGCGCGCATCCACTGCAGCCAGATGGGCCCGGCGGCGTGACCGCCGGTCTCGGCGGGTCCGAGCATCTCGTGCGTGTCGAAGCCCACCCAGCCGCCCGCCAGCAGCGAGGGCGTGAACCCGATGAACCACGCGTCGCGGTGCTCGCTGGCGGTGCCGGTCTTTCCGGCCGCCGGGCGCGCCAGGACGCTGAGCGAGTGCGCGGTGCCGGAGGGATCCTCGATCACCGACCGCAGCAGATCGGAGACGATGTAGGCGACCTCCGGCTTCAGCTTCTCCTCGAACTTCGGCTCCACCGACAAAAGGACGTTGCCGTCGCGCGAGCGGACCTTGCGGATCAAGATGGGGTCCGCCCTCCGGCCCTCGGAGGCCAGGGTGGCGTACGCGTTCACTTCCTCGAGGACCCCCACCTCGCCCGTGCCGAGCGCGGCCGTGTAGCTCTGCGGGATCTCGCTGGAGAGGCCGGCGGCGCTGGCGGTCGCGCGCACGCGGTCGAGGCCCACGTCCAGGAGGAGCTTCACCGCCACCGTGTTCTTGGAGTCGGCGAGCGCCGTCCGCAGCGAGATGTTGCCGTCGAACTGATCCTTCTCGAAGTTCTGCGGCTTCCAGGCCTTGCCGGTCCACGGGTCGACGATCACTTCGGGCGAGTCGTCCACCCGCGTGACCGGCGTGTACTTGCCCGTGTCGATCGCGGCTGCGTAGAGGAACGGCTTGAACGACGAGCCGGGCTGCCGCTTCGCCTGCGTGGCCCGGTTGAACGAGGAGAGCGCCATGTCGTAGCCGCCCACCAGCGCCAGCACGCCGCGGGTCTTGAGATCCATGGCCACGAACGCGCCCTCGACCAGCGGGGTCTGATCGAGCGCGAGCTCGAGCCGCTGCACGCGCGTGCCCGACGACGTGCGCTGCGTCTCGAGGTGCGCGACGCGGACGGCCACCACGTCTCCGACCGCGAGCACGTCGGCCGGCGACTTCGGCGCCGGCGTGGCGCGCTCGGGCTTGAACGGCCGGGCCCAGGTCATCGAGGCGAAGGGGAGGTTGCCGGCGATCCCCGGCGCCAGCTCCACCACCGCGTCGGTCCGGCCCACGCTGGTGACGATGCCGGAGTAGATCTCGTTGGGCGCGAGCGGCCGGACGCGGGCCGCGCGCGCGAGTACGTCGGGGACGAGGCTGCCTTCCGGCAGGCTCGCTGCGGCGTCCGCCGCCGACTCGGTGTCGTCCGCCTCCTCCGGCTTCTTCCGCGGCTGCTTCTTCGAGGCGTTCTTCCGCACGGCCGCGACGTAGATGGACTCCAGATCCGCGACCCAGGCCTGGTCCGGCGACTGCGCGACCGAAGCGATGCGGCGCCCGAGCGCGGTGCGATACGTGTCGAGCCGGTCGCGCTCGAGCTTCAGCTCCGGGCCGCGCCAGCCCTGGCGCTTGTCGATGGCGCGGAGGTCCTCGCGGACCGCGACCTCGGCCGCGTCCTGCAGCTTCGGGTCCATCGCCACTTCCACCGTCAGCCCGGCGGTGTCGACCGCCGCGTCGCCGAACTGCGCGATCAGCTGGCGCCGGACCTCGTCCACGTACCAGGCGCCGGGCGGCTCCGGCGGCGGAGCCGGCAGCACGATGGGCTTCTCCACCTCGCGATCGTGCTCCTCGGCGGAGATGTAGTGGTTGGCCAGCATCCGATCGAGCACGTAGATCTGGCGCTTCTTCGCGCGCTCGGGATGGCGGCGGGGGTTGATGCGGGAAGGGTTCTGCGGCAGGCCGGCGAGGATGGCCGCTTCTCCCACGTCGATCTCCTCGACGTGCTTGTTGAAGTAGTAGAGCGAGGCCTCTTCCACGCCGTAGCGCGCCTTCCCGAAGTTGATCTGGTTCAGGTAGAGAAAGAGGATGTCGTCCTTCGAGAGGTTCCGCTCGAGGCGCGCGGCCAGCAGGATTTCTTTTAGTTTTCGCTTCCACTTCTTCTCCGGCGTGAGGAAGAAGTTCTTCACCACCTGCTGCGTGATGGTGGAGGCGCCCAATCGCCTCCGGCCGCTCAGGGCGTCCACCACGATCGCGCGGGCGATGGCGAGGACGTTGATGCCCGGGTGCTTGTAGAAGTCCTTGTCCTCGGCGCTGATCATTGCCTGGATCAGCACGCGCGGGATCTGCTCCATCTTCACCACCGTGCGGCGCTCGCGGTGGAACTGGCCCACCACCGTGCCGTCGGCGGCGACCACCTTGCTGGCGACGAACGGGTGGTAGTCGCGCACGGAGTCGAAGGTGGGGATCTCCCGGGAGATGTAGAGGTAGCCGCCGATCAGCGCGAGGACACCGGCGACGAAGAGCGCTCCCGCCGTCCAGGCCGCGCGGCGGAGCCATACCTTCCACCGCGGCGGGCCCTCCGGCACATGGCCCTGGTAGTCGTCCGCGGGGACCGGCCGGTACGGCTCCACCTCGGGCTCCAGAGCCTCGGGCGGCGCAGGAGGCGGTTCCGGCTCGGGCTCCGGTTCCGGTTCCGGAGCGGGCTCGGGGGCTTCGACCACCGCGGTCGCGCCGGGCAGATCGTCCGGAGCCGGCTCGGGCTGCGGCTCCTCCTTCATGTCCCACCAGGCTCCGCGGCGCCCGCGGTTCTCCTCCGGGAGCGGGGCGATCCGCCGCGGCGGCGGTTTCGGCGCGGCGGGCTCGTCCTCGGGCAGCGAGACCTGGAGCCCCTTTCGCGGCGCCACCGGGGTGGCCTCGGTCCGCCGCGGCGGGGGCAGGGGCGTGGCCTTCCCGCCTTTGCCCTCCACCCGGACCGCGGCCGTGGACCCAGGCGCCTCGTCCCCATTGGCCGGGAGGACGGGGACCTCCTCGGGCGTGGGCGCGTTGTCCTCGACGCCGGCCAGCGTGCTGCCCGCCTCGGATGGGGGCCGTTTGGGCGACGACATGAAGGCTCCGGAGCATGCAACAGAGGGAGGCCCGCGTCCATGCCGCTCACGCTGTCGTTCTGTTGACGCTGCCATCGCTCAGCGAAACCACCTAGAACTTGCCCCCGGCCGGGTGCGCCCCGACACTGCGACGCCATGTGGTGCGTCTACCTCTTGCGGTGCGCCGACGGCACCCTCTACACCGGCATCACCAACGACCTGGCGCGTCGCCTGACCGCGCACCGCCTCGGGCGCGGGGCCCGCTACACCCGCGGCCGCGGCCCGTTCGCGCTCCTGCACAGCGAGCCGGCCTCGAGCCGGTCCGCCGCCCAGCGTCGGGAGCACCAGCTGAAGCGGCTGCGGCGGCGCGAGAAGCTCGCGTTGCTTGACAGACCGGGGGGGAAGACGGAGTACAACTCGCCCCGGAGCCCCGCATGAAAAGACTGCTTCTGATCGCGCTCTCGAGCGTCGCCTGTGTCACCACGGCGCAGGAGGGGGAGAAGATGCGGCAGGACATCGCCGCGCTGCGCGCGGACCTCAAGAAGGAGACCGACGCCACCGCCGCAGACCGGCAGAAGGACCAGCAGCGGTCCAAGACGCTGCAGGACGCGCTCGACCAGCTCTCGCGCGCCGCGCGCAAGAGCGGCGCCGACCTGGCGGTGGACGTGGAGAAGAACCAGAACGACCTGGCGGCGCTGCGCGGGCAGCTGGAGGTGATCCAGCACCGGCTCGACGCGCTGGACAAGGGGACCACGGACCAGCAGAAGACGATGGACGCCCTGAACCAGTTCGTCGCCCAGCAGAAGAAGGAGCAGGAGCGGCCCACCGACCGCGGCGCACTCTACAACCTGGGCAGGCAGAAGCTCGACCAGGGGCAGCCGGCGAAGGCGCGCGAGCTGTTCCAGGACTTCCTGAGCCGGTACCCGAAGGACGAGCTGGCCGCGAACGCGCAGTACTGGCTGGGCGAGACGTACTACGCGGAAAAGAAGTGGAACGACGCCATCGTCGAATTCCAGAAGGTGATCAAGGAGTACAAGACCTCGGAGAAGGCCCCCGACGCGCTGCTCAAGATCGGCATGTCCTTCCAGGCCCAGGGGGACTGCCAGAACGCGCTCCTCTTCTTCGACGAGGTGGCCCAGGCGCACAAGGGCGCGCCGGCCGCGAAGACGGCGCACGATCGCGCGGCGGAGTGCCGCAAGCGCGGCGGCAAGGGCAAGGCTCAGAGCCGCAGCCGGTAGCCGCGCAGCAGGCGGTCTTCCACCTTCTCCATCAGTGCGACCAGGTCGCGGCGGCTGAACTTGCCCTGCGCGGATTCCTGGAACTGCAGGGCGGAGTCCACCAGATAGCGGGTGAGGAAGTGCGCGGTCTGCTCCTCCAGCGGGTCGGGGAGGAGCCTCCGGTACTGCTCGCTGCGGCAGAAGCGATCGATCAGCTCGTACTCGCGCAGCATCTCCTCGCGCGCGAGCTCGCAGGCCACGCGGTAGGTGTCCAGCTCGGGCCGGCTGACGCGGGAGAGCACGCTCGCGTAACGGGCCTGCAGCGCCTGGTCGAGCCACTCGTCGATCCGCGGGGGAAAGTTGCGGACGTCGTCGACGAGTTGCTCGGCCACCTTGTCGAGGACGTAGTCGCGGAGCTCCCGCGGCTTCTGGTCGAGGATGTGGTCCCAGCGTCCCATATTCAAGCTCCAGGGGACACGAATCCTACTCGCTATTCTACGGCGCGCCGGGCAGGCCCGGGCGCGCGTAGACGACCACCTGTGGAACTTCGTCCAGGTACAGCCCCGTCGCGGGCCGCCGCGTCCCGTACGCGTTCCAGGTCTCGGGCTCCCGATCGCGGAACTCGCGATGCCACTGCAGCGCCGCGTAGTCGGACTGCTCGGGGTCCGGCGCGTAGCGGATGTCCGCGCGGAGCTGCCCGGTGCGGACGTAGGCGCGGTAGCTCTCGGCGTTCACCTCGTGGAAGTAGACCCGCGCTCCCGGAGGACAGTGCCGGTTCAGCCAGGGAAGCACGGCGGTGACGTTGTTCGACCAGTACTGGCGCTGCATCCCCAGCGTGGCCGCGCCCGGGATTCCGCCCGCCAGCTCGCCGAAGGCGCTGGTCCCGTAGGGGTGCACGCGCGCGATCTGCCACAGCCCCGGCAGCAGCGTGGCCGCCGCGGCGGCCGCGAGCTGGCGGCGCTCCGGCGCAAGCCGGGTCAAGAGCGCCGCCGCCTCCGGCGCGAGCAAGGCGATGAAGCCGAGCCAGTGCTTGATCCCGCCGAAGATCGGCGTGGTGGTGAGCAGGAAAGGCAAGAGCGCCGCGCCCGCGAGTCCCAGCTCCAGAAGGCGCTGCGCGTCCAGGCGCCGCCGCAAAAAGCCCCAGAGCAGCGAGACGCCCGCCGCCATCAGGAGCGTCGCGGCGGGCAGCGGCAGGACCAGCGCGTCCAGCACCAGCGGGTACTCGACCGGGAACGGCGGGCCGCGCAGGACCTGGCCGAAGTACCACCAGGCGTAGTGGACGTGGTGGAGGTGGAAGGCGACCCAGTCGCGTAGGTGCCGTAACGGGTCGTGCCAGAGCAGCGGCCAGGTGGCGAACAGGACCAGCGGCGAGAGCAGGAGCCAGGGGAGCTTCCGCAGCGCCGCGATCCTCTGCTCGCGCGGCAGGAGCAGCGCGTGGACGGCGAGCACCGGAGGCAGGAACCAGGCGTTGTGCTTGACCGCGAGCGCCACGCCGTAGGCGGCGGAGAGGCGGGGGCCCGGCGCCCGCAGCCAGGCGACGCCCACGCCGGCCCACATCGCGCAGATGGGGATGTCGAAGCAGGCGAGGTGGCCGTGGAAGAACGTCCGCGCCGCGCACCAGAAGAGGAGAGGCGCAAGGACGCCCGCCGCCCGCGAGCGCGCGAGCCCGAGCAGGCACAGCCAGTAGCTCAAGAGGCCCGCGAACGCGAACGCGGGCAGCCGCCAGGCCAAGGAGTCGGGGAGCACGCCCAGCCAGGTGGTGAAGACGAGGTGGGAGGCGCCGAAGAGCAGCTTGGTCAGGCCGGGATGCTCGAAGTTGTAGGACCAGTAGCGCTCGGTCTGCGCGATGGCCTGCAGGGGCGATTGGAGCAGGAGGCGCAGCCATGCCTCGACGTTCTGCGCGGCGGTGAAGTAGTAGCCTTCGTCGCGCACGAACCCGACGGGTGCCTGCGTCAACGCGAGGATCGCCGCGGTGGCGAGGCCCAACGTCCGCGCCAGCCCCTTGTCGCTCATCCCGCCGTGGTCCATGCCTGCAGGCAGAACGGCCGCCCGCGGTCGGCCGAGGAGATCGCGAAGACGAAGTCCCGCTCCGCCGCACCGGGCGGCAGCGGCACGTCGAGCCGGCGCCAGCCCGTTCCGTCCCGCACGGTCCGCGGCACCTCGAGCGAACCGGCCGGCGCTCCGTCCGCGAAGATCTGCACCACCACCGGCGGCCGGTTCGCGTCGTACGCCCGCTCGCCGATCACGCCGGCGCGGACGTGCAGCGACGTTCCCGCGGCTCCGCGCGCCTCGAGTCGGCCACCGATCGGGATGCGCACGCAGCGCCGCGCGACGTAGTCCACCTCGTGCTCCTCCAACGATCGCGTCAGATCCGCTGCGAGGGGCGGTGCGCGGAGATCCCAGGCCTGCAGCGAGAGCGCGCCGAACCGCTGCTCCGCCCCGAGCGGAACGGCGCCGCGCGCGCGCAGAGGCCCTTCGGGCGACGCGAAGAACGGCGTCCGCGGCAGCGACAGGACCCAGAGCCGCGCGACGCCCAGGTAGTCGGCGCGCGCCGGATCTTCCTCGGCCAGCACGGGCGCTGCGTCGACGAACAGGCGCGAACGCTCCGCCCAGACCGGCCAGATCTGGACCGCGTCGCCCGGCCGCGCCGAGGCGCGCAGGGCGCCGGCGGCCTCGGCCCAGTCCGCGTCGGACGGCAGCCGCAGCGGCAAGGTCAGATCGAAGAGCAGCGATCCCGCTCCGAGGGCAAGGAGCGCGACGAAGAGAGACCGTGACAGGTGGGGGCTCAAAACGTAGCCCCTGATCCGCCTTCGGCCCGGAGGTCGTCCCCGTGATCGTCAAGCGTGTTCCCGCCTTCGCGGGAACACGCAGAAAAAGCGTAGGCGCAGAGCCGCGCCTGCGGCGCGGCAGCGCCTATCTTACGTGGACCCAAGCTTGATCTTCCGCTCGCTCTTCTCGCGGCAGAAGAGGCACAGCGCCACCTCGGGGTACGCGGAGAATCCCGGCGACCAGCCCGGATGCATCGAGCACCGCGGGTCGAAGCAGTGGTGCAGGTCCCAGAGGTGGCCGACGTAGTGTGCCGCCCGCTTCGCCAGGCCGACGTCCAGCGGCACGTTCCTGTCCGACAGGCCGTGAGAGGTGGCGATCGCCTTGCCGCCGCCGTACTGGGCGTAGCCGTCCACCGGCCCGCGGCCCATCGGGCCCTCCGGAGCGGTGAGCGGCTCCTTGGTCAGGTAGAGGATCTTGTCGTCGGCGTAGAGCGCGACGTCGTCGTCCATTTCGTCCACGGCCTTGACCGCGTCGTAGGCGGACTGTTCGTCGTCGAGCGCGTTGGCGGGCATCTCGCCTTCGCCCTCCAGCTCGGATCCCATGCCGTACGCCGCGTGCAGCCGCCGCGAGACGAAGTCGACCACGTCGGGCGGAAACTCGGACAGCGTCACGATCCGGATCATCGCTTCCCCTTCGACTTCATGGCCGGTTTCTTCGGCGGCGCCGCCTTCTTCGCCGGGTGCTTGGCGGGAGGCTTGTGTGGGGCCGCTTTCCTCGCCGGCGACGTCTTCTTCGCGGCCGGCGGCGGGGGCTTGGTCTTCTTCTTCGCCGGCGGGGGCTCGGTGCGGTGCGCGGCGGCCTTGGGCTTTTCTTTTGGAGCGGCGGACTTCCTCGCGGGGGGATCGGCGGGCTTCTCCTCTTCCTCGTCCGTCTCTTCCGTCTCCTTCTCTTTCTCTGCGGCCGGGGCGGCGATGGGCGTTCCTTCCGCGGCCACCTCCTCGTCGTCGAACCCGAGATCGTCGTCGTCGATGCCGACCGGCCTCGCGGGTGAAGGCGGACCGAGCGTGGCCGCGGGCAGCGGCTTGCCCTTCCGCTTCATCCCTTCGGGAGGCCAGAGCGCATAGTCGAGGTTGTCCTCGGCCACGTGCAGCGGGATGTTCATCGCCGCCGCGATCTCGCCGACCAGAAGGTGTCGGGCATTGTCGTACAGCTCGCGCTCCTTCGGCGGCAGCGGCCGGACGCGCGAGAGCGCGTGCAGGCCCTTGAGCACCTCCACGGTGCCGAAGAGCCCGCCTCCGCTCATGCGATCCGCGTTCTCGCGGTGCCGGACCTTCCAGTCGAGCTGGGGGTCGGTGGTGGGATTGGCGAGCTCGTCGAAGACGCGATCGATGGCGGCCACGTCGGCCACCTTCCGCAGGCCGATGCCCATCAATTTTGCTTTGGGGACCATCACGGTCGCGCCGTCCTCCTCGCGGGAGAGGGTGACGACCTCCCAATTCTGGCCGGCGATCTGCTTCGTCTCGACCCCCGTGATCCGGCAGATCCCCTGGTTCGGGTAGACGACGCGGTCGCCGACGTGAAGGCTCCCGTCGCCAATCACCGGCTCGTGGGTCTTGCTGGCCATGGCGCCCTCGCTACCGCACGGCGGTTCGCTCTGCAAGACGGACGGGTGGGCGACGGCCTTGTTCCCTCGCTTTGTCGATGCCCGATGCACAGGTCCGGTTTGCGCAGGGCGTCAATTCGATCTAGGCTCAATGCACTGCGTCATTCCTGGGGGGGGACACCATGGCCGAGCAGGCGCAGGAACTCGCACCCGAGCTGCCTGATCGCGGCGGCTCGTTCCTGTTCGATCCGGTCGGCGTGCGGCCCTTCGTGACGCCCGAGCGGTTCTCCGACGATCAGCGCCAGTTCTTCCGGACCGGCGCCGAGTTCACGCGCAGCGAAATCGTCGCTCATCGCGAGCGCTTCGCGAACCACGACTACGCGAATCTGCGCAGGCTGGTCGAGATGGCCGGCGAGCTCGGGTTGCTCGGTGTGGACGTGCCGGAGGAGTTCGGCGGCCTCGGACTCGACAAGGTCACCTCGATGCTGGTGGCCGAGTCCCAGGCGGTCGACGGGTCGTGGGCGACGACCTTCGGCGCGCACACCGGCATCGGGACGCTCCCGATCGCGCTCTTCGGCACGCCGGAGCAGAAGGCGAAGTACCTGCCCGATCTGGCCAGCGGCCGGAAGGTCGCGGCGTACGCGCTGAGCGAGGCCGGCAGCGGATCCGACGCGCTGGGCGCGAGGACGGTGGCGCGGCTCTCGGAGGACGGCAAGCACTACCTGGTCAACGGCAGCAAGATGTGGATCACCAACGGCGGCTTCGCCGACGTCTACGTGGTCTTCCTCAAGGTGGACGGCGAGAAGTTCAGCGCCTTGATCGTCGAGCGCGGCACGCCGGGGTTCAGCAGCGGTCGCGAGGAGGAGAAGCTCGGGCTGCGCGGCAGCTCCACCACGCCCCTGGTCTTCGAGGACGCGAAGATCCCGGTGGGCAACCTGCTGGGCGAGATCGGCAAGGGCCACAAGATCGCCTTCAACATCCTCAACGTCGGCCGGCTGAAGCTGGCAGCGTTCGCGGCGGGCGGGATGAAGTGGGCGCTCCATGCCGGCGCGTCCTACGCCACGGAGCGCAAGCAGTTCGGCCGGACCATCGCCAGCTTCGGGCTCATCCGGGAGAAGCTGGCCCGCGCCGCCGCGCTGATCTACGCGAACGAGACCATGTGCTATCGCGCGTCGGGCGCCATCGACGAGGCGCTGGGCGGGCGCACCTCGGCGAAGGAAATGATGGCCGCCGTCGAAGAGTACGCGATCGAGGCCAGCATCATGAAGGTCTCCGGCTCCGAGTGGATGTTCCAGACCATCGACGAGATGCTGCAGGTCCACGGCGGGAACGGTTTCGTCAGCGACTACCCGATCGAGCGCGCCTACCGCGACAACCGCGTCAACCGGATCTTCGAGGGCACCAACGAGATCAACCGCCTCTTGATCCCGGGGATGATCTTCAAGCGCGCGATGAAGGGCGAGATGCCGCTGATGGAGGCGGTGGTCCGGCTCGAGGAGGAGCTCTCGGATCCGCGCCACTTCCCGGCGCCGGTGGGCAGGCTCGCGGCGGAGCGCCGGGGCGCGGAGATGGCCAAGCGGCAGTTCCTCTTCGCCGCGAAGTGGGCGGCCCGGCTGGGGCCGGCGCTGGAGCAGCGCCAGGAAGTGCTGGCGGGACTGGCGGACTGCGCCGTGGAGGTCTACGCGATGGACTCGATCCTCGGGCGCACGCTCGCGACCGAGGAGTCGCCCGAGCTCCGCGACGCGCTCTGCCGGTTCTTCTGCATGGAGAGCCGCGAGCGCGCCTTCGATCGGGCGCGGACGGCGGTCTGCGCGGTGCTGCCGGAGAACGAGGTGCGCGAGCAGCTCGAGCAGCTCTCGCGGCTGCATCAGTACACGCCGGTGAACAGCGCGGAAGTGCGCGAGGCGATCGTTCCGCAGATCCTGGAAGCAGGCGGCTACCCGCTGCGGTATGCCCGCTCTCCTGCCTAGCGGCGGCGGCGGAAGCCTCCCAGCCGCGGTGACCTGTACGTTTTCGTGCACGCTGTCTGCGGCACGAGCCGCCCTCAGACTCCCATCTGCACCTACCCATGCACAAGCTTCGTCCGCGGGGGCGGTTTGGGCGAGGGGGGCGTGTGCGCAACTCGGAGTGGGGACGTTCGGGGGCGGTCCGGCCGCTGTGGTCGGAAGCGGACAATCTCCGGGAGCGCGTCGCCGAAGCAGATGCGCTGTACGGGTTCTTCTCGTTCGACACCGCGCTCTCCCAGCGCGCCTCCCACGGTCACCTCCGGACCAATCCCGCGTCGCGCGCCGCGCTGATCAGGCTCTGCGCCGCGCCCGACACGCGTGGCGCCGTGCTCTCCTGCCGCAAGGTGGAGACGCTGCAGCGCCGCCTGCGCCTGCACCGGCTCTCGTACGTCGGCGTGCACGGCAGCGACGTGCATACCTGCGGGCTGCGCATGGTGACCGAGCCGGATTTGGAGACGGCGGAGAGCGCGGTGCAGAAGCTCCGCCGCGGCTGCTCGCGGGTGCCGGCGCTCCAGGCGCCTGGGATCGCGATCGAGGATCGGACCTGGTCGCTGGCGCTGCACCTGCGCAACGCCGAGCCGCAGGCGCGCATCGCCGCGGCGGAGGAGTTCGGCAAGCTGGTGGCGGCCGAGGCTCTGCAGCTGCGCAGCTCGGAGGGGACGCTGGAGGCGGTCCCCGAGGGAGCCTCGCTCTGGCGCGCGGTGCTCGGCCTGCTGGCGGGGATGCGCGGCGCGCTTCCGGTGTACGTCGGCTCGGGCGAGGCCGACGAGGAAGTCTTCGCGATCCTGAACCGGCGCAGCGCGATCACCGTCCACGTCGGCGCTCCGCCGCGGACCGGGACGAACGCGCGCTGGCAGGTGGCGGACACCGGCGAGGTGATCCGGCTGATCCACTGGCTGGCGGACGCCCGCCGCAAGGCGTAGGAGGCTGTCCCCGGAATGGTCGCGTCGCGCGTGCTAGATGTCCGGCGTGCGCCTCGATCCCCACAGCTTCGCCGACGCTTCGCAGCCGCAGACCCGCAGCATCGACCTGGCGTTGCGCGCGGATTTCGCGCGCCGCGTGCTCGAGGGCGAGGTCGTCCTGCACTTCCGCGAGCCGGGGGCGGGCCCCCTGGATCTCGACACGCGCGATCTGAGCTTGCGGGAGGTCGCCGCCCTCGACGGGGCGCCGCTGCGGCACGAGTTGTTCGCGCCGGAGCCGATCCTGGGCGCGCGGTTGCGCGTGCAACTGCCGGCGGGAAGCCGCGGCATCCGCATCCGCTACGCGACCTCGCCGGCCGCCACGGCGCTGCAATGGCTCGATCCGGCCCAGACGGCGGGCGATCAGCCGTTCCTGTATTCGCAGTCGCAGCCCATCCACGCGCGCTCGCTGGCCCCGCTGCAGGATACGCCGCGGATCCGGATCACGGTGGGCTCGGCCCGGTTCACGGTGCCCTCGGGGCTGCGCGCGCTCATGGCCGCCGCCTTCCGCGGCCGCGAGCCCGGCGGCGCGGGCGAAGCCGTCGACGTCTTCGAGATGCCCCAGCCGATTCCGCCTTACCTTTTGTCGTTCGCGGTCGGCGATCTCCATGCCCGCGAGCTCTCCAGCCGCTGCGCCGTCTGGGCGGAGCGCCCGGTGGCGGACGCGGCGGCCTGGGAGTTCGCGCAGGTGGAGGAGATGATGCGCGCGGCGGAGGCGCTGTTCGGCCCGTACGAGTGGGACCGCTACGACGTTCTGGTGATGCCGCCCAGCTTCCCGTACGGAGGGATGGAGAACCCGCGGCTGACGTTCGTGACGCCTTCGGTGCTGGCCGGCGACCGATCGCTCGTGAACGTGATCGCGCACGAGCTGGCGCACGCCTGGACCGGCAACCTGGTCACCAACGCCAGCGCCAACGACTTCTGGCTGAACGAAGGGTTCACCGTCTATGCCGAGCGGCGGATCCTGGAGGCGCTGCACGGCCGCGAGGCTTCGGAGCTGCACGCGACGGCCGGCATGCACGACCTGAAGGTGGCGATGGAGCGGTTCGCCGGCCGGCCCGAGCTGACGCGGTTGCGGAACGACCTGCGCGGGGTGGACCCCGACGAGGCGTACTCGACGGTGCCGTACGAGAAGGGCTACCTGCTCCTGCGCAAGCTGGAGGAGACCGCGGGGCGGGGCGCGTGGGACGAGTTCCTGCGCGGCTACCTCGGGTCCTTCCGGTTCCAGAGCATCACCACGCAGGACTTCCTCGATTTCCTGGAGGCGCGCCTTCCCGGGCTGGCCGCGCGCGCGGGGGCGCTCGCTTTCGTGGATGGGACCGGGTTGCCGGCCGGCGCGTCCACGCCGCGATCGGCTCGCGCGGAACAGCTCCGGAGCGGGTCGGCGGATCCGGCGAACCCGACCGAGCTGCTGGTCTATCTCCAGGGGCTCTTGCCAAAGGCCGTGGACCTCGGAGAGATCGACCGGCGCTTCGGGATCTCCACCCGGCGCAGCCTGGAGCTGCGCCACACCTTCGTGCTCCTGCAGCTCAAGTCCGGCGCGCCCGAGGCGGTGGAGGCCGCGCGCCGCGTGGTCCTGGAGACGGGGCGCATGCGGTATCTGCGTCCGATCTACACCGAGCTGGCGCGACGGGACCCTTCGGCGGCAGGCCGCATCTACGCGGAGGCGCAGGGCGGCTACCACGCGATCGCGCGCTCGGTGGTGGAGAGCGTGTTGAAGGAGCATGGCGCGCTGCGCTAGCGTTCGCGATTCGCCCACATCGAGTGGGACACGGGGGCCCCATGCGCACGATCTCGCTGGCAGCGATCGCCTTGGCGTCGTTCGCCGCGTCCGCGGCAGGCAAGCACCACATCCTGAAGGCCACGCCGGACAAGGTGCAGTGGGGCTGGCTCGACCCGAAGGAGCCGCCGCAGCTCATCATCGATTCCGGGGACACCGTCTCGATCGAGACGCTGATGCACGCCAAGGATCAGATCACGAAGGGCGTGACGATGGAGAAGATCGTCGAGCTCCGCAAGGCCAATCCCGGAGGCGGACCGCACTCGATTACCGGCCCGATCGCGGTGAACGGCGCCGAGCCGGGCGATGTGCTGGAGATCCGGATCCTCAAGATTGTCCCCAAGAAGGTGGGCACCAACTTCAACCTGCCCGGCAAGGAGTTTCCGACCATCGGCGCGCTGGCGAAGGATTTCCCCGAAGGCCACGTGCAGTACTTCGACATCGACCCCAAGGCGAAGACGGTGCGGTTCAAGCCGGGGATCGAGATTCCCCTCCGTCCCTTCCCGGGAACGCTGGCGGTCGGCATCGACCCGGACGACCCGTCGCCGCGCAAGGGCGGGGTGAAGGACGACCCCATGGCGCCGGTGAGCACGCTGCGGCCGTGGAAGAACGGCTCCAACATGGACATCAATGAGCTGACCGAGGGGACCACCATCTTCATCCCGGTGTTCCTCAAGGGCGGGCTGATCTGGACCGGCGACTCCCACTGCGCGCAGGGCAACGGCGAGGTGAACCTGACCGCGCTGGAGTGCTCGTTCCAGGAGATCCGGCTCCAGCCGATCGTGCGCAAGGACATGAAGCTGACCTGGCCGCGGATCGAGACAAAGACGCAATGGATCTTCGTCGGGTTCGACGAAGATCTCATGAAGGCGTTCACCAATGCGCTCAACGAGACGGTGGACTTCCTCGCCACAAAGGGGATGGACCGGTACGAGGCTTACAGCCTCGCCTCGATGACTGCGGACTGCCGGATCAGCCAGGTGGTGGACGTGCGGAAAGGCGTGCACTGCATGGTGCCGAAGTCGATCTTCACCGCGGCGAAGCGCGCGGGTAAGTAGATCCATGTCCAGGGATCGGAAGCGACCCCGGTCACGTAGGACAGCGGCGTCGAGGAGGGAAGAGGCCGCTCGTCTTCATGAAACCAACTCGCCCCGGGGCGAGTTGGAGAGGGACCCTACCCCGGCCGCTGCACCAGGCTGAACCCGGCGTCTCGCCGAAGGCCGAGCGGAACAGTCTCAGGAAGTGGAAGGGCGAGAGCGCCGCCTCACGGGCGAGATCCTCGAGCCGCAACGACTGCGCGTAGCGCGCATGGATCGCGTCGCGCGCCCGCAAGAGCCTCCGGAAGCTGTCGTCGTGCAGGACCATCCGGTCTCCGCCGGCGCCTACATCGGCGTACCGGCGGCGGTATCGCATACCCCAACCGAAAGCGGGTAGGGGACTGCCGAACCACTAGCAATCCGGCTGCTTTTCTGTTCAGGGGGCGGTTGCTTGACAGCCCGGACCGGATCCCCGACTCTGCGCTCCGTGGATCGAAGTGGCATGAAGTGGATCGCCACAACCACCGAAGGGATCGCGGCCGATGTTCTCTGGCGTCTTCCAGCATGCGATCGACGCCAAGGGCCGCACCAGCCTTCCCGCGCGCTTTCGCGAGCTGCTCGCGGCCCAAAAGGCGGACAAGCTCTTCATCACGCCGGACCTGCTCGATCCCTGCCTGGTCGCCTTCGCTCCGGCGGCCTGGCAGCGGCTGGCCGAGAAGGTCGCGGCCCGGTCGATCTTCGACCGCGACATCCGGCTGCTCTCGCGCGCCTTCATCGCTCCCGCGCAGGAGTGCCCGGTGGACAAGCTCGGCCGGATCCTCATCCCGCCCAGTCTCCGCGAGCACGTGGGCCTGGTCGAGGAAATCACCTGGGCGGGAACGGTGGAGCGCATCGAGATCTGGACGCCGCAGCGATGGGCGGAAGTCCAGAAGACGGCGCGGACGGAGCAGGCGCAGCAGGACCTGGCCAAGCGGTTGAGCGAGCTTCTGTGACGACAGCGTGAGGACGACGATGACCGAGAAGGGTTCGCGAAACGGTTCGACCCGCAACGACCCGAAGGCGGCCGTGCTGGCCCTCAAGCCCGCGCCGGGCCCGCGCTCGCCATGCGTGCGCTGGGAGGACAACGTCGCGACCGTCGCCGTGCGCGGAGAGCTCGACCGGGAAGCGGTCTGGGCGATCGACTACACGGTGGGGCGCGCGGCGGCCGAGGCCGGCCGGATCGTCCTCGATCTGCGCGAGGTGACCCACCTCGACTACTCGGGCGTTCCCGAGTTGGTGGCCCGCCGGCGCGAGTTGCTCAAGCGCGGCGGGGATCTGCTGATCGCGGTGGGCAACCCGTACGTCACCAACATCCTGAAGGCGACCGGCGGGTCGGAGCTGGTCCTCCTGCGCAGCGTGGAGGAGGCGGTCGCGCCGGTGGCGGTGGCGCGCGCGAGGACGATGCGGAAATGACGGAGTTCGCCCACCAGACCGTGCTCCGCCGTGAGGCCGCGGAGCTTCTGGCCGCGGGGCCGGGCAAGGTGATCCTCGACGGGACGCTCGGAGGCGGCGGCCATGCGGAAGCCCTGCTCGACGCGGGGGCCCGGGTGGTGGGGATCGATCAGGATCCGGCGGCTCTCGAAGCCGCACGGGCCCGCCTTTCGGGCCGCGACATCGCCATCGCCCACGGCAACTTCCGCGACGCGCGCGCGGTCCTCGATCAGATCGGGGTCGCCGAGGTGGACGGCGCCCTGGTCGATCTCGGCGTCTCCTCGCCGCAGCTCGACGATCCCGCGCGCGGCTTCTCCTTCCGCGCCGGAGGTCCGCTGGACATGCGGATGGATCCCACCCGCGGGCGTCCGCTGCGGGAGCGCCTGGACGAATGGGACGAGAAGGCGCTGGCGCGGATCCTCGAGTCGCTGGGCGAGGAGCGCTTCGCCCGGCGCATCGCGCGCGCCGTCCACAAGGCGTGGGTCGCCAAGGAGATCGCGGATACGCGGGACCTGGCCGAGGTGGTGGCCGGGGCGATCCCGCGCAAGGCGTGGCCGCGCGACATCCATCCCGCCACCCGGACGTTCCAGGCCTTGCGCATCGCCGTGAACGACGAGCTCGGCGCCCTCGGAGACTGGCTCCTCCAGCTCCCCCGGATCGTCGCCCGCGGCGGCAGGGCTGCGGCCATCTCCTTCCATTCCCTCGAGGACCGCATGGTGAAGCAGGGCTTCGCCCGCCTCGCCACCGGATGCATCTGTCCTCCGCAGCTCCCGGTCTGCGCCTGCGGCCGCACCGCGCAGTGGAAGGTCTTGACCAGAAAGCCGGTGAACGCGAGCGAGGAGGAAGTCCTCGCCAATCCGCGCGCCCGCAGCGCACACCTGCGGGCGGTGGAGAGGCTCTCGTGAGGCGTCCGGCGACCTCCAGCAACGTCCGCCGCAACGTCGAGCGGCGTGGGCTGCGCAACTTCGCCGCGGCCACCCTCTCCTGCGCGCTGATCGCCTTGCCGCTCCTGCTTCACGCCTGGGTGCGCACCGGTGTGACCGAGCGCGGCTACGCCCTGTCGCGCCTCTCCGCCGAGTACCGCGAGCTGGTCCGGGAGAACGAGGAACTGCGCATCCGCGCGGCCGAGCTGAAGAGCCCGCAGCGGATCGAGGAGCTCGCGCGCACCCGGCTGCACATGGGGCCGCCTCCGGTGGATCGGGTGGTGGTCCTGGTGGGGGGCGCCGTCCGGCCGTCGGTCCTGACGGCGTCGAGGTGATGCGGTGCGGACCGCGCCCCAGAGGGACGGCAAGTGGATGCGGGTGCGCGCGATCGTGCTCGGGCTTGCGGTGCTTGCGGCGTTCGGCGTCGTCCTGCTGCGGGCGGCGAAGGTGCAGCTCCTCGACCGATCCCGGCTCTCCAGGCTGCAGCGCGACCAGACGCGGCGCGAGGTGGAGTGGGCGCCCCGGCGCGGCCTGATCGTCGATCGGCGAGGCGAGCCGCTGGCGGTGACCCGCGACGTGGACTCCGTGTTCGCCGATCCCTCCGCCTTCGAGACGGCGCGCGCGCGAGCGGCGGCCTCGGCCGCGCTGGCGGGCGCGCTGCGGCTGGATCGCGCCAGGGTGCTGGAGAAGCTCCAGCAGCCCGATCGGCGGTTCGTCTGGATCAGGCGGCGCGTCGACGAGGCCGCGGCGCGGCGGGTGCGCGAGCTCGCCCTGGACGGAGTGGAGCTGGTCAAGGAGCCCAAGCGGTTCTACCCGCAGCGCGAGCTGGCCGGCCACGTGCTTGGGTTCGTCGGCGAGGACAGCGGACAGGAGGGCCTCGAGCGCGAGCTCGATGCGCAGCTGCGAGGCAAGAGCGTCCAGGTGCAGGCCACGCGGGACGCGCGGGGCAACATGGTGTTGGAGCACGGCGCCCCGGATCCTTCCGAGCTGACCGGGGCCACCGTCACGCTCACGCTGGACAGCGCCATCCAGCTCGCGGCCGAGAAGGAGCTGGCCAAGGCGGTGCAGTCCGCGCGCGCCGTCGGCGGCTGGGCGGTGGTGATGGACGTCAATAGCGGAGCGGTGCTGGCCCTCGCCGGCAATCCGGCCTTCGACGCCAACAAGCCGGGCCGCGATCCGATGATCTGGCGCGACCGCGCCGTCCAGGACCAGCTCGAGCCCGGATCGACCATCAAGAGCTTCGTGGTCGCGCGGGCGCTCGAGGAGCGCGTCCTGCGGCCCCACGAATTGCTCTACTGCGAGCACGGCCTCTGGACGCGCGGGGAGCGCAAGATCCACGACACGCATCCGGTGGACTGGGCGACGCCCGCCACCGTGCTGCGGGAATCGTCCAACATCTGCGCGGCCAAGATCGGCGAGCGGCTCGGCAAGGAGAAGCTGATCTCCGGCCTGCGCGCGTTCGGGTTCGGCGAGAAGACCGGGGTCGGGCTGCCCGGCGAGGCGCGGGGCGCGCTGGCCGATCCCAGGCGGATGCCCCTGATCGCCATGAACACCACCGCCTTCGGCCAGGGCATGAGCGCGACCGGCATCCAGACGGTGGCCGCGATGGCCGCGATCGCCAACGGCGGCGTGCTGCTCAAGCCCTTCCTGGTGTCCAAGGTGGTCGCGCCGGACGGGACGGTCCTCTTTTCGCGCGAGCGAGAGGAAGTGCGGCGCGTGCTGCGGGAGGAGACGGCGCGTCAGGTGACGGAGATGCTCGAGGAGGTGGTGGAGAAGGGCACCGGTACGCGCGCCGCCCTCCAGGGCCACCGGGTCGCGGGCAAGACCGGCACCGCGCAGAAGGTCGATCCGATCCGCGGCGGGTACGGCGACAAGCGGCTCTCCAGCTTCCTCGGCTTCGCGCCGGCCGACGCGCCGCGGGTGGCGATCCTGGTGGTGATCGACGAGCCGGAGGGCAAGGGCGCCGAGGTGACGGGCGGGACCGTGGCGGCGCCGGCGTGGGGCGCCATCGCACATGAGGCGCTGCGGCAGCTCGAGGTGATGCCGGAGCAGGTGAAGGAGAATGCGCCGCTGCTCGTCTCCGCACTGGCGCCCGGGTTCGAAGCGGACGAGACTCCCCGGGAGCCGTTGGACGTGCCGGTCGGTCCGGGGCAGGCGGTGGTGCCCGACGTCTCCGGGCTCGGCGCGCGCACCGCGGCCCGCCGGCTGGCACAGGCGTCGCTGGAGCCGGAGCTGCGCGGGAGCGGCCGGGCCGTCGCGCAAGCGCCGCGCGCGGGAGCGATTGTCAAGCGCGGTGCGAGAGTGAAAGTCACGCTGGCGCCGCCGGGGTAGCCGTCGTATTTCCGGGAGGAGCTGTGTAGGGAACATGATGAGCGGTGAAGCGCGATTCGTGACCGTGTAGGGGACATGATGAGCGGCGGAGCCGCGATTCGTGTCCCCTGGACTTGGAGTTAGGGTGCTCTTGCAGGACCTGTTCGCAGGGGTCGACGCGACTGTGCCGCCGGGCGCGGCAGCGGTGGACGTGCGCGCGCTCGCGGTCGATTCGCGGCGGGCCACGCCGGGCACCCTGTTCGCGGCGCTTCCCGGGGTCAACGCGGACGGCGCCCAGTTCGCGGCCGAAGCCGTCGGGCGCGGCGCGGCGGTGGTCCTCGCCTCGCGGCCGCTGCAGCTCTCCGCGCCGGTGGTGATCGCCGAAAATCCCCGGAAGGCCTTCTCGCTGGCGGCGGCGCGCTTCCACGGAGAGCCCTCGCGCCGGCTCTCGCTCTTCGGCGTGACCGGCACCAACGGCAAGACCACCACCGCGTACCTGATCGAGCAGATCTCCGCGGCGCGCGGGCTGGGCACCGGCCTGATCGGCACCGTCGAGTCGCGCTGGCCAGGCGGCCGTGCCCCGGCCTCGCACACCACGCCCGAGTCGCACGACCTTCAGGAAATGTTGCGCAAGATGCTGGAGGCGGGTGCGCAGGTCGTGGCGATGGAGGTCTCGAGCCACGCGCTGAGCCAGGAGCGGGCCGCGGGCTGCGCGTTCGCCGGCGCGGCGTTCACCAACCTGACGCGCGATCATCTCGACTACCACGGCACCCTCGAGGACTACTTCCAGGCGAAGGCGAAGCTGTTCCGCGAGTTGTTGCCGCACGGCGCGCCGGCGGTGCTCAACTTCGACGATCCGCGCGTGGCCGCGCTCGCCCGCGAGGTGCCTTATCCGCTCGGGTTCACCGTCCGCGGCGCGGCCGGAGCGGCCCTCTCCGCGGAGCTGTTGCACAGCGATCTCTCCGGGGTCCGGTTCCGGCTCCGGAGCGCGGCGCCCCTGGAGACCGGTCTCGCCGACGTGCAGAGCCCGCTGATCGGCGCCCACAATGTGGAGAACCTGCTCGCGGCCATCGGGGTGCTGGGCGGCAGCGGCGTCCCGCTGCGCGAGGTGCTCCGCGTGGTTCCCGAGTGCGCGGGCGCGCCGGGCCGGCTGGAGCGGGTGCCGGACCGCGCCGGCCGCGTGGTGCTGGTGGACTACGCGCACACCGACGACGCGCTCGCCCGCGTCCTCGACGCCCTCCGCAACGCGGCCGCTCCGCGGATCGTCTGCGTGTTCGGCTGCGGCGGAGATCGCGATCGCGGCAAGCGTCCGCTGATGGGAGAGGCGGCCGGCAGGCGGGCCGACCTGGTCGTCGCCACCAGCGACAACCCTCGGACGGAGGATCCGCTGGCCATCCTGGCGGACATCGAGCCCGGCCTGGTCCGCAGCGGCAAGACCCGGCTCGATCCCCGGCACACGCGCATGGGATTGACCGGCTACTGCGTGGTCCCCGACCGCCGCGAGGCGATCGAGCTGGCGCTGCGCGCGGCCCGGCCGGGAGACGCGGTGCTGATCGCCGGGAAGGGTCACGAGGACTACCAGATCGTGGGCAAGGAGAAGCGGCCCTTCGACGACCGCACCGAGGCGCGGCACGCCCTGGAGGAGATCTCCCGGTGAGCGGAGCGCGCTTCACGCTGGAGCAGGCGGCCTGGGCGGCGGGGGCGCAGGTCGCCGCCACCGGCGGGCCATTCGAGGGCGTGTTCACCGACTCGCGCAAGCCGCTGCCGAAGGGGCTGTTCCTCGCGCTCCGGGGAGACCAGTTCGACGGGAGCGATTTCGTCGCGCAGGCGGTGCAAGGCGGGGCTTCGGGAGTCCTGGTTCCGGCGGACGCGCTCGAGAAGGTGCGCCCGCACGCGAAGGGGGTCGCGATCCTGACCGCGGCGGACTCCGGACGCGCCCTGGGCGCGCTCGCGTCCGGCTGGCGGCAACGGCTCGCAAACCTCGAGGTGGTGTGCATCACCGGCTCCACCGGAAAGACCAGCACCAAGGAGCTGATCGCGGAGGTGCTTGCCGCGGCGGGGCCCACGCTCAAGACTGAAGGCAACCTGAACAACGAGGTGGGCGTTCCGCTGACGCTCCTGCGCCTCTCCGAAGAGCACCGCTACGCGGCGATCGAGCTCGGCATGAACCACCTCGGCGAGATCGCCCGGCTGGCGCAGTGGGCGGATCCCGACGTGGCGATCGTGACCAACGTGGGCCCCGTGCATCTGGAGTTCGTCGGGTCGCTGGCCGGAGTCGCGCACGCCAAGGGCGAGCTGTTCCACGCCCTGCGCGATCGCGGAGTGGCGGTGGCGAATGCCGACGACGCTCTGGTGATGGGCCAGGCGAAGCTCTCCCGGCGCAAGCTCGTGACCTTCGGGGCCACGCAGGGCAGCGACGTCCGCCTGGTCTCTGCCCACCACGGCGGTCCTGGATTGCGCGTCGAGCTGGAGCTCGGCGGAAAGACGCGCCTGGTGGAGCTGAAGCTGATCGGCACGCACAACGGACACAACGCGGCCGGAGCGGCGGCGGTGGGGGTCGCGCTCGGGTTCGAGCCGGCGCGGATCCTGCGCGGGCTGGCCAACGCCACCACCCCGGGGCGGCGCATGCGCCCGGTGCACCTGCCGAACGGCGCGCTCTTGATCGACGACTGCTACAACGCCAATCCCAGCAGCACCAAGGCGGCGCTCCTCACGCTGACGCACCTGGTGCGCGGCAAGGGCCGGGCGATCGCGGTGCTGGGCGACATGCTGGAGCTGGGACCGACCGAGCTGGACCTGCACCGTGACGTCGGCCGGTTCGCGGCCGGAGCGGGGCTGTCGCTCCTGGTCTGCTTCGGCCGGCGCGCGCGGGCGTTGGGAGAGGGAGCGGAGGAGGCCGGGCTGCCGGCGAAGAACATCGAGTCCACGGAGGATCCGGCGGAGGCGGTCCGGCTGGTCCAGGCGCGGATGCGGCCCGAGGACGTGGTTCTGGTGAAGGGCTCGCGCGGGATGAAGATGGAGCGCATCAGCGACGCGCTGGCGGGAGCGTAGGGATGCTCTACAACCTCCTCTTCCAGTACGCCGACCGCTTCCCCCTCTTCAACGTGCTGCGGTACCCGACCTTCCGCATGCTGATGGCCGGCCTGGTCTCGTTGGTGATCGGGCTCTTCCTCGGCCCCACCTACATCGAGGCGCTCCGCAAGCTCCAGCACGGCCAGAGCAACGTGCGCGAGGACACGCCGGAAGGGCACCAGAAGAAGACCGGCACGCCTTCGATGGGCGGCGGGCTGATCCTCTGGGCGATGCTGGTGGGGACGCTCCTCTTCGCCGATCTGACCAACCGGATGGTCTGGGCGGCGCTGATCCTCACCCTGGGCTTCGGCGCCATCGGCTTCGCGGACGACTGGCTCAAGTTCAGCAAGCGCAACTCGAAGGGGCTGGCGGGGCGCAAGAAGCTGCTCTGGCAGACGGTGGTCTTCGTCGCCGTGATCCTGATCTTCTGCGTGGACTGGAGGACGCACGCGCTGCAGCTCGACACGCGCCTGGCCATCCCTTTCGTCAAGGTGAAGCTGTTCAACCCGGTGTTGCCCTGGTGGATCTACCTGCCGTTCGCGTTCATCGTGATCGTGGGGACCTCGAACGCGGTGAACCTCACCGACGGCCTGGACGGCCTGGCCATCGGTCCCACCATCGTCAGCGCGCTCACCTTCATGCTGCTCGCGTACCTCGCGGGCGCCACCATCCGCGGCCTGAACATCGCCGACTACCTGCTGATCCCGCACATCCCGGGGGCGGCGGAGCTGGCCGTGTTCTGCTCGGCCATGGCCGGAGCCGGCATCAGCTTCCTCTGGTTCAACACCTATCCCGCCAGCGTGTTCATGGGCGACGTGGGCTCCTTGGCCCTCGGCGGCGGCCTGGGCGTGCTCGCGGTCCTCACCAAGAACGAGGTGGACAGCGCGATCATCCACGGCGTCTTCTTCGCCGAGATCCTCTCGGTGATGGCGCAGGTGTTCTGGTTCAAGCGCACCGGCCGGCGCATCTTCCGGATGGCGCCCATCCACCATCACTTCGAGCTGAAGGGGTGGGCCGAGCCCAAGATCATCGTCCGCTTCTGGATCGTCTCCATCATCCTCGCGCTCACCGCGCTGGCCTCGCTCAAGCTGCGATGAACCTCGCCGGACGACATGCCCTGGTGGTGGGCCTGGGAAAGAGCGGCGCGGCGGCGGCGCGGCTGCTGCAGGCGCGGGGCGCGCAGGTGATCGCGGCGGACGACGACGACGTCCGCTTCGAGGGCGAGCTGCGGCGGGTGGTCCCCGCGTCGCTGCGCGGGATCGACCTGGTCGTGGTCAGCCCGGGTGTGCCGCTCTCGCTGCCGATCTTCGCCGAGGCGCGCTCGCGCGGGCTGGAGCTGATCGGCGAGGTCGAGCTGGCCTCGCGCTTCATCGCGGAGCCGCTGATCGGGATCACCGGCACCAACGGCAAGAGCACCACCACCGCGCTCTGCGGGCATCTGCTGGCTACCGCGGGGCTGCGGGTGTTCACCGGCGGCAACCTGGGCAACGCGCTCAGCAACCGGGTGCTCGGCGGCGAGCGGGTGGACGCGACCGTCTGCGAGCTGTCCAGCTATCAGCTCGAGTCGATCGTCTCCTTGCGCTGCGCGGCCGCGACCGTGCTCAACGTCACCCCCGACCACCTCGACCGGTATCCCTCGCTCGAGGCCTACGCGGCGGCCAAGGAGCGCATCTTCAGAAACCAGCAGCCGGGGGACACGGCGGCCATCAACGAGGCCGACGCGCGCGTGCGCGAGATGAAGACCGCGCCAGGCGTCCGCCGGGTCGGCTTCGACCCGCGGGGGCCGCTGCGCATCGAGGGCAAGGAGCTCTCGCTGCGCGTGCCCACGCTGCGGGGCGTGCACAACCGCGAGAACGCCTTCGCGGCTTGCTTGCTGGCGCGGCATCTCGGCGTCGCGCTCGAGGCCCTGCAGAAGGGACTCGATTCGTATCCCGGCCTGCCGCACCGGCTCGAGCCGGTCCGCGTGCTGGAGGGCGTGGAGTGGATCAACGACTCCAAGGCCACCAACGTGGACAGCGTGGAGAAGTCGCTCAGCGCCTTTCCCGCCAACGTCCACATCATCATGGGGGGGAGGGGCAAGGGCGCTCCCTACGCGCCGCTGCGCGAGCTGATGCGCGGGCGGGTGAAGACGATCCTGACGATCGGTGAAGACGCTCCCGCCATCGCTTCGGAGCTGTCAGGAGTGGCGGACATCGAGCCCTGCGGCGTTCTGGCGACCGCCGTGTTCCGGGCGCGCGAGCGCGCCCGGTGCGGTGACGTCGTCCTGCTCTCGCCGGCCTGCGCGTCGTACGACCAGTTCCGCAACTTCGAGGACCGGGGCGAGCAGTTCAAGGCGCTGGTGCGGGAGCTCGCATGAGCTTCTCCGCCGTCGCCGGAGCGCGCGTACAACGGCAGCGGTCGGAGCTGCGCCCGGGCCTGCGATACGACCCCGTCCTGCTGGGCGCGGTGCTGGCGCTGGTGACCTTCGGAGTGGTCATGGTGTACAGCGCGAGCGCCGTGTACGCCGGCGCGAGGCTGGGCGACGCCATGTGGTTCTTCAAGCGGCAGGCGATCGGCGCCTGCCTGGGCCTGGCCGTGCTGCTGGCCGTGATGAAGCTCGGCTACCGCCGGCTGGAGCCGCTGGCGGTCCCGCTCCTGCTCGTGTCCGTCGGGCTCCTCCTGCTCATGCATCTGCCGGGCCTCGGTCATTCCGCCGGCGGGGCGCGCCGCTGGATCCGGGTGGCGGGGCTGACGTTCCAGCCGAGCGAGCTCGCCAAGATCGCGCTGGTGCTGTGGCTGGCGCGCTCTCTGGCGAAGAAGCAGGAGCGCATCCGCATGTTCTCGGTGGGCTTCCTCCCTCACGTGATCATGCTCGCGTTGCTCGGCGCCTTGTTGATGCTCGAGCCGGACTTCGGCACCACCGTGGTGCTGGCGGTGGTCACGCTCGCGCTCCTGTTCGTGGCCGGCGCCCCCCTCGCCTATCTGCTCGCGGTGGCCGGGGCCGCCGCCCCCATCGCGGGCATCCTGATCTGGAAGTCACCCTACCGGATCCAGCGGGTGCTCACGTTCCTCGATCCCTGGAAGGACCCGCGCGGCCACGGATACCAGACGGTCGAGTCGTTGCTTGGCTTCGGCGCCGGGGGATCGTTCGGCGTGGGCCTCGGCGAGAGCCACCAGAAGCTGTTCTTCCTCCCGGCCGCGCACACCGACTTCATCCTCAGTATCGTCGGCGAGGAATTCGGGTTCGCGGGCGTCTCGGCGGTGCTGCTGCTCTTCGCGGTGATCGTCTGGCGCGGGATCAAGGCCGCGCATGCGTCGCCGGATGCCTTCGGCTGCTGGGTGGCGCTCGGCCTCACGCTCCTGCTCTCGGTGGAGGCGCTGGTCAACGCGGGGATGGCGCTGGCCCTCTTGCCCACCAAGGGGATGGCGCTGCCGTTCCTCTCCTACGGGATGTCGTCGGTGATCGCCTCCTGCTTCGCCGCCGGCGTGGTGCTCTCGGTCAGCGGCGGCGCCGGCGGCTTCTTGCGCAAGGGCGCGGGAGCGCAGCGATGAGGCTGCTCGTCGCCGGCGGCGGGACGGGCGGACATCTCTTCCCCGGCCTTGCGCTGGGGGAGGAAGTGAAGACCCGCCATCCCCGCAACGACGTACTCTTCGTCGGCTCGGCGCGCGGTATCGAGGCGCGCGAGGTGCCCAAGGCGGGCTACCCGCTGCAGCTCATCGACGTGGGACCGCTCAAGCGGATCGGGTTCTCGGGGCTCTTGCGAGGGCTGTTCCGCGTTCCCCGCGCGCTCTGGCAGTCGGTGCGGATCCTGCGGCAGTTCGATCCGGACGTGGTGATCGGCGTGGGCGGCTACTCCAGCGGCCCGGTGCTGCTGGCGGCGTGGCTGATGCGCAAGCCGACCGCCATCCAGGAGCAGAACGCGCTGCCGGGGTTCACCAACCGAACTCTCGGGCGATTCGTGGACGCGATCTTCATCGCCTTTCCCCAGGCGGAGGCGGTGTTCCCGGCGCGGAAGACGCATCTGTTGGGGAATCCGATCCGCCGCGGCTTCCTGGACAACTACCTGCACACCAAGGCTCCCAGCGACCGCCTCAGCCTGTTCGTCACCGGCGGGTCCCAGGGGGCCCACGCGCTCAACCTGCGCGTGGCGGAGGCGCTCGAGCTGCTCGCGCCGGAGATCGGATCGCACCTCGAGGTGCTGCACCAGACCGGCGTCAAGGACCAGCCCGAGATCGCCGCCCGGTACGCGAAGCTCGAGCCGACCGGCCTGAAGGCGCAGGCGGTGGCGTTCATCGACGACATGCCGCGGGCGTACGCCGGGGCGGATCTGCTCGTTTGCCGCGCCGGCGCCACCACCATCGCCGAGCTGACCGTGTGCAAGAAGCCGGCGATCCTGGTGCCGTTCCCGTTCGCCGCAGACGACCACCAGACCGTGAACGCGCGCAGCCTGGTGGAGTCGGAGGCGGCCCTGCTGCTGCCGGAAAAAGACCTGACGGCACAGAAGCTTGCGGCCGAGATCCGGGCGCTGGAAAGCGACCGGAACCGTTTGGCCCGGATGGCGCGGGCGAGCGGGCTTCTGGGCCGGCCGGAGGCCGCGCGGGAGATCGCGGACGTCTGCGTCTCGCTCTGCCGTAAACGACTGGTCCGGGAAGGGAGGCACCTGCCGCCGGCTGCCCGCTAAGTAGAATCCACCCAAGCTCAGCTATTGATTATCGTAGATCGAATCGAGTACATTCGCAGTACGTGACCTGGAGAGGGGCACAGTGTTCCGCGACAAGAAGGTCAAGGTCCACTTCGTCGGGATCGGAGGAATCGGCATGAGCGGTATCGCCGAGCTCCTCCTGAACCTCGGCTACCGGGTCAGTGGATCCGACCTGAAAGAGAGCGAGATCACCAGGCGCCTCGCCGCGCTCGGCGGAGCGATCGCCATCGGCCACCGCGCCGGGAACGTCGCGCCCGACGTGGACGTGGTGGTGACCTCCAGCGCGGTGAAGAAGACCAACCCGGAAGTGGTCGCGGCGAAGGACCGTGGCATCCCGGTGATCCCGCGCGCCGAGATGCTGGCGGAGCTGATGCGCCTCAAGGAGGGCGTCGCCATCGCCGGCTCGCACGGGAAGACCACCACCACCTCGTTGATCGCCACGGTGGTGGCGCACGCCGGCCTGGACCCGACCGCGGTGGTGGGCGGCAAGCTCAACGCGTTCGGCTCCAATGCGAAGCTCGGCCGCGGACAGCTGATGGTGGTCGAGGCCGACGAGAGCGACGGCTCCTTCTTGCGCCTCTCGCCCGCCATCGCGGTGATCACCAACGTCGATCCCGAGCACCTGGACTACTACGGAACGGTGGAGGCGCTGCAGCAGGCCTTCGTCGACTTCGCCGATCGCGTGCCGTTCTACGGGCTCGCCGTCCTCTGCGTCGACCACCCGGTGGTGCAGCACCTGATCCCCCGGATCGGCAAGCGGCACACCACCTACGGGATCTCTCCGCAGGCGGAGTGGCGGGCGGACGGCATCAAGCTCGGGCCCTTCCAGTCGAAGTTCACCGTCTCGCACAAGGGCCAGGTCCAGGGCGAGGTCACGCTGCGGATGGTGGGCGCACACAACGTGCTCAACGCGCTGGCGTGCTGCGCGGTGGCGCAGGAGCTGGGGATTCCGTTCAACGTGACCGCCGAGGCGCTGGCGGGATTCGCCGGGGTGCAGCGGCGGTTCACCGTGCGCGGCGAGGTGAACGGCATCACCGTGGTGGACGACTACGGGCACCACCCGGCGGAGATCCGCGCCACCCTCGCCGGCGCGCGCGCCAGCTTCCCGCACCGCCGCATCGTCTGCGCGTTCCAGCCGCATCGGTATACGCGCACCCGCGACCTGTTCGGGGAGTTCGCCACCGCGTTCAACGACGCGGACTCGCTGCTGCTGACCGAGGTGTACGCCGCCGGCGAGGATCCGATCGCGGGGATCTCCGGCGCCCGGCTGCACGAGGCGATCAAGGCCTGCGGTCATCGCGACGCGGCGTTCGTCGAGCGCGGCGAGCTGGCGCGGACGCTGCGAGAGAAGGCGTATCCCGGCGACCTGGTGCTCACGCTCGGCGCCGGGGACATCACGCACGTCGG
>DASQAS010000017.1:0-23920 GCA_035635635.1 Myxococcales bacterium | reverse complement strand
GTCAGGATGGTTCTACGACTCGCGCACCGCGATGGTCTGGCCGACTTGCAGCGACCGGGCGCGCCGGCCGTTGAGGTTGTTCAGCTTGCGCAGCTTGTCCACGGTGGTCGAGAAGCGGTTGGCGATCTTCCAGAGCGTATCGCCCGGACGCACCGTGTAGAGGGTCGCGTTCGCGCGCTGCGCGGCCATCGCCGTCGGGACCGAGGCGGACGCGGAGGGCACGCGCCCCCGCACGTACTGGCGTCCGTCGATCTGCGACCCGGCGAGCAGCCCGCGCGACGAGCCCGCCATGGCGATCACCAGCACGCGGCCCGGCTTGACCTGCCTGTAGCTCTTCAGGCCGTTGGTCCGCAGGATCTGCCCCTCGGTGACGCCGTACGCGCGCGCGATCTTCGAGAGCGGCTCGCCCTTCTCAACCCGGTGCTCGGTGAAGCTCAGGCGATCCTTCGCGTCCAGCTTCTGGTACTCGGCGAGGAACCCGTCGCGGGTGCCCTTGGGCAGCTTGATGGTCCAGCCTCCCGGCGGCGTGCAGAACCGGCGCAGCTCGGGGTTGAGATCGCGGAACTCCTCGAAGGTGATGCCAGCCGCCTTGGCGAGCACGTGCAGGTCGGTGGCGTCCGGGACGCGCACCTCCTCGAGCTCGCGCGGCTCGTCGTAGTCGACGCGGAACCCGAACCGCTCGGGATGCTTGGCGATCAGCGCCGCGGCGATCAGCTTGGGGACGTAGTGCTTGGTCTCCGCCCGCAGCGTCCGGCCCTTGCCCATCATCCGCCAGAAGTCGGTGGTCTTCTCCTGGCGGATGGCTCGGCTGATCTTCCCCTCGCCGGCGTTGTAGCCGGCCCAGGCGAGATACCAGCTGCCGTGGAACCGGTCGCGCAGCTCCTTGAGATACCGGGACGCCGCGATCGTGGACTTGTACGGGTCGCGCCGCTCGTCCACCCAGAAGTCGGTGAGCAGGCCGTACCGCTTGGAGGTGCCGACCACGAACTGCCACGGCCCGGCCGCCTTCGCGAAAGAGTACGCGTAGGCGCTGAACCCGCTCTCGATCATCGCCAGGTAGACGGTGTCCAGCGGCAGCTTCTCGCGTTCCAGCACCTGCCGCATCATCGGGATGTAGCGCGTGCTCCGGCCCAGCCACCTGCTGAAGTGCTCTCGCGCGTCGGTCTGGAAGAAGCGGATGTAGGCGACCACTGCGTCGTTGAGCTCGACCGGGATGTCGAACTTGGCCCGCAGCTCCTCCTCGGAGATGCCGAGCAGCTCGGGCAGCTTGACCGAGACGCTCCCCGCCGGGGCCGGGTCGCCCAGGGGCGCGCCGTCGAGGCCGGTGCCCTGCGCGGTCGAGAGGTCGCGGGCCAGCGGATCGGTGGGGTCGAGACCCACGGAGATGCCGTCGCGGGGACCGGCGCCCGGCGGCTGCGGCAGAAGACCGGCCTTCTCCTCCGCCTTGCGCACCGCCTCGAGCTCGGCGGCGCCCTTCTCCACCTCGGACTGCGCCTCCGGATCGTCGGCGGTGTCGTCCTGCTTCTGCTCGCCGGGACGGGGCGGATCGATCAGGCGAGGGGACTCGCCGGCGCGCGCGGATTCGCTCTCGCGCTGCGCGTCGCCCCAAGGGTCTTCCTGCGCGCGCACGGAGGGCGGCGCGGCGCAGACGGCTGCGAGCACGATGACGATCGCGGAGCGCAACCTTCTCCTCCTACTGGCCGCGGGTCCCCCTGTCAAAGTACATATTTGCGCATGTCTGCGGTGGTCTGCCGACATGGGCCGGGCTCCTCCCAGCAGCGAGAATGCACGGCGCGCCTCGCTTATTTCAGGGTCTTGACGAAGTCGGCAACCGCGCGCCGCGTCAGGGCCGGCTTTTCAAGCTGGGGGATGTGCCCGCAGCCCGGCAGCATCTGCACGCGCGCACCCTCGATCCGCGCGAAATCCTCGACGCTGCTCAGCGGCAAGAGCCGGTCCTCCTCGCCCCAGAGGATCAGCACCGGTACGTGGATGTCGGTGAGCACCTCGATGCCCAGCGACCGGTCGCTCCCGGAGCGCGCGTCGTCGAGGATCCGCTGGACGGTGGGCGTGCCCCAGTGGCGGGCGAAGTCGCGCGCGACCAGCCAGAACGGCCAGGGCGTCCGGTGGAACAGCAGCCGCGCCATGTGCGCGGCTCCGGCGTTCGGATCCGGGAAGTCGCGGGGCAACACATTCATCGCCTCGTCGGACAGCTCCGCGCCGGCGGGGTTGAGGCCGACCACCCCCGCGGCGAGGTCCGGCCGTTCGTGCGCGGCGTAGAGCGCGAGCGCGCCGCCCAGCGAGTTCCCCACCAGGGCGACGTTGCGCCCGTGCTCCGCCTTCATCTTTTCGGCGCAGGCGATCACCACCGTCCCATACTCGCGCGCCGAGAGGGGTCCGTTCGCCGGCGGCGGCGACCTCCCGTGACCCGGCAGTTCCAGCATCACCACGCGCGGCGTGAGCGGGAGCAAACCCGGAACCAGGGGAGCCAGCGAGCTGGCGGAGCCGCCCAGCCCGTGCAGCAGCAGGATCGGAGGCCCGTTGCCCGCACCTGCAAAAGCGTAGCGGTGCACCCGGTGGCCGCCGAGCGTCGACGTCCAGCTCTCCGCGCCTTGCGCCAGCATGGTCGCGTGCGCGATGCGCATCATGAGATCCAGCGAGACGTCCGGCACCCCGCGCAGGGCGAGGAGGCCACCCTGCGAGAGCATCCGGCGCGCCGCCATGCCCAGCCGCTTGCGCTGGGCCGCGACCATCAGCCAGAGGCGGCCGGATCCGGGCTGGGCGGCGAGGGACTCAACCACCCGGAACTCACTCATGGTGCGGACCGCCCGGCCGGGGATGCGGCTTCTGGCCCTTCGCCAGCGGCTCTCCATGCCCCGGACCCACGATGTACGGACGATACTTCACATCGTCGAAGTGAGGCGAGTTGGCGAGCTCGTGGCAGCGCATGCACGCCACCGCCGGGACCTCGCGCTGGATGCCACCTCCGGTGGCGTCCTTCACGTGCGCGCTCCCCGGCCCGTGGCAGTCCTCGCACTGCACGTCGCGGCGTCCGACGCCTCTTCCGGCGACGCCGGGGCCGCCGAGCTGCGTGCGGTCGATGCGGCAGACGCCGCCTGGCTGCTGCCAACCCGTCACATGACATTGGATGCAGTCGAGGCTGAACTGCTTCGTCACGCCCACCAGCGTGTCGTACGCGTGCGCGTGCTTCGTCTCCGCCCAGAACTGCGACGCCTCCTCGTGGCACTCGGCGCAGGCGGCGACGCCGAGGAAGGAGAGCTCGCCGGGCGCAGGGGGCAGGCACGCCTCGGGCTGCTTCTGTGCTTCCTGGAGGTTCAACTCGGCCACTCTCTGGTCGTACGCATCGACCAGCTTCTGGGCATCCGCATCGGAACCGACTTCGTTCGTCAGCGGAACGAACGAGGCCTTCACCCACGAGCTGCCGGCGGGTGGCTGCGGCAAGGGCGCCGCCAGGATCGCGCGCTTGCGCTCCTCCAGCTCCTGGATCTTGGCCTCCAGCTGCTGGCGCCGCTGCGGCGCTCCTGCGAGCTGCGCCCGGAAGCGATCGATGCGGGCGTCGAGGGCCTTCAGCTCCTGGTCGCGATCCTGGGCGGTGGGCGCCAGCGCCGGCGGTCCTTCGCCGAGATGGACGTCGAGGCGCAGCATGCTCTGCCCGTGGCCCTCGACCGCGAAAAGCGGCGGAGCGCCGGGATCCCGCGCGTTGGGATCGCCGGCCGGATCGTCGCGCCTGCCCAGGACCAAAAGGTCGACGCCGGCTGCCTTCGCCGCAGGCAAGAGCGCCTGCGCAGCCGGAAACGCGTTCGCTCCGCGCGGATGCAGGAGCAGGACGATCAGGCGGGCGCCCTGCTCGCGCAGCGCGCGGGCGCGGGCGGCCATCGCGGCGGGAACGTCCGCCTCGAAGCCAGCGGCGAACAGGCCCACCTTCACCGGGCCGGCGTTCACGAGCAGCGTCTCGCGGGTCCCGGCCACGGGACCAACCCCGGCGTCGAGCAGCGGCACTCTCCCGGCCGTCTCCGCCGCGAAGCCCGCCCCGAGGGCCAGATCGCGCTGTCCCACCGCGCGTGCCGCTGCCTGGAGCAGCTCGTCGCCGCGCGCGAGCGTGCGCGCCTTGAGCTGTTTCTGTGTCAGCGCCTGCGCGTTCGGCTTCGCCGGGGTCTCGAACAGCAGATCGCCGGCGTCCACGAACAGCACGTTGGGCGTGGTTTTCCGGAGCTGGTCCACGTACGCCACCGCGCGCGGAAGACCGCCGCGCTGGTCCGGAGAGCAACCGCAGGGGACGATCTGGCCCGCGACGGAAGACCAGAAGACCAGCGTCGCCTGGTCGGGCGGCCCCGCCGGCGCCGCCCTGAGCTCCGGCGGCGGCTGTGCGGGAGACGGCTGCTTGGGCGCTGCGCAAGCGGCTGCCAGAAGGACGCACACGAGACGCACGGCCTGGCACTCGTAGCAGAGGTGCGGACGAAATGGTGTTACAAGCGTGGCCCCATGTCCGTCGGGGCCCTCAACCAGGACGCGCCGTTCGCCGCTCGCGGCGAGCCGCACAAGCCCGTGCACGCGGAGCGCCGCGAGGTGCAACCCGTCCGGCTGGGGCCGCTCACGCTGCCGAATCGCTACTTCCTGGCCCCTCTCGCCGGCGTGTCCGACTGGCCGTTCCGCCTCCTCTGCCGGGAGATGGGCGCGTCGATCGCGCACACCGAGATGATCAGCAGCCACGGCCTGGTGCACGGCGGGGATCAGACCCTCAGCTACCTGGAGCGCCCCGCTTCCGAGCGGCCGTTCGCCATCCAGGTCTTCGGGAACGACCCCGACGTGCTCGCGGCGGGCGCGCGCGTGGCGGTCGAGAAGTACGGTCCCGTGGACGCGGTCGACATCAACATGGGTTGTCCCGTGAAGAAGGTCTGCGGCCATGGCGCCGGCGCGGCCCTGCTCAAAGATCCATTCCTGGTCGAGCGGACGGTGCGCAAGGTGGTGGAGGCGGTGTCGCCGCTGCCGGTGACCGTGAAGCTGCGGGCAGGCTGGGACGAGGAGAACCGGAACGCGCCCGAGGTGGCCGCCGCCTGCGAGCAGGGGGGCGCGGTCGCGGTCGGGCTGCACCCGCGCACGCGCGCGCAGATGTACCGGGGGCGGGCGGACTGGGGCCTGATCCGGCGGACGAAGCAGGCGGTGCGCATCGCGGTGTGGGGCTCCGGCGATCTCTTCACGGCGGAGGCCGCGCTGCGGATGCTGGCGGAGACCGGCGCGGACGCGGCGCGGATCGCCCGCGGCGCCTGCGGCCATCCCTGGATCTTCCGCGAGCTGCTCGCGCTCGAGCGCGGCGAGACACCCAAGGAGGTCTCGCTCCTGGAATGGCGCGAGATGGTCCTGCGCCACCTGGGCATGGCCATCGAGGACAAGCGCGGCAGGCACCGGCTGGTCCGTCCCGAGGGCGCTCCCCATCCGCGGCCGTACCGGACGAACGGCGGACACGAGCACCACGAGCTGGATGGGCAGGGGGCTGAGCGGGCAGCCGTCCGCGAGCTGCGCAAGCACCTGCTCTGGTACACCCGCGGCCGCCGGGGCGGGCTCGCCTTCCGCCGGATCGCCCCCGAGCTGCACACGGCGGACGACGTGAAGCGCGCGCTCGACCGTTTCTTCCCCGAGGACGGGTCGATCCCGCCCGAGGTGCGGGACGAGCCGGCGCAAGCGCGGGAGATGACCGCGGACGACTGAGTCGCGGTATATGCAGCCCATGATCCTGGCCGTCCTGCTGCTCGCCGTCGCCACCCCCGCGGCGCTGGAAAGCTCCTGCAACGCCGACAAGGCCGCCGCCTGCGACGAGCTGGGGAACCGCCTCCGCGACGGGCTCGGGGTCCGCCGCAACGAGGCCCGCGCCTCCGATCTCTTCCGCAAGGCCTGCAAGGCGAAGGACAAGAACGGTTGCGCGGACGACGCCCGGGCCCTGGCTCTGGGCGAGGGACAGAACGCCGATCCGAACACGGCGCTTTCCCGGCTGGAGAAGACGTGCAAGGCGGGGCACGCGCGCGCCTGCGGCAACCTCGGCGAGGTCTTCCTGCACGGGCTCGGGACACCGCAGGACGCCACGCGGGTGGAAGCGCTGCTCGCGAACGGCTGCAAGAAGGGCGACAGCCGGTCCTGCACCAACCAGTCTTTCGTCGCGCTCGGGACCGGAAACCGGGAGCAAGCCGAAGAGCTGGCCCTGCGCGGCTGTGATCTGGGCGATGCCACCGGCTGCGCGCAGCTCGGAAGCCTCTATGCCACCAGCAACGACACGCTCCGCGCGGGAATCTATTTCGCCCGGGCCTGCGACGCCGGCTCGGCCCGGGGCTGCGCCGGCCAGGGATATCTGCTGGTCGACAGCGGGATCGACCCCAAGCGCGGCAAGGAGCTGCTCCTGAAGGGCTGCGACGGCGGCGAGCCGCGGGCCTGCGACGCGCTCCGCGAGCTGAAATAGAACGCCCCATCCGAGGTTCTGTTACGGTGCGAATCCACCGGGGAAGGAACTCTTGAGCGCACAACCCGCGACCGACATCCGGCTCCTGAACGATCGCATCCAGCAGGAATCGGCGTTCGTGGATGCGCTGCTCGCCCAGGCGGGTCAGGTGATCGTCGGGCAGCGGCAGATGATCGAGCGCCTCCTGATCGGGCTGGTCACCTCGGGACACGTGCTGCTCGAAGGGGTCCCGGGGCTGGCCAAGACGCTCACCGTGAAGACGCTGGCCGACTGCCTGGAGCTTTCCTTCAAGCGCATCCAGTTCACGCCGGACCTGCTGCCGGCCGACCTGGTGGGCACGCAGATCTACCAGCCGCAGACGCAGAGCTTCACGGTCAAGAAGGGGCCGCTGTTCGCGAACCTGATCCTCGCCGACGAGATCAACCGCGCCCCTGCCAAGGTGCAGAGCGCGCTGCTCGAGTCGATGCAGGAGCGGCAGGTCACCATCGGCGACCAGACCTTTCCGCTGCCTTCGCCGTTCCTGGTGCTGGCGACCGAGAACCCCATCGAGCAGGAGGGGACGTACCCCTTGCCCGAGGCGCAGGTGGACCGGTTCATGCTGAAGGTGCGCGTCGGCTACCCCACGCGCCAGGAGGAGCTGCAGATCATGGACCGGGTCGCGGGACGGGAGCTGCCGCGGCTCACGCCGGTGGTCGCGCCCGAGCAGCTGATCCGCGCGCAGCGGGTGGTGGGGGACATCTACATCGACCCCAAGGTGAAGGAGTACATCGTCAACCTGGTGCTCGCCACGCGGGATCCGGCCTCGGCCGGAATCGCGGAGATGGCGGGCACCATCGAGTACGGCGCATCGCCCCGCGCCACCATCTACCTGAACCTCGCCGCGCGGGCGCACGCCTTCCTGCGACACCGCGGATTCGTCACGCCCGAGGACGTGAAGGCGGTGGCCTACGACGTGCTCCGCCACCGGGTCTCGCTCACCTACGAGGCGGAGGCCGAGAACCTCACGCCGGAGAAGGTGATTCAGCGCATCCTGGAGAAGATCGAGGTCCCGTAGCCGTGGCCGCACCGGCCGAGCTGATCCGCAAGATCCGGCGCATCGAGATCACCACCCGCCGCGCCGTCCAGGACACGCTCGCCGGCGGATACCACTCGGTGTTCAAGGGCCGCGGGATGGCGTTCTCGGAGGTGCGTCCCTACCAGCCGGGAGACGAGATCCGCTCCATCGACTGGAACGTCACGGCGCGCATGGGCGAGCCGTTCGTCAAGGTGTTCGCCGAGGAGCGCGAGCTGACCGCGCTGGTCGCGGTGGACCGCAGCGCCTCGCAGGACGCGGGCCTCGCGGCGCACTCCAAGGCGGAGGTGGCCGCGGAGATCGCGGCGCTCCTGGTGTTCTCCGCGCTCGAGAACGGCGACCGGGCGGGGCTCTTGCTCTTCACCGACCGGATCGAGCGGTACGTGCCGCCGCGGCGCGGGATCAAGCACGGCCTGCGGCTGATCACCGAAACGCTCGCCTTCCGCCCCTCGGGCCGCGGCACGAATCTGGCCGCGGCGCTCGGGCACCTCAGCACCGCGCAGCGGCGCAGGGCGGTCGTGTTCGTGGTCAGCGACTTCCTGGCCGACGGGTACGAGCAGGCGCTGGCCGTCCTCTCGCGGCGCCACGACGTGGTGCCGGTGGTGGTGAGCGATCCGGTGGAGGAGGGCCTGCCCGAGGTCCCCGGGCTCTGGCCCTTGCTGGACGCCGAGACCGGCGAGACGGTGCTGGTCGACCTCTCCGACCCGCGCACGCGCCGCGACTACCAGCGCCGGGCGCAGGAGCGCGTGGAGCAGCGCGAGAAGATGTTCCGCCATCTCTCGATCGACGCCGTGCGCGTGCGCCCCGGAGACGACTACGTGGCGCCGCTGGCGGCGCTCTTCCGGGCCCGGACACGGAGGCGGTCGGCATGACGGCCGCGCTCGCCATCCTGCTCGCCGCGGCGGCCCTTCCCGAGGCGTCGCCCCTCTCGGTCTCGCTGGACGCGGCTCCCGAGGAAGTCACGCTGGGCGATCCCGTCGAGGTGCGGCTCTCGGTGGAGCACGACGCGCGCGACGTCTACTCGCTGCCCGCCTTCGATCCCGCGCCGCTCGCGCAGCCGCCGGGCGCCGCGGGGCCGCGCTCGCGGCGCGAGGACCTGGGTCAGGGCAAGGCGCGGACCACCTTCGAGCTGACGCTCGCCGACTACCGGACCCTCCAGCCCCGCGTGCCCGACTTCACGCTGGCCGTGAGCGGCCCGGACGGGCCGCGGCAGCTCTCCATCCGCGGCAAGCCGCTGAAGTTCCGCAGCCTGGTCCAGGAGGAAGGAGAGCCGACGCCGGAGCGCGCGCACCACGGTCCCAAGCCGCCGGTGCCGGTCAAGGTGCGCAGCTACCTGTGGGCCTGGCTCCTGGGCGCCCTGCTGGCTGCCGCCGGGGCGCTGATCGCGTGGAGGCGGTGGAAGAGGAAAAGGCCGCCGCCGCGGGCCGCGGAGCCCGAGGACTTCTTCGACGACCTTGCTCTGCAGCGCCTCGCCGCGCTGCGCGTGGACGCTCCCTGGGCCCGGGGCGAAGGGCGCGCGGCGATCTTCGCGCTCTCGGAAATCGTCCGGGGATATCTGGGAGCGCGGCTGCAATTCAACGCGCTGGATCTCACCAGCGAGGAGTTTTTGGCGGAGCTGCGCCACCGGCGCCTGATCGGCCTGGACCTTTCCGGCCTGATCGAGGAAGTCCGCTGGGAAGACCTGGTGAAGTTCGCGAAGCTCAGCCCCACGCCGGAGCAGTGCCTCGCGGGGATCGATCTCGCCGAGTCGCTGGTCCGCCACACCCGGCCGCTGCGCGCCATCCAGGGGAGGGCCGCATGAGCTTCGACGCGCTCGGGTTCGCGCATCCCTGGGCCCTGTTCGGCCTGTTCGCGGCCGTCCCGGCGGTGTGGATGCTGCGGCGCCGGCGCTCGTCGCTGCCCCGCATCGTGCTCCCCGACGGCGGGGCCGCCCGCGCCCTCCGTCCTTCCTTCTGGGCGCGGCTGTGGTGGCTGCCCGGCGCGCTCCTGATCGCGGCGGTCGCGCTCACCAGCCTGGGGCTGGCCGGCCCGCGGCTGACCACCAGCAGCCGGAAGGACCTCTCCGTGGAGGGGATCGACATCGTGGTGGCCTTCGACCTCTCCACCTCCATGCTCGCCGCCGACTTCCGGCCCAAGGACCGGATCACGGTGGCGAAGGAGGTGCTGCGCAACTTCATCGCCTCGCGCCAGAACGACCGGATCGGGCTCGTGGTCTTCGCGGGAGAGGCCTACACGCAGTGCCCGCTGACGCTCGACTACAAGGTGCTCGACGCGCTGCTCGAGCAGGTGCGCACCGGCGTGATCGTGGACGGGACCGCGATCGGCAATGCGCTGGCCACGGCGGTGAACCGACTCCGGGAGTCGGACGCGAAGAGCCGGGTGGTGATCCTGATCACCGACGGCGACAACAACGCCGGGAACCTCTCGCCGCTGCAGGCCGCCTCGATCGCGAAGGACATGGGGATCAAGGTCTTCACCATCCTGATCGGCAAGGGAGGCCGCGTCCCCTACCCGACCGGCACCGACCTGTTCGGAAGGACCACGTACGAGCCGATCGAGATCGACGTGAACCCGCAGCTGCTCCAGCAGATCGCCGCCCTGACCGGCGGCACCTTCACTGCGGCCACCGACAAGGAGTCGCTCGAGCAGGGCCTTCTGGCGGTGCTCGACAGCCTGGAGAAGAGCAAGATCTACGACGCGAGCGGGGCGGGCCGGTACGACGAGTGGTACGCGCGGTTCTTCGCGCCGGCGGCGCTGTTCGGCCTGCTCGGGATCGCGCTCCGGGGCACGCGCCTTTCGGGAGCGCCCTAGCCATGACGGGGATCCAGACCACCCTGCTGGGGCAGCATCTGAGGATCGTCACGCCGCTGTTCCTCTGGATTGCGCCCCTCGCCCTCGCGGCCGGAGCGTTCGCCGCGGTCCGCGCCTGGCAGCGGCAGCGGAAGCTGGCCGCGCTGGTGCCGGGCGCCCGGTTCGGACAGGTGCTCCGCGGAGCGGGAGCGGCGCAGGGCGTGGCGCGGGGATCGCTGCTCGGGATTGGCCTCTGCCTTCTTCTGATGGCGGCGGCCGGGCCGCAGTGCGGCGAGCGGACCGAGGTGGTGAAGCGCACCGGCATCGATCTGGTGATCGGCATCGACGCCTCGAACAGCATGCTGGCGCGCGATGTGAAGCCTTCCCGGATCGAGCGCGCCAAGCTGGAGGTCACGGCGCTGCTCGAGCGCCTGGCGGGAGATCGCGTGGGCATCGTGGTGTTCGCGGGCGAGGCCTTCATCCAGTGCCCGCTCACCACGGACTACGCGGCGGCGCGCCTGTTCCTGCGCGCGGTGGAGCCGGTGAGCATGGCGACGCAGGGAACCGCCATCGCCGACGCGCTCTACCAGTCCAAGGAGGTGCTGGAGGGCGGCGGTCGCGGCGACGCCGCCAAGGCCGTGCTGCTGATCACAGACGGCGAGGACCAGCGGGGCGACGCGCTGGAGTCGGCGAGCGCGCTCGCGGACGCGGGCATCCGCGTCTTTGCCGTGCCGGTGGGCGGGACGGAAGGCGAGCCCATTCCCCTGCTCGACCGGCTCGGCAACCTGACCGGCTACAAGAAGGACAAGGACGGCCGCACCGTGCTGACGCGCACCGACGTGGCGGGCCTGCGCGAGCTGACCGCGCGCGGCAACGGACTCTTGCTGCAGGGCTCGGGCTCGGACCTGGGCGTGCTCAAGTTCCTCCCCGAGCTGGAGAAGATGCAGAAAGGCGAGATCGAGGCGCGGCTTTCGGTGCAGTACGACGACAAGTACGCCTGGTTCGCCTGGCCGGCGTTCGCGCTGCTCTGCGCGGCAGCGGCGCTAGGAGAGGGTCCGCTCTTGCGCCGGAGGTCCGCATGACCGCCGCCCTGCTCGCGCTGCTGCTCGCCGCTCCCGAGCGCGTGGTGGTGGTGGCGAAGGAGGCGAAGCCGCCCGGCTTCTTCGAGAAGCTGCAAAAGCGGCTCGGCCGCGCGGCCCGCCGCCTCTACGAGCGCGACGACGACGACGTGGTCCGGGGCAACGCGCTTCTCTCCCAGGACGACGCGCAGGGCGCCCTCGCCGAGTACGACAAGGCGCGCGCGCGACTGCCCGAGGACGCGGGCGTGGCGTTCGATCGCGCCACCGCGCTCTTGAAGATCGACACGGCCATGGCGGGCGCCGCGGCGAGCGAAGCCTCGCGCGCGCTGCAGCACGGGGAGGCCTCGCTGAAGCCGAAGGCAGCCTACCAGTCCGCGCTGGCGCTGGAGTCGATGGGTCAGGCCGAGGATGCCCTGCGGCAGTACGGAACGGCGCTGGGGCTCGACCCGGACGACGTGGACTCCAAGGTGAACCTCGAGCTCCTGTTGCGGACGCAGGAGCAGCGCAGGCGGAACCCGACCGGGCAGCCGCGCGAGAACCAGCCCTCGCAGCAGGGCTCACAGCAGAAGCCGGAGCCGCAAAAGGGCGAGGCGGAGCGCAAGCAGCAGGAATCACAGCCGCAGAAGCCCGCCCAGGGCCAGGAGCAGCAGCCGCAGCAGGACGCGGCCGGCAAAGAGCAGTCCGCGGGGCAGGATCCGGAGAAACAGCAGAAGCAGCCGGCCGAGCCCAAAGCCAGCGACAAGCCCGTGGATCGCACCGAGGCGCAACGTCTGCTGGACGCGCTGCGGGCGAGCGAGAAGAATCTGCAGATCTGGCGGTTCGCGAAGAAGAAGACGGACCTGAGGAAGCGTGGTGATGTCGACAAGGATTGGTAGAGCGCTCGGTCTGGCCCTGTGCCTGTCCCTGCCCGCCCTCGCGGCGGGGGAGGTCGAGCTGTCCGCCACCACCGACGCCGGCGAGGTCGCCCTCGACGGCACGCTGCTGCTGCGGATCTCGGCGACCTACTCCTCGCGCGGGGAGGACGGGGAGCTGAAGCTGCCCACCTTCGCCGACTTCGAGGTGACGGGCGAGCCGTCGCGGGCCGAACAGATGAGCTTCACGTTCGCGAACGGGTCGCCCTCGTTCCGCAGGACGGTGACCACCTCGATCGCGCTCACGCCCAGGCGGACCGGCGACCTGACCATCGAGGCGGTGAAGCTCGTCGCGCGGGGCAAGACGCTGCAGACCCCGCCGATCCACGTGCGCGTGGTTCCGGCCGGGCAGGTACGGGGTGGCCGCTCCTCGCCGGATCCCTTCGATCGGCCGGCCGACGTGGACCCGTTCGCGGACGTCCACCCCGGTCAGCGGGACTTGATCCTGCGGGCCACGGTGGACAACGAGCATCCCTTCGTGGGCCAGCAGATTACGTATTCGCTGTACCTGCTGGCGCGGGCGAACGTGAGCAGCATCGAGAAGCTGCAGCTCCCGCGCCTGGACGGGTTCTGGAGCGAGGACGTCGAGGCGCCGCAGCAGCTCGTGCCGGAGCAGCGCATCCTCGACGGCGTGCCGTACACGGCCTATCTCTTGAGGCGGCGCGCGCTGTTCGCGCTCCGGCCCGGCAAGGCGTCCATCGAGGCGGCGGAGGTGCAGGTGCTGACCGGCTTCGGGATGCTGTTCTCCCGGGGCACCTCGCGGCGCTCGTCCCAGGCCTTGCGCCTGGACGTGCAACCCTTGCCGCCCGGAAAGCCGCCCGGCTTCGACTCCGGCAACGTCGGCCAGTGGGCGCTGACCGCGACGGCGGAGCCGCTCGCGATCGCCGTCGGGCAGCCGGTGACGTTCCGGCTGGTGGCCAGCGGCAAGGGCAACGTGCGCGACTTGCACCTGCCCGCGCTGGGCGCCCTTCCCGGCGTGCGCGCGTACGATCCCACCACCACCGACAAGGAGTCGATCGAGCGCGGGCAGGTGAACGGGACCCGCACGGTCGAGCAGCTGCTGGTTCCCGAGCGGACCGGCTCCGTGGAGATCCCCGCGCTCACCATGGAGATCTTCGACCCGTACCAGAAGCAGTACCGTACCCTGCACACCAGTCCGATCGCGGTGCAGGTGCTGGCCGGGCAGTCCGGAGCGGTCGCCTCGGTCCCGGTCGCGCAGAACCTGCTCGGCGGCGGAGGGCTGCGGCCCATCCGCCTGCGGATGGCGTCCGTGCAGCGCGCCACGCCGCCCTGGTCGGAGCCGTGGTTCTGGCCCGCGCTGGCGCTGCCGCCGGTGGGGGTGGCGCTCGCGCTCGGATTGGCCGGCGTGCGCCGCGCGCTGCGGGTCGATCCCGGCGATCGGCGCGTCCGGCTGGCCCGCAGCGCCGCGGAGAAGCGCCTGCGAGGGGCGCGCGCGCTGCTCCAGCGCGGCGAGTCGGTGGCGTTCTATGCCGAGATCGCCCGGGCGGTGACCGGGTATCTCGCGGACAAGCAAGGCGTCGCGGCCGCGGGGCTCACGCGCGAGGAGCTGGCGGCCGCGCTGGCCGCGAAGGGCCATGGCGAGGAGACGGTGCGGCGGCTGGTGCGCATTCTCGACGACTGCGACCGCGCCCGCTTCGCGCCGGGCAGCAGCGACGCGCCGGTGCGCGAGACGATGCTGGGCCGCGCCGAGCAGGTGATCAACGAGCTCGATCGGGGGCGCGCTTGACGCCGCTGCTCGCCCTCGCGCTGGCGGCCGCCGATCCTTCCGGCCTGCAGCTCTTCGCGGACGCCAACGCGGCGTACCTCTCGGGAGACGTCTCGCGCGCGGTCGCCTCCTGGGAGGCGCTGGTCTCCGAGGGCATCGCCGCTCCCGAGCTGGAGACGAACCTGGGCGCCGGCTACCTGCGCCAGGGCAAGCGCGGGCTGGCGGCGCTGCACTTCGAGCGCGCGCTCTTCCTCGACGGCGGCGACGACGACGCCCGCGCCGACCTGACCGAGCTGCGGCGGGGAAACGTGGACCGGCTGGAGGGAGAAGCGGAAGAAGGCGGCGCCGAGACGGCGGCGCGCCTGCTGCGTCCCCTGCCTGGCTTCGCGGCGTCCATCGCGCTGGCCGTGCTCTGGGGTGCGGCCTGGGTGCTGCTGGCGCTGCGGGTGTTCCGCCGCGGGCCGCGCTGGTGCTCGCTCGCGGCGGCGGCTTGCTTCGCGGGAGCGCTCCTCTCCGCTCTGGTCACCTGGGGCGCGGCGGCGGGACGCCGCATGGCCCTGCAGCGCGCGGTGGTGGTCGCGCAGTCGGTGCCGGCGCGCGAGGGACCCGGGGACAAGAGCGTGAGCCGCTTCGAGATCCACGAGGGAACCACCGTGCGCGTCGAGGACGAGGAGCCGGGGTTCCGGCGCGTTCAGCTCGCCAACGGCCTGACCGGCTGGGTGCCGGCGGCCTCGGTGGAGCTGGTGGTGCCGCCGGGCTGGGCGGGCCGCCCGGTGGCCGCCATCTCACCGCGCGCCGCCCGGTGACGGCGGCGGGGCGAGTCCGTCGAGCCCTTCCCGGCCGATGTTCGGGTCCCAGATGTAGATGGTGTGCGCGACGAGCTTCTCGATCTGGAACGGGTCCTTCGCCAGGATGGGCTCGACGTCCGACGGCTTCTCGATCCTGAGCAGGAGCGCGCCGCCCTCGCGCGGCACGAACGGCCCGGAGCAAGCCATCTTCCCCTGCGCGTGTAGCTCGCGCAGGTAGGCGCGGTGGCGTTCCATCGTCTGCATCATGCGATCGAGGGGGTACAGGTACTTCAGCGCGACGAAGGCGTAGAGGCCCATGCCGCGGCTTTTATCACCGCCTGCGGCGCTTCCGCACCCTGCGCCGCGCCGAGCGCTTCGCATTGGACAGCCGGGCGAAGACCTTCTCGGCCCGGGTGAGCGCGCCCGCCGCTTCGTCCAGCGCCTGCTCGGCCGCGAGGCCGGATTCGATGGCGTCGGCCAGCTCGGACTCGATCGCCTGGCGGACCGCGGGGGGCATGAAAATAGGGTAGACCCCTCGGTCGCCATGGCAACTATTCCACTCCTCTTCCTTCTTGCCGCAGCGCAGGATCCAGCGACGCGCGCCCGCGCCCTGGCCGCGCGCCTGCCGGCTGCCTACGGCGCCTACCTCGAGCTGCGCCGGGAGTCCGCGGCCATCGGCGATCCGGCGCTCCGCGCCGCCGTCGAGGCGCAGATGCTCGCACCCTGGCTGCCACCCGAAGCCTGGGGCTACGGCCACCTCGCGGAGGCGCGCCGGATGCTGGACGAGCCGAACCTCGCGCTGCCGCCGCCGAGGAAGGGCGACTTCCTGGCTGCCCCGGGCGGCGATTGCGACGGACCCGGAGCCCATCACGGCTATCCCGGCGGCCTGGCCGTGCACACTCTCGCCGATCTGCGCGCCTTGCGCGCCCTCGCCGGCGACTACCGGCACGTGTACGGGGTCGACGTGCACGCCGACCAGATCACCGTCGCGGCCATCTGGCACGACGCGCTCAAGGCGGCGACGCTTCCCTGGCGCTCCGACGGCGCCTGCGGGCCCGAGGCGCGCATCGCCGGAGCGCCGGCGCATCACGTGATCGGGCTGGCCGCCGGCATCCTCCGTCACCTCCCCGACGACCTGCTCTACGTCATCGCCGCGGCGCACAGCCCGGATCCCAAGCTGGTCTGCGCGTGGCTCTCGGCCGCGTCGGTCCTCGCCGAGGGACGGAAGATGGCCTGCCCCTCGCGGCAGACCGTGGAAGCCTTCCTCCACCACCAGGCGGATTCCGACGGTCCGCTCACGGCGCTGAGCTGGTCGCGCTACATCGAGCGCGCGCCCAAGGGCTGGGAGAGGTACGAAGCGCTGATCCAGGACGGGAACGACGTGCTGCTCTTCAGTCGCTCTCCTTGACCCCGCGCCGAGGGCAGAGGTCCAGCACGACGCAGCGCGAGCAGTGCGGCCGTCGCGCCTCGCAGGTGCGGCGGCCGTGCCAGATCAGGAGCTGGTGGGCCCGTCCCCAGAGCTTCTCCGGCAGCAGCGCGGAGAGCTCTTCCTCCACCTTGCGCGGGTCCTCCTGCCGGGTCAGCCCGAGCCGCCGCGAGACCCGCCCGACGTGCGTATCCACCGGCAGCGCGGGCGTCCCGAAGGCGTGGTTCACCACCACGCCCGCCGTCTTCCAGCCCACGCCGGGCAGCTCGCACAGCTCCTTGCGGTCGCGCGGGAGGTGGCCGCCGTGGTCCCGGGCGATCCGGGTCATCGTCTCGTGCAGGTTCTTCGCCTTGCCCCGCCAGAGGCCCACGCGCTTGATCTGCTCGCCCAGCACCTCCGGCGTGCTCCGGGCGTAGTGCGCCGCGGTCGGGTAGCGCGCGAACAGGGCCGGCGTCACCTGGTTGACCACCGCGTCGGTGCACTGGGCGGAGAGCATCACCGCCACCAGGAGCTGCAGATCGTCCCGGTACTCGAGGGCGATCTTCGCCTCGGGCATGGCCTTCTCCAGGCGGCGCACGATCGTCAAGAAGCGGCGGGACCTCTCCTCTTTCGATTCCCGAGCCACCTCCGCGCGTTTATCATGGGCGCCACCTATGGACCTCATCGACCTCCGCAGCGATACCGTGACCCGGCCCACTCCTGGCATGCGCAAGGCGATCGCCGCCGCCGAGGTGGGCGACGACGTCTACGGCGAAGACCCCAGCGTGAACGCCTTGGAGGCGCGAGTCGCCGAGATGCTCGGCAAGGAAGCGGCCGTCTGGGTACCGACGGGAACGATGGCGAACCAGATCGCGCTGGGCTCCCTGGCCGGAGCCGGCGACGAGGTGATCTGCGATCGCAACTGCCACGTGGTGAACTACGAGGGCGCTGCCATCTCGGCGCTCTGGGGTGCCCAGAGCCTGGTGGTGGACGGGGAGCGGGGCATCTTCACACCGGAGGCGGTGAAGGCGGTGGTGCGGATGTCGCAGTGGGACCACGATCCGCGCCAGCGGGTCGTGGCGATGGAGAACACGCACAACCGCGGCGGGGGCAGCGTCTGGCCGCTCGCGCAGCTCGAGGCGGTGGCGGACGTCGCGCACGCGGCCGGCCTCGCGGTGCACTTGGACGGCGCGCGGATCTGGAACGCGCACGTCGCGACCGGCGTCCCGCTGCGCACCTGGTGCGCCAGGGCGGACACGGTCTCGGTGTGCCTGAGCAAGGGCCTGGGAGCGCCCGCCGGCTCGCTGGTGGCGACGACCCGCGAGCGGATGCGGGCAGTGCGACGGCTGCGCAAGCGCGTGGGCGGTGGGCTGCGGCAAGCGGGGGTGCTCGCGGCGGCGGGGATGTATGCGCTCGACCACCATCTGCAGCGGCTGGCCGAGGACCACCAGAGTGCGAAGAAGCTCGTGGCCGGCGTTCCTCTTTCGTGGCACCCGCCGGAGACCAACATCCTTCTGGCCGACGTCGCCAACGCGCCCGCGCTGGTGGAGGCCGCGAAGAAGGAGGGGCTCTTGATCAACGCGGTGAGCGCCACGCGCATCCGCGCCGTGACGCACCTCGACTTCCATCTAGACCAGGTGGAGGAGGCCGCCGCCCGCTTGCGCCGCGCGGCGGACCGCGCCTGATTCTCTGATAGAATTCAGGGCGTGGAGACAGTGGATTCTGCCGCGCCCGCCGGCACGCCGAAGTTCGTCTCCGACCTCGACACGCTGATCCGCGCAAGGTACCCGCTCATCTACCTGGTGAGCTGGGAGGAGCAGCGGCTCGACGCGATCCTGCAGGACGTCGCGCAGAACCACGCCAAGGCGATCTTGCACTGGTCGGTGACGCGGGGGTTGCGGAGGGTGTCGGGGGCACGGTCGATCAGCATCAGCGAGCAGTCGCGGGATCCGATCGAGGCGCTCGCTTCGATCGCCAAGCTCACCGAAGCGTCGCTGGTGGTGCTCAAGGACTTCCACGCCTTCCTCGACAACCCGGCCGTGGTGCGCTCGCTGCGCGAGCTCGCGCAGGATCTCAAGTCCACGTACACGACGGTGATCCTGCTCTCTCCTTCCTTGACCATCCCGGTGGAGCTGGAGAAGGAGATCTCGGTCCTCGACGTCCCGCTGCCGTCGTTCCGCGACCTGTACCAGCTGCTCAGGGAGATCGCGAACGTCGTTCGCCGGGGCAACAAGGCCCGCGTCGAGCTGACCAAGGAGCAGGCGGAGAACATCATCAAGGCGGCCCAGGGTCTGACCTTGAGCGAAGCGGAGAACGCCTTCGCCAAGGCCATCGCGCACGACGGCGTGCTCGACAAGGACGACATCCGGCTGGTGCTGGACGAGAAGCGCCAGGTGATCCGCAAGAGCGGCCTTCTGGAGTTCGTGAACGTCGAGGAGGGGCTCTCGCAGGTGGGCGGGCTCGACGTGCTGAAGAGCTGGCTCACGGGCCGGATCGGCGCGTTCGGCGAGCCGGCGCGCAAGTTCGGGCTGCCGGCGCCGAAGGGGCTCCTGCTCCTCGGCGTGCAGGGATGCGGGAAGAGCCTCACCGCCAAGGCGGTGGCCTCGCACTGGGCGTTGCCGCTCTTGCGGCTGGACGTGGGTCGGATCTTCTCCTCGCTGATCGGCTCGTCCGAGGAGAACCTGCGCAAGGCCATCCGGGTGGCGGAGAGCGTCTCGCCGGCGGTGCTCTGGATCGACGAGATCGAGAAGGGGCTGGCGGGGAGCGCGGGCGCAACGGTGACGGACTCCGGCGTCTCGGCGCGCGTCTTCGGGGCGCTCTTGACCTGGCTGCAGGAGAAGACGGCCCCGGTGTTCGTGGTGGCGACGGCGAATCGCATCGACCTGCTTCCGCCGGAGCTGTTGCGCAAAGGCCGCTTCGACGAGATCTTCTTCATCGATCTGCCCAGCTCGGACGAGCGGCGGGAGATCTTCCGCATCCACATCGCGCGCCGTCAGCGCGATCCCGCCGCGTTCGATCTGGACGCGCTCTCCGCCGCAGCAGAAGGGTTCTCGGGAGCGGAGATCGAGCAGGCCCTGATCGCCGGCCTCTACCTCGCCTTCGGCGAGGGGACCGACCTGCGGCAGGCGCACGTGATCCGCGCCGTGGAGGAGTCGGTGCCGCTCTCCTCCACCATGGGAGAGGAGATCAGCCGGCTGCGCGAATGGTCCAAGAACCGGACGCGGCCGGCCTCGTCGGCACAGCGGCTGGCGGTGGCAGGCTGATGGCGGGTCGCCTGACTCGCTTCTTGAACCTGGAGCGCCCGCACCGTCCGGGCGACGCGCCCAAGCACGAGGTGGCGACCACGGGGCGGTTCACCGGCGAGCCGCCCACCATGGCGCTGGAGCGGGACTTCGGCGATCAGCCCTTCCTGCGCTGCCCGCGCTGCGAGGCGGACAACTCGCGGTACGCGGAGAAGTGCCAGAACTGCAGCGCGCCGCTGACGGGAGAAGACGTGCGAGCCTGGAACGAAAAGCTCTGGGCGGAGCGGAAGGCCCTGGAGGCGCAGCAGCAGTCCGCGGCGACCGGCGCGAAGAGCGCGGAAGCGCTTCTCTTGCAGAACCGGATGCTCGGGGAGGCGCTGGCGCAGGCGGTGGGCGCGCGCGAGCGGGCGCGGCTGTCGTGGTGGATGGGTGCGACGCAGGACTCCACTCCGATCGGCGTGCGGTTGCTGTCCTTCTTGCCGACGACCGGTGCCCGGGTGCTGGCTGGGGTGCTCGCTTTCGCGCTGTTCATCGGGTCGGTGACGACGGCGATCGCGGCGCGCGGGCATCCGAAGCTGCAGGGGGTCGGCTTCGTCGCGGCCATGGCGGTGATCGTGCTCTTCGCCCCGAACGTCCCGCGCCGCCGCCGCTGGTAGTGGCAGTCCCAGCCCGGCCCGGTAAAAAAAATAATTTTTGTTCGACTCGTTTCGGGACCAGGGTCTGGAATGGGGCTCCTGGTTCAGGACCCTCGCGGCGACGCCCCGCTCTAAAGCCAGCCCGGCATGCCGTTCGCAACGCTCCCGGGCGTGCATTCGTCCCTCCAGAGCGCCGCCATCGCGGGCGCCGGCGCGCGCCCCGTCGAAGTGCAGGTCGATCTGGCGCTCGGGTTGCCCGGGTTCCACCTGGTCGGCTTGCCGGATCACGCCTGCCAGGACGCGCGCACGCGGGTGCTCACGGCGCTGCGCAACAGCGGCTACCACCTCCCGCAAAAGAAGATCACGGTCAATCTCGCTCCGGGAGACTTGCGCAAGGAAGGGGCGGCCTTCGACTTGCCCATCGCGGTCGGCATTCTGGCGGCCGCGGGCCTGATCCACATACCGGAACGGCCGCCGATGCTCGTCGGCGAGCTCGCGCTCTGCGGGGACGTGCTGCCGGTGCGCGGCGTGCTCCCCATCGCGCTCGAAGCCCGGAAGATGGGCATGAACAGATTGATCGTGCCCGAACCGAACGCGCCGGAGGGCGCGCTGGTGCAGGGCCTCGAGGTGTACGGCACCCGGACACTGGCCGAGGCAGCGGAGATCTTCGCGGATGTGGGCGCGCGGAAACCTGCCGCGCCCGCATCGCAGAACCCGCCGTCGTCCACGGCGGACCTGGCCGACGTTCGCGGACAGGACGCTGCCAAGTGGGCGCTTGAGGTGGCCGCCGCCGGCGGACACAACGCCTTGATGATCGGCCCGCCAGGCGCGGGAAAGACCATGCTCGCCCGGCGGCTGCCGGGGCTGCTTCCTGCGCTCTCCTTCGAGGAAGCGGTGGAGGCCACCTCGATCTGGTCGGTGGCAGGGCGGCTGAAGCCGGGGGAAGGCCTGCTCGCGGCGCGCCCGTTCCGGGCACCGCACCACACCATCTCGGTAGCCGGGCTCATCGGGGGAGGCACGCCACTGCGGCCGGGCGAGATCTCGCTCGCGCATCGGGGAGTGCTGTTCATGGACGAGCTCCCGGAGTTCGGCCGGGCCGCGCTCGAAGCGCTGCGCCAACCCCTGGAGGATGGCGAAGTCTCGCTGGTGCGGGCGAAGGACCGCGCCAGCTTGCCGGCGCGGTTCATGCTGCTCGCGGCGATGAATCCCTGTCCCTGCGGACACGCCGCGGACCAGGACCCGGGCAGGTGCGGATGCACGCCGGCGGCCAAGGACGCCTACTCGCGCCGGGTGTCCGGACCGATCCTCGACCGATTCGACGTACACATCGAGATCGGCGCGCTCCGAACCGAAGATTTCCTTGGCCAACCGAAAGGGGACAGCTCGTCCGATGTTCGGGAGCGCGTCGAGAGCGCGCGCGCCGTCCAGCGGCAACGCTATGCGCGCATCCCGGGGCTGCACTGCAATGGCCAGCTCAGCGGTCCCGCCGCACGGCGGCTGGCCAACGCGACGGACGGGGCTCGATCCAAGCTCGCCGAGTTCATCGATGTGAAAAGACTGTCCGCGCGCGCACACGATCGCGTCCTCAAGCTCGCGCGGACCATCGCCGATTGCGCAGGCGCCGAGCGCGTGACCGAGACCCACGTCGGGCAGGCTTTCCAGCTGCGCTGTCTGGACCGGCCGGTCGGGGAAGGCAAGCGACCGCCCCGGCTCCCGCCGCTCCAGGTGGCCCGCCAGAACGTGCTGCTTCGAGATCCGGGCACTCCGCCCGGCGAGCTTCCCAGGGAGGGGACATGAGCAAGGTATCAGAGAAGTTCAAGGTGATCGCGGCGGCCATCGGCGCGATCGAAAAGCAGTTCGGCAAGGGCGCCGTCATGCGGCTCGGCGAAAATGATGCCACGCAGATCGCCATTGTGCCGAGCGGGTCCGTCGGTCTCGACCTGGCGCTTGGGTGCGGCGGGTACCCGCGCGGCCGGGTCATCGAGATCTTCGGCCCGGAGAGCTCCGGCAAGACCACGCTCACCCTCCACGCCATCGCTCAGGTCCAGGCGCTAGGTGGCTGCGCCGCTTTCATCGACGCCGAGCACGCGCTGGACGTCACCTACGCGCGCAAGCTCGGGGTGAAGCTGGAGGATCTGCTGGTCTCGCAGCCCGATACGGGCGAGCAGGCGTTGGAGAGCCCCTGAACAGTTTCCCCGTGCCCTTGAACAGTTTACCCGTGCCCTCGCCCGCCACATCCAGCACGCCGTGCATCTCGACGCGGCCGCCGTCGTGCAGGAAGAAGCCGAAGCCATCGCCGTGGGGTACCAGCGCCTCGACGATGCGCCGCCGGGCTGCAAAGTCGCACGTGTCTAGCGAGCCCCGGAGCGTTGCAATCCGGGCCTTCAACGAGTTGAGGGCACCCGTGGCCAGGGCCGCTGTGGAGATGGCATCCTCCGCGACCTTGAGCGTGCGTTCGCACGTGTCACGGTCGGACCGGATCTCACGGAGGGCGGCTGCGTAGGCGGTGTCCGAGAGCAGCCCACGCCGATGATTGCGGGCGGTCTGGATTTCGTGATGTTCAAGTTCCTTGAGCTGCTTCTTGCACCGCTCGGCCTGCGTCTCCCACGATGATGTACCGGGCGGGGGCGGTGTGGCGGCCTTGGTGAGCCACGATGAGTCCGCCAGCGCCTTGGACAGCGCGGACCAGACGGCCTCGTCCGTGCGCTCAAGCCGATGGTACGAGGCTCCGCAGGACTCGCGGCCGGAACTCGCGTGCCTGGTCGAGCACCGATAGTACCGCCGCCCCTTGTTGTGACCATTCCCGTCCGACTGAACGTGGATCGATGCCCCGCAGCGTCCGCAGATCGCGAGCCCCCGCAGCAGCGCCTCCTTCGTGGTCCAGCGCACGCCGGGGCGGCAGCGCCGGCTCACGAGCGATGCCCGAACGCGATCCCACAGGTCACGAGTGATGACGGGCGTGAACGCGTTCTCATGGACGACGCGTTCGCCTGCGACCCTGACCGCGAGCTGACCGGTCAGGTACGACTGCTGGTGAAGTACCCGCAGCGTCCCGGCTGATCCCCACCGTCCGCCCGTGCAGCTCGCGATTCCGTCCGCGTTCAGCCCCTTGGCGATCTTTCGCACTGGACGGCCCGCGTCTGCCTCTGCGAACACGCGATGAATGACCTTCGCGAGCTTGGGGTCGACGATGAACTTCTTGGCGGTCGCGTCCCAGTCGATGCCGTACGGCAGCCCGAACCCTGTCCACAGGCCCGCCTTTGCGCATCGGCTTTTGCCGTCGATGGTTCGCCGCAGGATGCGCTTCCGCTCTTGGCTCGCGAAGAAGGTCCGCAAGTAGAAGTCGATCTCTCCCAGACCGCTCGCGTCGCCTGGATTCGTCTCGCGCCCGCTCGTGTCAACGATGACCGCGCCCGCGTCCTGAATCATCCCGTAGATCGCGAACCGTTCCCGTGGGTCTTCGGCACGAGTGAGGCGATCCACGTCGTACACCCTCAACTCATCGAATGAGCGGGCCTGCACCAGCTTGGCGAGTCGTTGCAGGTCCGGTCGATCCGCCACGCCGAGCGCGCCGGAGATGCCGCTGGGGCTCTCGATTCGTTCGACGAGGACTCCGGGGCGCGCCGCCCGCAGCCGGTCCAGGGCGCGGCGCTGATTCTCGGGCGTGTCCCGGTCGTGCTGTCCGGACGTACTGACGCGGATCAATTCGACGAACCGAGGCGGCTTCGCGTGGTCACTCATGGGACTTGGCCTCCTGTGCAGGTACCGCGCGGTCGAGTAGCTCTTGAACGAACTCGCCCGGCCGC
>DASQAS010000016.1:0-1993 GCA_035635635.1 Myxococcales bacterium | reverse complement strand
CGGCTGGCCGTACCGGGCAGGCAGATGCCGCACGTACAGATGCTCACGCGATTGTGTCGGTGATCTGATCCGCCCACGGCCACGTCGCCGTCGCCGTCGCCGTCCACGCTCACGACCACGTCGACGTCGACGCAGACCTGTGCGTCTCGGTGCGCTTGACTGACAGCCGGCGCGACCCCGCGCCGGGCCAGGCGTTCCACGTGGAACTATGTGTGCCGGTAGATGGCCAGGCGGCGCTGAGCTCCCGAGTACGGCAGCCCGTACGCCAGCTCCTGCTGGAGGGTGAGAGCCCCCGCCCGCGCCGGCACCGGATCGGACGGTCCGAGCATGCAGACGGCGACGCCGCCCGGAAGGACATACTGCTCGGCCAGGCGGAGCCACTCTTCCGGGTTGGCGCAAGCGCGGGCGACGGCGGCGTGGACCCTGGGCAGCTCCTCCCTGGAGGGATTCCCTTCCAGCCGGACCGCGTACGCCTTGACCTTGGGCAGCCGCAGCTCCGCCAGCGCGCTCTTGAGGAAGGCGACCTTCTTCTGGACGGAGTCGACCAGCGCCACTTCCAGGTCGGGACGGGCGATCGCCACCGGGATCCCGGGGAATCCCGCGCCGGTCCCGGCGTCGAGCAGGCTTCCGGAAGGCAGCACCGGCACCACCGCCAGCGAGTCCAGCACGTGCTTCTCCGCCACCTCGTCCGGATCCGTGATGGCGGTCAGGTTGACGGACTTGTTCCACTTCAAGAGCAAGTCCACGTGCCGGCCCAGCTGCTTGATCTGGTCGGGCCCGAGCCGGATCCCCATCTGCGCCGCACCCTCCTCGATCTTCCTGAGCTGCGCAGCCTCCACGCTCACCTCTCGTCCCGGCCGAACTGGCCGAAGTCCAGCGCCAGGCGCAGCGGCTCGCCGCCGCTCTCCCCGGCGATCTCCACCCGCAAGAACGCGGTGGACTCGGTCTGCGCCACGCAGGCGTCCAGCAGCTCCTGGAGGTCCGAAAACGGGATCTGCTCCTCCCGCACGGGTCCCGGGCCGGTGGTGCGCGCCACGAACAGGGTCCCTCGGACGTCGCTCATCCGCGTTCCTCAATCGCCGCGCCGCCCGTGGCTGCGGATCGCCTGCGCGATCTCCTCGCCGTGCTCGGCGAGGTAGGCCTCCACCTGCGCATCGGTGACCCCGAGGTCGCGCAGGATCCCCTCGTACAAGGCGCTGGTGGCGGTCACGCCGTCGCGCTTGCGCAGTACGGCCTTGACCACGGCCGCGCCGAAAAGCGGGTTCTTCCGCGCCGATTTGCTCGCCGTGTCGCCCATGCGCCTTACGCGCGCAGCTTGGCACGGCTCCCCGGCGTCCCGCCACCGCCGGAACGATCGTCTTTCTTCTTCTCGACCTCCACCGTCTGCTCAGCCGCTTTTGGGGACTTCAACCTCCGGCGCAGGTACATCTGCTGGGCGATGGAGAGGATGTTGTTGGTGAAGATGTAGAGGGTGAGGCCCGAGGGCAGCGTCAGCATCAGGAGCGAGAAGAAGCCGGACATCACATAGCCCATGATCTTCTGGCTGGGGTTCGACATGGGCGTCGGGGTCAGCACCTGCGTCAGGACCATCGTGATGCCCATGGCCACGGGCAGGACGTAGTACGGGTCCTTGGAGGTCAGGTCGCCGATCCAGCCGCGGATGAACGGCTCGTTGTAGAGCTCCACCGATACCTGAAGGGTGGTGTAGAGCGCGAACCAGATGGGCATCTGGATCACCATCGGCAGGCAGGAGCCCATCGGGTTCACCCCGTGCTCCTTGAACAGCTTCATCTGCTCCAGGTTCTGCCGCTGGGTGTCGCCGGCGTACTTCTTCTTCATCTCCTCCAGCTGGGGCTGGATCCGCTGCATCTCCTGCATCGACTTCATGCTCTTGTGCTGGAGCGGGAAGGTCAGGGCCTTCATCGCGAAGGTGAGCAGGACGATGGCCAGGCCCCAGTTGTGGGGCGGCACGGCGCGGTAGAAGAACTTCATG
>DASQAS010000015.1:0-31812 GCA_035635635.1 Myxococcales bacterium | reverse complement strand
ATCCGATCGAGGAAGCTACGAGGATCGCAGTTCGCGAAGCGCGCGCCTTCGAAAAAGCCCACCCCGGTCTCCGCATCATCTTCTGCTGTTTCTCGAAACACGACGCCGAGACCTACAAAAAAACCCTTGGCGTGCTTCGCGTGCTTGGCGGTTGATCTGAAGCGCTATCTTGAGGCGACGCGATCGAACGCCCGGTCCACGTTTGCCGCCATCTCCCCCCGGATGCGGTCGTCCCCTTCCCCCGCCTGCAGCGCCCTCCTGAGCGCGTCCAGCTCGACCACCGCCAGCGCGCGCTCGTCCCCGTCCGGCGTCACCCAGTGATCGCGGATCGCGGCCACCTGGCCCGCGGCCTTCCGCGCGATTCCGGTGGTCGTCGGCGCCAGGTTCTGCTGCGTGGACTCGCTCATCTTCGCCAGCGCCACCGCCAGCGCATCCACCGCCGTCTGCAGCTGCTCGCGAGCGGCCGCGTCGGCCTGGCGCCGCCGCGCTTTCGGATCCGCGACGCCGCTGGCGACGCCGACCCCCTGCAGCCTCTTGCCTTCTTCGCCGCGGATCGCGCCGGTGCCGTCGGCCAACCATTGCGGGGTCTGGTCCGAGGCGCTCCCCGAGCGCGTGGCCTTGCCGCCTCCGCAGGCCAGCCCCAGGAGGAAGGCGCTGACCGCGAACGAAGTCCTCATTGCTTTCCTCCGCCTTGCACGAGAAAGGCCGGGTCGATGCCCAGGTCGCGGATCACCGCGTCCCAGATCTTGTCCACCGGCGTGTCGAAGATGCGCTTCGAGGAGATGCTGGAATTGAGCCAGCCGCCGCCGACCATCTCGCGCTCGAGCTGTCCCGGCCCCCACCCGGCGTATCCGAGGCAGAGCCGGTAGGCGGCGGGGTCGCCCGCGAGCAGCGTCCGGAGCGCGTCGGTCGAGACGGACAAGTACACGTCGTCGTGCAAATGTACCGAGTCCGCCAACTCCGCCTGGCGGTGGACGAGGAACCCGCGCTCGCGCTGCACCGGCCCCCCGATGTACGCGTTCCCGGCGTCGGCGTGCACCTGCATCGCGTGCTCGCTGGCGATCTCCTTGAGGGCGATGTCGCTGGGGCGATTGAAGACGATTCCCATCGCGCCCGAATCGTTGTGCTCGATGAGCAGGACGACGGACCGCGCGAAGTTCGGGTCGTCGAGCTGCGGGACCGCGATCAGGATACCGGGGGCGAGGTCGCTCACGGGCTATCCCGCGAACGGCTCCAGCGAGAGCATGCTCCGCTTGCCTTCCTTCTCCTTGTATTCCTCGGCGGTCGGGAGCGGCTCTTTCTGCTTGTTGATGTTCGGCCACTTCGTCGAGAGCTCCGCGTTCAGCGCCGTGTACTCCTTCCATTTCTCTGGAAGATCGTCCTCGGTGAAGATGGCCTTGGTCGGGCAGACGGGCTCGCACGCGCCGCAGTCGATGCACTCGTCGGGGTGGATGACCAGAAAGTTCGCGCCTTCGTAGAAACAGTCCACGGGGCAGACCGCCACGCAATCGGTGTACTTGCAGGCGATGCAAGGCTCGGCGACGACGAAGGCCATGGAATGTGTCTCCTTCGGCAGTGTTGGCTGCTCTGTGGCACGAACCCTACCACGTGCGCAAGATGGGAGACCCCAGAGGGGCGCGCCTGAACTGGACTCGGTTGTGATCTGCATCGCCGGCGACGCGCGGGACGAGGAGACCTATCGCGGCGCGCTCCGTCGCGAGCGGGCCGCGCTCCTCCTCACCGACCCGCCGTATTGCCTGCTCACGCGCCGGCGCAAGGGAGGCGACCTGCGCGACAAGCGCGCCGGCGTGAAGATCGACCGCGAGCCGGTGCTGCGCTTCGACGACGTCCGCGCCTACCGGCGCTTCACCGCGGACTGGCTGCCGAAGGCGGCCGCGCACGTGGACGGCCCCCTGATCGTCTGGACGAACTTCCTCGGCAAGGCGCCGATCCGCTCGGTCGCGCAGGACCTCGGCTACCAGGAGGCAGGGGAGTTCGTCTGGGCGAAGAGGGCCGCCGAGCACGAAGGGAACGAGCAGACCCTGCGCGTCTACGAGACCGCCCTGGTGTTCCTCGAGGAGCCGCTCGAGCCGCAGGAGCCCGGAGATGCTCCCAGGACCTGGAGCGTCGTGGCCGGATACGACGACGACGGCGAGGCCGGACGATGGGGGAACCATCCGAACCACAAGCCGTTCTCCGTGCTCGAACCGCTCGTCCGGCAGTGGTCGAGGCCGGGAGACCTGCTGCTGGACCCCTTCGCCGGGAGCGGTAGCATTCCGGCCGCCGCTCTTCGCTTGCAAAGACGGGCCGCATGCAGCGAGATTGAGGCGGAGTGGGTTGGGCGTCTGGCCCGCCGACTCTCGGAGGAGGTGCGCCCATGAATCGGTGGCTCTTCGTCACGTTGCTCGCAGGCGCAGGCTGCGCCGCTAACAAACTCACGCACTTCAGGAGCGGCTTCGGCTCCTGCCACGCCGCGGATGCCAACGTGATCGAGTGCGGCGGGAAGCAGATGGCGCAGGTGGAGTGCTACCAGCCGGCAGAAGAGGCGTGCGGGGCGCTGGCCATCCGCTACGCGGACGGCGAGCGCATCTTCCTGCACCGTCCCGCGGGTTGGGACGAGATGAGAACGGACGCCAACGACACGGCGCTGGACTATCGCGCCGTGCTCCGGCCCGAGCTGTCCTCCGACGCCCAGTACATCTGGTACAAGCCATCGCCGGGCCGGCGCGACATGTGGGTCCTCTACGAGCCGCAGACCGGCGTCAGGCGCGAGGTGGACGGGTTCCAGATCTTCGAGATCCGCCAGAGGGATCCGCACAGCATGCCGCTATGGGTCGCGAACATTCCGAAGTGAGGCGAGCAGGGCCTCCAGCCGCTCTCTGCCCTCGCGACCCAGCGTCTTCCAGTTCGCCTCGGCGATCCGCTCGGACAGGCTGAGCGGACTGACCAGCGCCATCGCCTCCTCCAGCGAGAGACGGCTCGCGTCGACGTAGCGGGAGCCGCCTCGGTGGGGTCCGCGCACCGACTGCAGCACGGAAGCCCGCACCAGCTGCAGCGTCGGGTCCGGGCTGCGCCGGATGAAGCGCACGGCCCGCGGCGCGTCCTGCAGGTCGCAAGGCAGATCCGGGTGGAAGGCCACGCAGTAGAACGGCGGCCCTCCCGGATGGGCCGCGAACATCTGCTCGCGCAGACCCGCGCAGAACGCCTCGAAGGCGCGCGCGGAGGGCTCGCCGTCCGCCGGCTCGTCAGGGAAGATGAGCAGGGCCACCTCCACCGCGTCCTCCGGCATCGCCTCGATCTCCCGGATGGCCGGCAGCGCCGCTTCCCGGCTCCGGACGACGCGCCTGTGGAGCTTGCCGGACTCGCGGCAGACCTTCGCGTAGGGGCAGAGCTGGAGCGCCTCCACGAACTCGCGGACGTACCGGTCGTTCCGTGCGAGGACCGCTTCATCCTGCGTGGTCACGACCGTCCCTCCGTGTTAGACGAGGGACCCGGAGGAGCCAGCTCCGCTGGCGACGGGCGGAGCCCGCAGGGCGGAGCACCAACGATGCCCAGGCGAAAAGATCTCAAGTCCATCCTCCTCCTCGGCTCTGGTCCCATCGTCATCGGGCAGGCCTGCGAATTCGACTACTCCGGCGTCCAGGCCCTCAAGGCCCTCCGGGAGGAGGGGTACCGCACCATCCTGCTCAACTCCAACCCCGCCACCATCATGACGGACGCGGAGTGGGCCGATCGCACCTACATCGAGCCCATCACGGTGGAAGCGGCCGAGCGGATCCTCGCGGCCGAGCGGCCGGACGCGGTGCTCCCCACCATGGGCGGGCAGACCGCGCTGAATCTTGCCGTCCAGCTGGCGAAGCAGGGCATCCTGGCGAAATACGGCTGCCAGCTGATCGGGGCGCAGCTCGACGCGATCGAGAAGGCCGAGGACCGGCAGCGCTTCAAGGACTGCATGACCGCCATCGGCATCGACGTGCCGAAGTCGGGCGTGGCCCATTCGCTCGACGAGGTGATGCGGGTCGGCGCCGACCTGGGGTTCCCGCTCATCCTGCGCCCCAGCTTCACGCTCGGCGGCCTGGGCGGCGGCATCGCCTACAACCGCGAGGAGCTGGAGGAGCTCGGTTCGCGCGCGCTCGAGATCAGCCCGACCCACGAGGTGCTGATCGAGGAGTCGGTGCTCGGCTGGAAGGAGTTCGAGCTGGAGGTGATGCGCGACAAGGCCGACAACGTGGTGATCATCTGCAGCATCGAGAACGTCGACCCGATGGGCGTGCACACCGGCGACTCGATCACGGTGGCGCCGGCGCAGACCCTCTCCGACGTGGAGTACCAGGCCATGCGCGACCTGGCCCGGCAGGTGATCCGCGCCATCGGCGTGGAGACGGGCGGTTCGAACATCCAGTTCGGGGTGCATCCAAAGACCGGCCGGATCGTGGTGATCGAGATGAACCCCCGGGTGAGCCGGTCGTCGGCGCTGGCCTCCAAGGCCACGGGTTTCCCCATCGCCAAGATCGCCGCCAAGCTGGCCGTCGGGTACACGCTGGACGAGATCACCAACGACATCACCCGGACCACGCCCTCCAGCTTCGAGCCGGCCATCGACTACTGCGTGGTGAAGATCCCGCGCTTCAACTTCGAGAAGTTCCCCCACGCCGACCAGACGCTCACCACCAGCATGAAGTCGGTGGGCGAGGTGATGTCGATCGGGCGCACCTTCGCCATCGCGCTGCAGAAGGCGCTGCGCTCGATGGAGAACCGCACCGACGGCCTCGATTCGCCGCTGCAGCGCGACGGGGTGCGCGCGGAGTACACGCCGGCCGAGCTCGAGCGAATCCGCAGCGAGGTGAAGACCGCGACGCCGCGCCGCTTCTTCTGGCTGGCGGAAGCGTGCCGCGCCGGGATCACGGTGGAGGAGATCTACGCGCTCTCCGCCATCGACCCCTGGTTCATCCGCGAGGTCCAGGCCCTGGTGGACGCCGAGGGGGAGATCGCCGCAGCCAGCCGGAAGGCCGGCCCCAAGGCGCAAATCCCCGAACTGGTCCGCTGGAAGCGGCTGGGCTTCTCGGACAGGCGCATCGCGCGCCTCGCCGGCCGATCCGAGGCGGACGTGGCCGCGCAGCGCGAGGCCCAGGGGCTCCACCCGATCTTCAAGCGCGTGGACACCTGCGCGGCGGAGTTCGAGGCGAACACGCCCTATCTCTACTCGAGCTACGAGGAGGAGGACGAGGTCCGCCCCGACGACCGCAAGAAGGTGCTGATCCTGGGATCGGGGCCCAACCGGATCGGCCAGGGCGTGGAGTTCGACTACTGCTGCGTGCAGGCCTCGTTCGCGCTCCGGGCCGCCGGCTACGAGACCCTGATGGTGAACTGCAACCCCGAGACGGTGTCCACCGACTACGACACCTCCGACCGGCTCTACTTCGAGCCGCTCACGCTCGAGGACGTGCTGGCGATCGCCCGGCGGGAGAAGCCCATCGGGGCCATCGTGCAGTTCGGCGGGCAGACGCCGCTCAAGCTGGCGCGCGGGCTGGAGAAGGCGGGCATCCGCATCCTCGGCACCTCCGTCGATGCCATCGACGCGGCCGAGGACCGCGAGCTCTGGTCCAAGGTGGTGGAGGAGCTGAAGCTGCGGCAGCCGGAGAACGGCATCGCCCGGAGCGCGGATCAAGCCCTGGCCATCGCGCGGCGCATCGGCTACCCGGTGATGGTCCGGCCGAGCTTCGTCCTGGGCGGGCGCGCGATGGAGGTGGTCCACGACGACGCCGGCCTGATGCAGTACTCGACCGAGGCCGTGCAGGCGTCCGAGGAGCGGCCGATCCTCATCGACCGCTTCCTCAGCGATGCGACCGAGGTGGACGTCGACTGCGTGGGCGACGGCAAGGAGTACGTGATCGCGGGCGTGATGGAGCACATCGAGGAGGCCGGGATCCACTCCGGCGACTCGGCCTGCGCGCTGCCGCCGTTCTCCTTGCCCAAGGAGGTGGTGGCCGAGATCGGGCGCCAGGCGGTGGCGCTGGCCAAGCACCTCAAGGTCGTGGGCTGCATGAACGTGCAGTTCGCCGTCCAGGGCAAGGACATCTACGTGCTGGAGGCCAATCCGCGCGCTTCGCGCACCGTCCCGTTCGTGGGCAAGGCCACCGGCCTGCCTTGGGCGAAAATCGCGGCGCTCTGCACGGTGGGCAAGTCGCTGGCCGATCAAGGCATCCGCGGCACGCGGGTTCCGCGGCACCTGAGCGTGAAGGAGGCGGTCTTCCCCTTCCACCGCTTCTCCAAGGCGGACACCATCCTGGGCCCCGAGATGCGCTCGACCGGCGAGGTGATGGGGCTGGACGACTCCTTCCCGCGGGCCTTCGCCAAGGCGCAGATCGCGGCCGGCAACGCGCTGCCGCTGAAGGGCAAGGTGTTCATCTCCGTCCGGGACGCCGACAAGCCGGGGGTTGCCGATCTGGGAGCCCGCCTGGTGAAGCTGGGGTTCGAGATCGTCGCTACCGCCGGCACGGCGGAGGCCCTCCGCGCGCGCGGGGTGCCCTGCCAGACCGTGCTCAAGGTCGCCGAGGGCCGGCCGCACATCGTGGACAAGCTGATCGACCGGGAGATCGACCTGGTCTTCAACACCACCAGCGGCAAGAAGGCCATCGAGGACAGCTACAGCATCCGGCGGCAGACGCTGATGCACGGGATCCCGTACTTCACGGCGCTGACCAGCTGCCGGGCCGCAGTGGCGGCCATCGAGGCGCTGCACCAGGGCCCGCTGAACGTGAAGCCCTTGCAGGAGTACCACTCGGCGGCGTAGCCCGCGGGCGGGACCGGGGGGCTTGACTTCGGGGCGCGCGGAGAGGAACGGTCTAGCCTTCCATCCCCGATTCCCCGCTGCGCACACCTACCGCCGGAGCCCGACGCATGAGAGCGCTTGCCGTCTCCGCAGCCATCCTCGGACTGCTCGCAGCCCCCGTTTCCGCCCAGACCACCGAGCTGAAGTTCGGCCACGTCGGTTCGCCCGGCTCGCTCTTCGACGTCTCCGCCAACGAGTTCGCGAAGCGGGTGAAGGAGAAGACCGGCGGCAAGGTGGTGGTCCAGGTCTACGGATCGAGCCAGCTCGGCGACGACACCGAGCTCCTGCAGAAGGTGAAGCTCGGGACGGTGGACTTCGCGCTTCCCTCCACCGTGATGTCCTCGGTGGTCCCGGCTTACGGCCTGTTCGAGATGCCGTACCTGGTGAAGGACCGCGCGCACATGAAGCGGATCGACAAGGAGATCGTCTGGTCCAAGCTGGTCCCGATCGCCGAGAAGGCCGGATACCAGGTCCTCGCCACCTGGGAGAACGGGTTCCGTCAGATCACCAACAGCGTGAAGCCCATCGACGTCCCCGAGGACCTGAAGGGGATCAAGCTGCGCGTCCCGAAAGGGAAGTGGCGGGTGAGGATGTTCCAGGCCTACGGAGCGAGCCCCTCGGCGATGGGCCTCTCGGAGGTCTTCGTGGCGCTGCAGACCGGCGTGATGGACGGCGAGGAAAACCCGCTCACGCAGATCTACACCTCGAAGTTCCAGGAGGTGCAGAAGTTCCTCTCCATGACGGATCACGTCTACACGCCCGCCTGGGTGGTGACCTCCCCGAAGAAGTGGAGCGGGCTGCCGGAGGCGCAGCGCAAGCAGATAAAGGAGGCGGCGCAGGAGACGCAGGCGTTCGTGCACGAGACCGCGGCGAAGATGGACCAGGACCTCCTCGGCAAGCTCAAGCAGTCCGGGATGAAGGTCAACGACGCCAACAAGCAGGCCTTCCAGAAGGCGAGCAAGCAGGTCTACGACGAGTTCTCCACCGAGGTCCCCGGCGGCAAGGAGATGATCGAGAAGGCCATCGCGCTCGGATCGGCGAAGTGACCACCGCGTCCGGCGTCTGGCCCAAGCGGGTCGAACGCCTGTTCGAGATCATCACCTCGTCGCTGCTGGTGATCCTGGCCGTCGAGGTGCTGGTCGGGATCGTGTTCCGCGCGGCGCGGCGGCCCCTGTCCTGGTACGACGAGGTCGCCTCCGTGCTGCTGGCGTGGCTGACGTACTACGGCAGCGCGCTGGCCGCGCTGAAGAACGCGCACATCGGGTTTCCGGGGCTGGCGAACTCGTTGGGCCGGGGCGGGCGTTTCGCGGTGCTGGCGTTCCGGGAGATCACCGTGATCGGCTTCTTCCTGATCCTGGCCTGGGAAGGCACCCGCATCCTGGGCGTGCTCGCGGGCGAGACCCTGGTCACGGTGGACATCCCGGTCACCGTGACGCAATCGGCGATCCCGATCGGCGCCGCGCTCTTCGTGCTCGCCGAGCTGCTCAAGCTCCCCGAGCGCATCGACTGGGCGCGCGGGGGGCGGCCCCCGCCTGCGGCGCAGCCCGAAGCGGCGAAGGAGCTGAGCCACTGATGGCCATCCTCTTCCTCTTCGGCGCCGTGCTGGTGCTGGTGCTGCTCAACATCCCCATCGCCGTCGCGCTCGGCGTGGTGGCCCTGGTGGCCATCGTCTACACCGGCGGCCTTGGCGCCCTCGCGAACGTGCCCCTGGTGATGTACACGGGCGCCACCAGCTTCCCGCTGATCGCGATCCCGCTGTTCATCCTGGCGGGCGCGATCATGAACGCCTCGGGCATCTCGCGGCGCCTGATCGCGCTCTCCTCCGCCATCTTCGGCTTCGTCCGGGGAGCGCTCGCCCAGGTGACCATCGTCACCTCGATGTTCTTCGCGGAGATCTCCGGCTCCGCCGTGGCGGACGCGGCCGCGCTGGGGTCGATCCTGATCCCGGCGATGAAGAACAAGGGGTACTCGAAGGAGTTCTCCGCCGCCGTCCTCTCCTCCTCGGCCACGCTGGCGGTGATCATTCCTCCGTCGATCCCGATGATCCTCTACGCCGCCATGGCGGACACGTCGGTGGTGAAGCTGTTCGTCGGCGGCGTGGTGCCCGGCGTGCTGGGGGGCCTGTTGATGATGGTGGTCGCCTGGCGCTTCGCCCGCGTCTACAACTTCCCCGTCGAGGAGAAGTTCTCCTGGCCCCGGGTCTGGGCGGCCTTCAAGGACGCCTCCTGGGCATTGATCCTGCCCGCGCTGATCCTGGGCGGAATCTTCGGCGGCGTCGTCACCGCGACCGAGGGCGCCGCGCTCGCCGTCCTCGCCGCCATCGTGATCGGCACGGTGATCTACCGCGAGCTGAACCTGAAGGACCTCTACACCGCGATGGTGGACGGGGTGATCCAGACGGCGGTGGTGATGCTGCTGGTGGCCGCCTCGGCGCTGCTGGGAGTGCACCTGACCGAGATCCAGGCGCCCCAGCAGATGGCCGCGGCAGCCACGGCCCTGAGCAGCAGCAAGTGGGTGGTGCTCTTGATCCTGAACGTCGTCTTCCTGATCCTCGGGTTCTTCCTGCACTCGGCGGCCGCCATCATCCTGGTGGTGCCGGTGGTGATGCCGCTGGTGCAGGCGGTCGGGATCGATCCCGTCCAGTTCGGCATCATCGTCACCATCAACCTGGGAATCGGCCAGCAGACGCCCCCGGTCGCGAGCGTGCTCACCGTGGCGTGCTCGATCGCCAAGGCGGACATGTGGGAGGTCACCAAGGTGAACGTCTGGTTCATCGGGGTGCTGCTGCTGGTGCTGCTGCTGTCGACGTACGTTCCGATCTTCCCGCTGGCGCTGGTGCGGCTGTTCTATGGGGGATGAGGGCGACCTGTTCGATCGGGAGGGGGCGGCGCGAGTCGCGAGCTCGCCCCGGGGCGAGCGCAGAATGGGACCCTCCTCGTCCTGAAACGAGACCTCGGATTTCACCCCGATCACGCCAACTCGCCCCGGGGCGAGTTCAGGGCGCTCGCTCTACGCTCGGTGACGCACCAAGACAAGCTTGGCATGGGCAGTTGCGTAGGGTGTCCCCGAAACCCGTGAATCGTTAGTAGCCGAGGATCAGGTGCTCGAGCAGGGCCTTCTGGACGTGCAGCCGGTTTTCCGCTTCGTCGAACACGGCGGAATGGGGTCCGTCGATGACTCCGCCGGTGATCTCTTCGCCCCGGTGGGCGGGGAGGCAGTGGAGCACGATGGCGCCGGGGTCGGCCGCCTTCAGCAGATCTTCATTGACCTGGTAGCTACCGAGGGCCTTCATCCGGGCCGCGGCCTCCTTCTCCTGGCCCATGCTCACGAACACGTCGGTGACCACCACGTGCGCGCCTCGCACGGCTTCCGCCGGGTCCGCCGTGATGCGGGCGCCGCGCAGAACGGAAGCGGGGGGCCGATATCCCTCGGGCGCCGCCAGCCGGAGCTGAAATCCAAAAATGGGGATCGCCTCGCAGAACGACAGCGCCATGTTGGAGGCGCAGTCGCCGACGAATGCGATGGTCTTGCCGGCCACCGCGCCCAGCTTCTCTTCCACCGTGAAGAGGTCGGCGAGGATCTGCACCGGATGGCCCCCGTCCGACAGCCCGTTGATCACCGGCACCGAGGACGCGCGCGCAAAGGCGCGCAGCCGGTCGTCGCCGTGCGTGCGGAACATGATCGCGTCGACGTACCGCGAGGCGACGCGCGCCGTGTCCTCCAGCGTCTCCCCGCGGGCGATCTGGCTCTCCGCCGTGGGCAGCGTGATCGCCGTCCCGCCGAGCTGCCCGATGGCCGCCTCGAAGGAGATGCGGGTCCGCGTCGACGCCTTCTCGAAGAGGAGCAGCAGCGAACGGCCTTCCAGGGTCCGCACCGGCTCGCCAGCGCGCCGCTTCGCCTTGAGCTCGCGCGCGCGGCGGAAGAGCGCGCGGTGCTCGTCCGGGGACAGATCCGAGAGCTGCAAGAAGTCCCGCTTCACAGCGCCGCCTCCTTCAGTTCCGACAAGAGCGCCCCGAGCCGGGGGACCGCCGCGGCGGACGCAGCTGCCTGCTGCGCGGCCGCCGACAGCTCCGCGATCTGTGCGTCGATCGACTCGGGACCGGTGCCGCCCGCGTTCTTCTTGCGCGAGACCGAGGAGGCGGCATCCGCTGCCCGCAGCACCTCGGGAGTAAACCGCGGGTCGATCTCCCGCGCGAGCGCAAGGGGCGCCCGGCTGAGCGGGACGCCCGCCTCCATGCACTTGCGCACCAGCGCGCCGGTCAGCTTGTAGGCGGTGCGGAAGGGGATCCCGGTCTGGGCCAGGGCCTCGGCCACATCGGTGGCGGCTGTGCTGCCGTCCTCCAGGGCGGCGCGGCCTCGCTCCGGGTCGAAGCGCAGGTGGTCGAGCCCAAGACGCAGCATGCGCAGCACCGAGACGAGCAGCGGCCCCGTCTCCAGCAGCGGCTGCCGATCTTCCTGCAGGTCCCGGTTGTACCCGCCCGGCAGGCCCTTCACGGTGACGAGCAGCGAGCTCAGGTTCCCGACCGCGCGCCCGCTCTTGCCGCGGATCAGCTCGAACAGGTCCGGGTTACGCTTCTGCGGCATCATCGAAGAGCCCATCGCCACCCGGTCGTCGAGCTTCGCGTAGGCGAACTCCGCCGTGCAGAAGTCGATGACGTCGGTGGCGACCCGGCTGGCATGCAGAATCGCGCGGGCCGCGGCGTACGTGAAGTCCAGCACGAAGTCCCGGTCGCCCACCGTGTCCAGCCCGTTGGCCGTCAGCCGGTCGAACCGCAGCAGCCGGCGCACGATCTCGCGGTCGATGGGCAGGGACGTCCCGGCCAGCGCCCCCACCCCCAGCGGCATCTCCAGGGAGGCGGTGGCGCGCACGAGCGCAACGTCTCGCGCGAACATTGCGCCCCAGGCGCAGAGGTAGTACGCGGCGCTGACCGCCTGCGCGCGCTGGCGGTGCGTGTATCCGGGAAGCAGCGTGGCGCGCTCGCGGTCCGCCCGATCCGCCAGCGCGCGCAAGAGCTCCGACAGCTCCTCGAGGGCCAGCGCGCTCTGCTCGCGCACGTGCAGGCGCAGATCCAGCGCCACCTGGTCGTTGCGGGAGCGGGCCGTGTGCAGCATCCCCGCCACCTCGCCCAGCGCGCGCGTGAGCAGCGTCTCCACCGCCATGTGGACGTCTTCCTCTTCCGGCAGCTCGAGCCCAGCCTCGAGCACGCGCCCCAGCTCGGTCCGGATCTTCCCCGCGGCCTCGCGCGGCACGATTCCGGTGCGCGAGAGCATGATCAGGTGCGCCAGCGACCCGATCACGTCCTCGCGCAACAGCTGCCGGTCGAGCGGCAGCGAGCTGGAAAACGCCAGCACCTCGGGCAGGAGCTGCGCTCCCCCCGAGGCGGCGCCGGAGCCGACGACGGTCACTTGTCGATTCCGCCGTGCTGCCGCGAGAACTCCTGCAGCTGCAGCCCGAGCAGCTGGATGAAGCCCTCGGCCGCCTTGTGATCGAAGCGGTCCTCCACCCCGTAGGTGGAGAGCGCGTGGTTGTAGAGGCCATGGGGAGAGCTGCGGCCCGTAACCCGCATCGAGCCCTTGTAGAGCTTGAGCGTGACCTCGCCGTTCACGGTGTGCGCCAGCGCGTCGTTGAAGGCCTGCAGCGCCAGCCGCAGCGGGCTGAACCAGAAGCCCTCGTAGGTGAGCTGCGCGAACCGCTGGTCGAGCTGGCCCTTCACCCGGAGCGCATCACCCATCACCGTGAAGCGCTCGATCTCCTGGTGCGCAGCGATCAGGGCCACCGACGACGGGCACTCGTAGGTCTCGCGGCTCTTGATGCCCACCACCCGGTCCTCCATCAGGTCGATGCGCCCCACGCCGTGCAGGCCGGCGATCTCTCCGACCTTGGCGATCAGGGCGGCCGGCTTCAGCCTCTCCCCGTTCACTGTGACCGGCAGGCCGCGGTCGAACCCGATCTTGAGATATCCGGGCGCATCCGGGGCGGACTCGATGCTCCGGGTCCAGGCGAAGGCCGCTTCGGGCGGCTCCTGCGACGGGTCTTCCAGGATTCCACCCTCGATGCTGCGGCCCCAGAGGTTCTCGTCGATGGAGAAGGGCGACTTCTTGGACGTGGGGACCTCGATTCCGTGCTTCGCCGCGTAGTCCATCGCCGCGTCGCGGGTGATGTTCCGCTCCCGCTGCGGCGCGAGGATCCTGAGATCCGGCGCCATCCCTTTCACCGCCAGGTCGAAGCGGACCTGGTCGTTGCCCTTGCCGGTGGCGCCGTGCGCGACGGTGGTGGCCCCGTGCTTGCGCGCCGCGGCCACCAGGTGCTTGGCGATCAGCGGCCGGCTGAGCGCGGCGCTGAGCGGGTACACGCCCTGGTAGAGCGCATTGGCCTGCAACGCCGGGAAGCAAAACTGGGTGGCGAACTCCTCCTTCGCGTCCACGATCTCGGTCGCAATCGCGCCGGCCTGGCGCGCCTTTTCCTTTAGTTTTGCGTGGTCCTTCGACTCTCCCACGTCGGCGTGGCAGGCGATCACGTCGTAGCCGTACTCGTCCGAGAGGATGCGGACGAGGACGCTGGTATCGAGACCACCGGAATACGCGAGGACGATCTTGGGACGGGCTGCCATGGTCACTCCCTTCCAAACAGGCTGCGGATCTGCTGTGCGAGACGCCGGGTCGAGACGCCGCGCGCAGGGGTTGCGAAGATGGTGTCGTCGCCGGCGAGGGTGCCGAGGCACTCCGGCAGGCGGGCATTGTCGATGCCGAGCGCCAGGGCCGAGGCCATCCCCGGCCGGGTGCGGACCACCACCAGGGCGCCGTTCTCGGCCAGGGAGAGGATGGCGTCGCCCAGCTCGGCCAGCTGCGGGGTGGCGGCGGCGTTCACCGGCTCGAGCTCGTAGACCGCGCCCTCCGGGCGGGAGACGCGGAGGACACCCAGCTCGGCCAGGTCGCGGGAAAGGGTGGCCTGGGTGGCCTCGATGCCCTGGACCGCGAGCTGCTCGGCCAGCTCCTGCTGCGTGGAGATCCGGCGCGAACGAAGCAGCTTGCGGATCTCCTGGTGGCGGCCGTACTTGGCGGTCTTTTCGCGCGCGACTCTCATGCCCGGATCCAGGAGCCGACGCCGTTGTCGGTGAAGAGCTCGCCGATGATGGAGTGCGGCACCCGCCCGTCGAGCAGGTGGATGTTCGGCACCCCGGAAGCGAGCACCCGCAGCATGCTGTTGGCCTTGGCCTTCATCCCGCCGGAGATGGTGCCGTCCTCCATCAGCGCCCTCAAATCGGCGGCGGTGAGCTGGCCGACGAGCTCGCCTGCCTTGAGGATCCCGGGCACGTCGGACAGGTAGATCAGCTTCTGCGCGCCGATGGCCACCGCCAGCTCGGCGGCGACGTTGTCGGCGTTGATGTTGTAGCTCTGCCCGTCCTCGCCCAGGCCGACCGGCGAGACCACCGGGACGTAGCCCTGCTGCAGGAGCATCTCCAGGAAGTCCCGGTTCACCCGGGTGACCTCGCCCACCTGCCCGAGATCGCGCCCCTCCGAGACCAGCTTCCGGGCGCGGATCAGGCCGCCGTCCTTGCCGGAGACGCCCACCGCCAGCGCGGTGCCGTTGCCGTTCAGGAGGGTGACCAGCTCGGTGTTGATGGAGCCGGTCAGCACCATCTCAACCACCTTGAGGTCGGAGGCGTTGGTGACCCGCTGGCCGTCCACGAACTCGGCCTTGCCGCCCAGCTTCTCCAGAGTCCGGGTGATCTCCGGCCCGCCGCCGTGCACCACGATGGGCCGCAGGCCCACCGCGCGGAGCAGGCGGATGTCGTCGCAGAAGGTCTTCTTCAAGGACTCCTTCACCATCGCCGCGCCGCCGTACTTGATCACGCAGCGGGTGCCGGCGAACTTGGTGATGTAGACGAGCGCGTCGACCAGCAGCTGGACCTTGAAGGTCGGGCTGTAGTTGGAGAGCCGGTCGTCCTTGGCCACGCCGCCGTCCGGCTTGGTGACGATCAGCGAGGTGTAGTCGGCGTTGATCTTCACGTAATCGTAGGAGAGGTCGCAGCCCCAGGCCTGACCCTTGCCTTCCCCACGGCGCAGATCCACCTCCACCCGCACCTCGGGCTCGCGCATGCGCGCCTTGAGCACGCCCGCGTCGTAGCCGAGCGGCGCCCGATCGTAGACGGCGAGATCCTGCACGATGACGCGCGCCTCGGCGGGCTCGATGGCGTAGCCGGCCGTCCCGGCGCGCGCGCCGATCGACGCCAGCACGCGCCCCCAGTTCGGGTCAGCCCCGAAGATGGCAGCCTTCACCAGGCTGCTGCCGGCGCAGGCCTTCGCCAGATCGAGGGCCACCTCCTCGCTGGGCGCGCCCTCCACCGAGACGTCCAGCAGCTTGGTGGCTCCTTCGCCGTCCGCGGCGATCTCCTTCGCCATCTGGCGGCAGAGGTCGTCCAGAGCGTCGGAGAAGGTGGCGAGGGCGGGTCCCGGGTCGGCGATGGTGGCGTTGCCCGCCTTGCCGTTGGCAAGGGCGAAGACGCAGTCGTTGGTGGACATGTCGCCGTCCACCGTCAGCGCGTTGAAGGTCCGGCGCATCGCCTGCTTCAGCGCCCCCGAGAGCATCGGCGGGGTGATGGCGCAGTCGGTGGCGACCACCGCGATCATCGTGGCCAAGGACGGCGCGATCATCCCCGAGCCCTTGCAGATGCAGGTCAGGGTCACGTCCTTGTCGCCGATCAGCACCGTCCGGGCCCCCAGCTTGATGCGGGTGTCGGTGGTGAGGATCGCCTCGGCGGCCGTCAGGGCGTCGGGCTTCAGCGCGCCGGCGAGCTTGGGCGCGGCGGCGACGATCTTGTGCGCCGGCAGCCGGACGCCGATCACGCCGGTGGACGCGCTCACCACCGCCGTGGCGGAGATCTTCAGCTCCTTCGCGACGGCCTCGCGAACGGTCTTGACGTCGTCCAACCCCTCGGGCCCGGTGAGCGCATTGGCGTTGCCGCTGTTGATCACCACCGCCCGGAACCCCTCGCCCGGCAGGCGCTGCTCGGCGTCGATCACCGGCGCCGCCTTGGCCAGGTTCTGCGTGAAGCATCCGGCGGCGGAGCAGGGCGCCTCGCTGTAGACGAGCGCCAGGTCCTTGCGATTGGGCTTGATGCCGGCCTCGAGGCCGGACCAGAGGAATCCCTTCGGTACCTTCATGGATGGAACCCCCGCAGGGTGTCGAGGCCAGTGGTCTGCGGCCAGCCGAGGACGAGGTTGAGGTTCTGCACCGCCTGGCCGGCGGCGCCCTTGACCAGATTGTCGATGGCGGAGACGACCACCACCACGCCGTCCTCGGACGCCGCCGCAGCGAGCTGGCACTGGTTGGTGCCGGTCACCGCCTTGAGCGTCACCTGGTCGGGCGACTCCAGGACGTCGACGAACGGGGCATCCGCATATTTATGCAGAAAAGCCGCCCGCAGCTCGGCCGGCTTCCGCCCCGGGGCGAGCCGTCCGTAGCAGGTGGCGAGAATCCCTCGCTTGATCGGCAAGAGGTGCGGGGTGAAGGTCAGGGAGCGCGCCAGCGTCTGCGCCATCTCCGGCTGGTGCTGGTGTCGCAGGACCTTGTAGGCGCGGAAGTCGCCGTCCAGCTCGACGAAGGAGTAGTCCTCGGTGGCCTTCCTGCCGGCGCCGGTCACGCCCGATGCGGCATCCACGATCAGGGGATCCTGCGCGAGCAGGCCGGCTTCGATCAGGGGGGCCAGGGCAAGGGCGGCGGCGGTGGGATAGCAGCCGGGGTTGGCCACGAGCCGCGTTCCCGCCCGGACCGGCGTCAGCTCCGGAAGCCCGTAGATCGCCTCGGAGAGGAGGTCGGGGCGAGGGTGCTCGAAGCCGTAGAACCGGGGGTAGAGCGTGGAGTCCCGCAGGCGGAAGGCTCCGGACAGGTCGATCACGCGCACGCCCGCGTCGAAGATGCGCGGGGCGAGCTCCAGCGAGGCCTCCGCGGGCGTGGCCAGGAAGATCACGGCGCACTCGCGCGCCAGCTCGGCGACCTTCTCCTGTGGCGCGTACTTGAGCTTGCCGGCTGCGCCCCGCAGGCCGGCCCGCCGGGCGGCGGTCTCTCCGGCCCACTTGTCGCTACCCAGGAGCTTGAGCTCGACCCGGGGATGCAGCGCGAGGATCCGGCTCAGCTCGAGACCGCTGTATCCGGAAGCGCCGACGATCCCGACGGGGGTGGTCTGCATGAAGGCGCATAATTATGCAAGTCGCTCCCGGCATGCAAGTGAAAACCATGCAACGATCAGGGTGACGCCCGCGCCTGCGATCAGGTCGATTTCAGCCCGGTTTCCCTTGACGGCCTTTCTTCCGGCTGCGATCATCCTCCCTCGCGGCCGGACCCTTCTGGGGCCGGCCGCATTTCGTTTTTTCATCCGCGCACAAGGCAGCTCGATGGCAGGCGACCAGATCCCAATGACGAAGGCGGGCGCGGAGGCGATCAAGCGCGAGCTCAAGCGGCTGAAGAGCGTGGAACGCCCCAGGAACGTGCAGGAAATCTCCAGCGCTCGCGATCACGGGGACCTGCGCGAGAACGCCGAGTACCACGCTGCCAAGGAGAAGCAGTCGCACATCGAGGGCCGGATCCTGATGCTCGAGGACCGCCTCGCCCGGGCGGAGATCATCGACGTCTCCCGCCTGTCCGGAGACCGGGTGGTGTTCGGGGCCACCGTCCGCCTGCAGGACACGGAATCCAGCCAGAAGGCGCAGTACGTGATCGTCGGCGAGACCGAGGCGGATCTGAAGAAGGGCCGGATCAGCATCACCAGCCCCATTGCCCGCGGGCTCATCGGCCGCGAGGTGGGCGACACCGTGAAGATCCGCACGCCGGGCGGCGAGCGCGAGTACGAAGTGCTGGAAGTGGTGTTCGTCGAGTACGAGATCGACGAGGCTTAGCGTTGGCCCAGGGCGACCCCGCGCTCTCTCTCGCGCTGTCGCCGCTGCTGCAGCCGCTGCGGTTCGCCACCCGTGCAGGGATCGAGCGCCTGACCGGCCTCGAGGCCCTGGTCGCCCGCGTGGTGGAGCAGGCCCGGGCCTACGCCACGGAATCGTCCGCGCAGCGGCTGGACCGGCTGGCCCAGAGCGTCCGCGGTTTCGACGAAGCGAGCGAGGCCGACCGCCGCACGGCCATGGCCTCGCTGGTGCGCGAGCTGGGGGCGCTCTTGCCCATCCCCCAGGAGATCTCCGCCCTCGCGCAGCCAATGTCAGGGGGAAGTGCCAGGCTGCCCTCCATGTCGCAAGAAGCAAGCGCGCCGAAGAAGCCGGCGCCGAAGGCTCCCGCCGATCCGCTGTCCACTCCCGTCCTCGACCTGCGCGGCGTTGGACCGGCGCTGGCTGAGAAGCTGGCTGCGAAGGGGCTCTCCACGGTCGGCGATCTGCTCTTGAACCTGCCCCGCCGATACGAGGACCGCCGCACGCCGAGGACGGTGGCGCAGGCGCCCATCGGTGAGCGCTCCGTGATCGCCGGTAAGGTGGTCAAGGCCCACGAGGCGAGCGGCCGGCGCCGCCGGCTGGAGGTGCTGGTCCGCGACGAGGCGGGCGGCACCATCGTCTGCATCTGGTTCCACTACCGGCCGAGCCTCTTGCAGCGCTTCCCATACGGGTCGGCTGTGCTCGTCTCCGGCGAGGTCCGCGAGGGCTACCGCGGTGGCGGCAAGGTCATGCACCACCCGGACGTCGAGATGCTGGGCGCCTCGGGCGAGCTCGTCCCCCCGCGCGACGACGACTCGTTCGGCCGGGTAGTGCCGGTGTACAGCGACGTGGAGGGCATTCCTCCGCGGACGTTCCGCCGCATCCAGAAGCGCGCGGTGGAGGAGTACGTCCGGTTCGTGGAGGACGTCCTGCCCGAGCCGGTGCGCAAGCGCCGCCGCCTGCTGCCGCTGCCCGAGGCGCTGCGGGAGGCGCATTTTCCCGAGCGGTTCGCCGCAGAGCTGGCGCGCGGCGTTCCCGGCGGCGAGCCGCGGCGCCGGCTGGCGTTCGAGGAGCTGTTCCTGGTGCAGCTGGGGCTGGCGCTGCGCAGGCGCGGGGTGAAGGTCGAGCCCGGCATCGCCTTCCGCGCGCTCCCGCAGGACATCGATCGGGTCGTCTCGGCCCTGCCGTTCACGCTCACGGGCGCCCAGCAGCGCGCCGTCCAGGCCATCGCCGACGACATGCGCAAGCCGGAGCCGATGAACCGGCTGCTGCAGGGCGACGTGGGCAGCGGAAAGACCGCGGTGGCGCTGTGCGCGGCGCGGATCGCCGTCGAGGACGGCTACCAGGCCGCGTTGATGGCGCCCACCGAGATCCTCGCCGAGCAGCACGCCCGCACGTTGCGCATGCTCCTGCGCGGCACGCCGGTGCACGTCGAGCTGGTGAGCGGGAGCCTCTCCCAGCGCGAGCGCGACCACGCCGGACGGCTCTTGCGCTCGGGCGTGGCGCAGATCGTGGTCGGCACGCACGCGCTGGCCGAAGAGACCACCGGCTTCCACAAGCTGGGGCTGGTGATCATCGACGAGCAGCACCGGTTCGGCGTGATGACGCGCGCACGGCTGATGTCCAAGGGCCACCGGCCCGACGTGCTGGTGATGACGGCCACGCCCATCCCGAGGACGCTGGCCCTCACGCTTTACGGCGATCTCGATTCCAGTGTGCTCGACGAGCTTCCGCCCGGCCGGACTCCCGTGGCTACCCGCGTGTACAAGGACGCGGCGCGGGAGAAGGCGTATGGCGTGATCCGCCGCGAGCTGGACGCCGGCCGGCAGGCGTACGTGGTCCTGCCGCTGGTGGAGGAGAGCGAGAAGCTCGCCGATCTGAAGGCCGCCACCAAGGAGCGCGACCGGCTGGCGCTGGACGTCTTCCCCGGCGTGCCGATCGGGCTGGTGCACGGCCGGCAGGACGCGGACGAGCGCAACGACGAGATGGAGCGCTTCCGGCGCGGAGAGACGAAGATCCTGGTCGCCACCACGGTGATCGAGGTGGGCGTCGACGTGGCCAACGCCACGGTGATGCTGATCGAGCACGCCGAGCGATTCGGGCTCTCGCAGCTCCACCAGCTCCGCGGGCGCGTGGGCCGCGGCGCGGCGAAGTCGTTCTGCATGCTGGTGACCGGAACCTCCGGCGCCGAATGGGGTCCCGAGGCGCGCCAGCGGCTGCAGACCATGGAGAAGACCACCGACGGCTTCCGGATCGCCGAGGCCGACCTGGAGCTGCGCGGGCCGGGCGAGTTCCTGGGGACGAGGCAGAGCGGGCTGCCCGACTTCACCGTGGCGGTGCTCGCCCGCGATCAGACCATCCTGTCGGAGGCGCGCGAAGAGGCATTCGCGCTGGTGAACGAAGATCCCGATCTGCGCAAGCCGGAGAATGTGGCCGTCCGCGAGCAGCTCCTGCACCGCTGGCGCGGGCGGCTCTCGCTCGCCAGGGTCGGATGACTCAGGTCTCGAGCACCCAGTCGAACATCAGCTTGAAATCCTCGTAGCAGGTCTCGCAGATCCAGCGCTCGTCCTGCGTGACGTACCCTTCGCGGGCCGTGCCGGGGATCTCGCCGGTCTTGAACGGCACCCAGCAGAACTCGCAGTGGTCGTGCTCCGAGCCCTGCTGCCGCGGCACATATGCCGCGAATCGCAGCAGCTCCTCCCGCAGCCAGTCCTGCCCCTGCAGGCGCCAATCGTCCTGGGTCATCAAGGTGCGCTCCTTCATGGCACGGGGATTCCTGCGCCGGCGGGCTCGCCGAGCAGCTTCTCGCACGCGGCGATCTTCGCGGGGTCGCCCGCGCCCTTCGCTGCCGCTCCGGGATCTCCGGAGGCGAGGTTCAACGAAAGTCCGTAGGCGACGCAGCCCTTGTCGTCGGTGACGTCGACGGCTTCGGGAGGCGCCGCCGCGAGCGTCTTGGCCAGCGCGCGAAACCAGGCGACGGCGACGCGCCGCTTCATCTCTTCCGCGGGTGGGGCGGAGGTCTTGATGGCGGCGGGCTTCACCGAGCCCTCCCAGGTGAGATCGCGCGCCTCCTCCGAGGCCCGCACCACCTGCGTCTTTCCGCCCAATCCCACCTGAGCCTCCGCACGAGCCAGGTACCGATGGAGCACCGCGGGAACGCGCCGGTTGCCGCCTTTGGGATCCTCGACCGTCGTGGTGGTGTTGCTGGTCACATGATCGAACGCGACCTCGAGCTTGCCGACGATCACGTCCGGATCGGCCTGGTCCCAGACCAGGTTCAGCTCGCTTCCGACCTGCTGCAGCGCGCTCGCGAGCTGGGGATCCGGCTGCATCGACTCGTCCGCGGGTCCGATGCTGATCCGCGGCCGGAGCTGGCCGGCGAGCTGCGCGATCTGCTTCGCCTCGCAGCCCTTGTGCTGCGCCGCGACGGCGCGGCCGCACCAGAGCAGCGCCTGCGCGGGCGTCGCTTCGCCGACCAGCTTGTCCAGACCCTGGGGCGCGCAGGCTCCCGCCAGATCGACGGCGAGGGCGCTCTTGCCCTCGGCGCGCGCGGCATCCGCGGCGAAGAGGAGCTCGGCGCAATCGCCGCGCTTCATCATCGCCTGCTGTTCCGGCGTGGGCTTGTGGGCACAAGCCAGGAGGACGCCGGCAAGGATGGCGAGCGTGCGGGTCACGGTCCCTGCAACGCCGGGCGGCGGGGTTTTCTGCCCGGGCCTGGTCGGTTTGGGGCGGGCGAGCCCCTTCCCTATGCTAGCCTCTGGACACTAGATGGCGAAGATCGGAGAGGTCCTCGTGCGCGAGGGCCACCTGAACCAGGAAGGGCTCGAGGAAGCGCTGGACTGGCAGGTGCTCTACGGCGGGCGCCTGGGCACCAACCTGCTCGAGCTCAAGCTGGTGGAGGAGGAGCAGCTCGCGCGCGCGCTGGGAAAGCAGCTCGGGGCGGAGGTGGCGTGGGGACCGCTCGCGCTCGATCCCGCCCTCGTCCCCGCGATTCCGAAGCACATCGCGGACCGGCACGAGATGGTCCCATGGAAGCTGGAGAAGCGGCGGATCAAGGTGCTCTGCTGCGAGATCAAGGTCAACGAGCTGGACCAGCTCTCGTACAAGACGGGGCGCACCTGCGTGCCCGTGATCGCCCCGGAGTTCCGCGTCTACCAGCTGCTGCGCGCGCATTACCAGGCCACGCGCCAGATGCGCGCCCTGGACTTCGGCGTGGTGCCCGAGGAGGGCCGGGCGCAGCGGCGCAAGCGCAAGGAGAAGGGAGGAGGCCGGTCGGTGGAGCCGGCCCCCGAGCTGATCGACGAGGCGGCCTTCAACGAGATCTACAACCAGGTGATCCAGGGGCACGAAACGGCGGCCGCGGCAGCGCAGCCTGTGCAGCCGCCGGCGGCGGAGGAGGAGCAGCTCGAGTCGCTTCCGGACGACGCGATCCTCGGCGAGCTGCCGGCGGACGCAGTCGTGACCGAGCCCATGCAGCAGGTCGCGGCCGCGCACCTCCAGCAGGAGGAGCCGCTGAAAGAGGTGAGCTGGGACGACGTGCCCGCGCCTTCGCCGCCCCCCTCGCGGGACGAGAGTCCGCTGGACTTCCAGCGCGCGCTCCAGGCGCTGGCGGGAGTGTCGGATCGCGACGCGATCGCGCACATCGTGCTGCGCGCCTCGCGGAGCAAGGCGGCGCGGGCGCTCCTCCTTCAGGTACAGGGGGGCGTGGCGCTCGGATGGGACGGGCTCGGCGAGGGGACCGAGAACGCGCGCCAGGTGGCGCTGCCGCTCTCCAGCGAGTCTGCGTTCTCGCTGGTGGTGAGGACGCGCAGCCACTACATGGGGCCGCTGCAGAAGACGCCGGCGAACATCCGGTTCCTCGCCACGCTGGGGAAGAAGGTGCCGCTCAGCTCGCTGATCTTCCCGGTGCTGCACAAGGGGCGCGTGTCGTACATGCTCTACCTGGACAACGGGCACAGGCAGCAGGCGCCGACCGACGTGGGGGAAATGCTGATCCTGAGCCAGCGGATCGGGCAGACGGTGGAGGCGCTGGTAGAGCGGAAGCGGAAGGCGTCGAAGGGGTAGGACTACGGCGGTACGGCTGGCCCGGAAATTGGCCGGCCGGGAATCCGTTTGCGATACTTCCCGCCTGACTCGGAGGGTCACCTTGCTTCGCCGCCTGGCTCTGATCGCCGCGCTGGCCGCCGGTCCCACGTTCGCGCAGGCCAAGGGAGAGATCGACTGGAACCGCCGCGTGCTGGTCGGCCACGGCCAGGGCGCGCCGGATCTGAACGCGCCGTCCGTGGCGGTGGCGCGGCTGGGCGCAGAGAGGGCCGCGAAGCTGGACGCGTATCGGAACGCGCTGGAGTCGCTCAAGGGCCTGCAGATCCAGTCGGGCGGCAGCGTCGGGACGTTCCTGCAGAACGACGCCGCGCTGATGGGCCGGGTCGACGGGACGCTCAAGGGCGTGAAGCCGGTGAAGACGCGCTACTTCTCCGACGGCGGCGTGACGCTGGACATCGAGGTGCCGCTCGATGATCTGCCGCCGGAGTTGGCCCGGGCATTGGTGGTCCCGTCCGGGGTCGCGCCGTTGCGGGGCGCCGGCCCGCAGTCGGGCGGAACCGCGCAGGCTCCCCCGGCGCAGGTCCAGGGCGACATGCTGGTGCAGATCGCGCAGGGCGAGGCCGCGGTGCTTTCGGACGACAAGCCGGCCGCGCGCCAGAAGGCCATCGACGACGCGCTCCGTCGCGCGGTGGAGATGGCCGCCGGCACGCGCGTCTCTTCGACCACCGAGGTGAAGGATTTCCAGGTCCGCATGGACCAGGTCTTGACGCACGCGCAGGGATTCGTGCGCCGCTACGAGATCGTCAAGGAGGGCATGGACGGGGCGGTGGTGCAGGTCACCGTGCGCGCCTTCATCGGCACCGCCGAGCTGGACAAGGACCTCGAGGCGATGGGCCTCTTGATGGCGCGCAAGGGCATGCCCCGGACGATGGTGCTGATCGCCGAGCAGAACATCGGAATGGCCACCCCGAAGGCCGCATGGATGCGGGGCCAGGGCGGCGCCGTCTCCACCGATCTGCGCATCGCCGAGACCACCGTGCTGGACGCGCTCAGGAACGGCGGCTTCGGACAGCTGATCGACCCCGAGGTCGCGACCGAGAAGACGGTCCAGGTGGGCGGCATCGCCACCGAGATCACGGGCGCGCAGGCGCGCAAGCTGAAGTCGCTGACCGGCGCGGAGGTGATCCTCTTCGGCCAGGCTGTGGCCACGGTGCGCGGCGAGGTGCCAGACCTCGGACCGGGCTGGCGCTCCTGCACGTCCACCATCTCCGGGCGGGCGGTGAGCACGGACAACGGCGACATCCTCGCGACGGCCGAGAACACCCAGAGCGCGGCCCAGACGGACGACATTTCCTGCGGGAAGGAAGCGATCAAGAAGGCCTCGCGCGCGTTCGCCCAGGACATGATCAAGAAGATCGCCGCCCGCTGGACGCGCGACGTGTCCGCCGGCAACGACGTCCACGTGACGGTCCGGAAGGTGCCTTCGTTCCGGACGGCCTCCGATTTCCGCACGGCGCTGTCGCAGCACGTGCGCGGCGTCCGCAACGTCTCGCAGCGCAGCTTCGCGTCCGGTACGCAGGAGCTGGACGTCACCCTCCAGGGCAGCACCGAGGAGTTTGCCCAGGAAGTGGAGGCGAAGAAGCTGGGGAAGTTTTCAGTGCGCGTGGTGGGCCTCACGGCCAACACGGTGGATCTCGAGCTTGGCCAGTGAAGGCCGCCCTCGGCGGGCTCTGCCTGCTGCTCGCCGCGTTTGGCGGAGCGCCGGCCGCCGGCGCCCAGCCCCGCACCGCGCAGATCTCGTCGCTGGAGGGCAGGGCGCAGCGAACGCGCGCGAGCGGCGCCCGCAGCGAGCTTCGGGTGGGCGTGCCGGTCGATCAGGGGGACACGATCGAGACGCGGGAGGGTTCGCGCCTGGAAATCCGCTTCAGCGACGGGTCGGTCCTGCGCCTCGGGCCTTCATCCAGGCTGCAGCTCGCCGAGGCCCATTTCGGCGGCAGCGCGGCCAGACGCAAGCTCAATGCGCGCTTGTTCTTCGGGCGGCTGTGGGCGAAGGTCACGTCCGTGATCCAGGGCGACCAGAAGTTCCAGATCGAGACGGAGAACGCGGTGGCCGGCGTGCGCGGAACCACCTTCCGCGTGGACGCGAACGCGGACAAGAGCGTGCTGGTGCGCGTCTACGACGGTTCGGTGGCGGTGGGAAAGGGCGCGTCCGCCGCGGTCCAGCCTGGCGAAGAGCGCCGCGAGGTGCCGGGGCCGCAGGAGGTCACCCGGGAGGAGTGGGAGAAGCTGGTCGGCAAGCAGATGCAGATCTTCGTCGCCGCGGACGGGACACCCGGCGAGCCCCAGCCGTTCTCGCCGGATGCGGACAAGGACGACGCCTTCGCGCGCTGGAACCAGCAGCGCGACGCGGCGGCGAAGTGAACGTCCCCAACTTCCTCACCACCCTGCGCCTCGTCGCGGTGCCGGTCTTCGTGGTGCTCCTCCTGGAGGGGATGCCCGGAGCGGCGCTCGCCGTCTTCGTCGGCGCCATGGTCACCGACTGGCTCGACGGAATCGCCGCCCGGGTGCTCAAGCAATTCACCGCCATCGGGGCCATCCTCGACCCCGTCGCCGACAAGTTGCTCGGCGTCTCCGCGCTGGTAATGCTCTGCCTCACCGGCCGGCTGCCGATGTGGATGCTCTGGCTGGTGGTCTTCCGCGAGTCCTGCATCTTCAGCGCTATCGCCATCCTGATCCGGACCGGGCGGACCTTTGCGATCCGTCCCACGCGCTACGGCAAGTACTCGACCGCCTTCCTCTCGGTGACGATCATCTTCGCCCTGGTCCAGGGCGCCCGGGGCGTCCCGGCCGGACCCATGCTGATGTCACTGACGATGATCTCGGCGCTCTGCATCTTCGTCTCGTGGGCGCAGTACCTGACCATCTTCATCGACCTGATGCGCAAGCCTCCACAGACGGCTTGACCCCACGGTTTGAAAGCCCTAGACAGTCCGTCCGGCTGCGTCCTTAGTTCAGCGGTAGAACACCACCTTGACACGGTGGGGGTCGCTGGTTCGATTCCAGCAGGACGCACCAGTCTTTCTCCTCATTGTCCGAATGGTTGCGAGCCCCGGCCGCGGCGACCGCCTGCGCCTGCTTCTCGGCTTGGGGCGCCGGTGGGGCAAATTGCGCGAACGCGGAGGTACCCTGTCTCCCCGACCAATTCAACGAGCTGGAAATGCAGTAGTCAGAAGGCGCCCGGGACTAGCCCGGGCGCCGGTGCTGGCGCCCCTCGCCTAGAGAGCGTTCGCCAGGGCGATCAAGATGGCCGCTTCCTCGGCCGACAGGTTCTTGCCCGTCTGGGCATCCACCTCGTGGATGAACGCGCCGATGCGGCCGGCTCGGGCGCCGGGCGTGGGAGCAGAATCGATGTCCTCCACCTTCACGCAAAGCGCGTGCGCCAGCTGCGGCGTGGCAGAGAACCGGGTGCTCAGGTTGCACAAGCTCGCGCCGGTCACGATGACGGTGAAGCTCGCGGAGGCGCTGCTCGTGTTGCCCGCCACGTCGGTCGCGCTGGCAGACAGCGTGTTCGTGCCGAGAGGAAAGACATAGGCGGGCGCGTGCACGTCGCTGCAGGTGTTGGAAGCGACGCCGGACAGGTTGTCCGCGGCCGAGCAGGTGATGTCCACGTTCTCGTTGACGGTATAGCTGCCGGCATTTCCCGCGTACGTCACCGTCGGGGGCGTCTGGTCGATGTCGATTCCGCTGACCGAGGCCGACGCGGTGTTGCCGGCCACGTCGCTGGCCGTGCCGCTCGCGCCCTGGTTCGCGCCGTCGGAGGCAAGGGTCATCTGGGCCGGGCAAACCGCGACGCCGGACAGCGCATCGCTGCAGGTGAAGCTGACGATCACGTTGGTGTTGTTCCAGCCGGCAGCGTTCGGCGCGGGCGCCGCGGCAGCGGCGACGAGGGGCGGCGTCCGGTCGATCCGCAGCACGAGACCGTGACGCGCCTCCTTGTTTCCGGCGTTGTCCTCTGCGGAGAAGCGCAACGTCGTGAATCCCTCCGCGGAGATTGTGACCATCGCGGTCGACCCGGCCACCGTGGTCTCCGCCAGCGCTCCAGCTCCGGTCGCGTCGAAGACGATCTGCTTGACGCCCGATCCGCCCGCTTCGTCCTGCGCCGTCAACGTGACCGTCACGTTACTGCGGTGCCATCCGCCGCTCGCGGGGGGTGCCACCGACGCGACGGTCGTGGGCGGCGTGACGTCGATGGAGACGCAGCGGTTGTCGTGGTTGGACCAGTAGTCGGCAACCTGGATTGGCGTGCCGTCGGCCTCGACCAAGGTCTGGCTCGTTCCGCAGATGTCGGCGATCTCTCCCGTCCTCAGCAGGGTCTCGATATTCGAGGGATCCAGGCGGATGCTGCCAGGGCGCGGCTCGGTCGATTCATCGAGCCAGTGGGCGAGCGGAAGCGGATCGGTGGCCGCCTCGACCAGCTCGTGCGTGACCGCCCCCATCATCTGGCCTACCGAGGAGAAGCAGTCGGTGGGGATGATGGCGATGTTCACCGGACGCCCCTGGGTCCCGGGCACGACGAACGGTGGTGTCGGGTTGAAGAGACCGCGTGAAGGGATCTGAAAGTGATAAGCGCTGTAGGAGCTGCACGAGCGCCGTCCGAAGTCGTCGATGACCGTCCCCTTGGGAAGGAACAGGACGTAGATCCGCGTGCCGGTGGGGTTGGGGGTGGCGACGCACGCCGCCGCAGCCGCCGCGCCCGCCACCGGATCGCCGCCGAGGAGCACGGTCGCGGCGATCGGGTCGAAGCAGTCGACTGGCGCGAGACCGCAAAGCGGGCAAGTCACCGGATTCGGCAGGCCTACCGCGTTCGGGACGCCCGTGAAGGGCGCGTACTCCGAACAGCCCATGAAGCCCAGGATGTTGAACGTCGAGGTGACCGGGCCCGGGTCGTGGGGGCACGCGTTCAAGAGTCCGCTGGTGTCGGCCGTCCCCTCCCATTGGAAGCCGGGCACGCCGTACTGGCAGAGCTGATCGAAATAGGGCGATCCGATCACCGCCTGCATCGCGGCCTCGATGTCGGCCCGCCTGAAGTTTGCAGAGTTGCCGTCCCAATCGTGCGCCCAGTAAACGTTGAAGACGTTCAGTTTGCTGACGTAGAGGAGCGGCACACCGGCTTCGACGTCTCTCGGCACGTCATTCGTGGGCGGATCGAATGGACACGAGGCCCAGGCAGCCCCCGGGTCGATGACAGCGCTGGCCAGCATCGCCGCCGTGGCGAAGGCCAGCCGGACGCACAGATTCCTTCTGCGACAAGGCAATGAACGCATTGTGTTCCCCCCGGAGCACGAAACCGCTCGGCGCGTCCCGCAGGAAGACACGATGCGAGGAGTCACTCGATCGGCGGCGTCACCTGGTCGTCCGGCTCGACCCCTTCCCGAGCAGCGAACGTGCCAAGGCTCCCCGGGGGAGAGGAGCCTCGATCACCAGTTCCACAGCTCAGGGGACTGTAGCGCCACAGCCGCGCTACCCAGATGGGACGACCTGCACGTGCATGGTGACTCCCGGGCACTGCCGGGAGAAATCGGCGAGCGCGCGAGGAAGCAGCGCGTCCGCCCCGCGCGCTGTTCCTCGCTCCAGTCGCCCGCTCGCGCTTAGCGCGCCCTGTACTGGACGACCAGGTTGAGCTGCGACGCCTTCGTCGAGCACCCCGCGGGCGGGAGCAGCGACGGCCGCAGCGGCACCCCGGCCGTGAAAGCCACGGCGAGCGCTCCAGAGTCGTTGCTTGCCGCCGCGATCGGGAGCACCGCCGTCTGCGTGCCGTTGCTCAGGTTCAAATCCTGTCTCCCCGACCAATCATCCGCGCCAGGCCTACTGCGGCAGGGCAGGCCACTTGGGGCATTTGATCCCCAAGCAATGCGGGCGGCAGGAATCATCGCAGCACAGGCGGTGTCCCGCCTCGCACGACGAGCATGCCTGGTTCACGCAGACGGGTCTTTCGCCGGACGAGCAGGTGGCACAGGCGTGACCTCCGAACCCGCATCCGGTAGCTGCGGTCCCGTCCTGGCAGATGCCGTCGACGTCGCAGCACCCGCCGCACGTCGAAGGTCCGCAGGGCGCGCTCGAATTGAAGCATCGCGAGCCATTCCCTGGAGTCGCGCGCGAATAGGTCCGGTGCAGCCACGCCATGTAACCCCTGACCCAGCGCGTGGGGTGCCCCATGTCGGTGACTCCGCCGACGGTCACGGCGAACACGGCGCCCTTGTTGACCGATTCCTCCGCCGAGAGGTTCACGGCGAGCTGCGCCGATGGATAGTCCACGAAGCGCGTCGCGCTCAGGCAAGGCATCTTCGCGGCCACGATGTCCATTGCCCGGCCGGAGCTCAGGTGATCCGCGTGGTCGCCACGGTTGTGGTTGGGCACGCTCTCCTGGAAGAAGAGGCCGGAGGTCGTCGCGCCGCTTCCCAGCAGCTCGCTGCGAACGAGCATCTCCAGAGTATCGACGAGATCGTTCCACCCGATGTATGTCGCCGATCCGTCCACCGCCGACAGCGTCGGTATGAGGCCCAGCCGTAGCTTCTCCAACGATACCGAGCCAGTAGAAGGATAACCTGTGCCCCGCGGGTTCCCGTCCGGCAGCCTGAGGAAGTATGAGATCGTGTTCTTGTAGGTGTACGTGGCAATCGTGTGCCCGTTGATCTGGACCACGCCGAAGGCTCCCTGGGCGGGCAGGGAATCCAGGTTCGCCATGAACCGGACTGCCCTCCTCGCGCCTTCCTCGCGGGCTGCGAAATAAGGATTGTCTGCGGGACCGATTCCTAGACCGGCGTCGCCTGCAGTCGTGTAAACGAAGACCGACTTGATGCCGGGCGTCCGCACGCTCTTCCACGGAACCGGATTGAAAAAGAGCTGCCAATCGTCCGCGTGTGCGGCCACGATGAAGTTGATCGCGCTCCAGCCTGCCCTACATGGCGCTGGAAGCAACAGCGCAAGCAAGACCGCGAACGAAGCTGACGCGCTCTTCGCACTCATTCTCATTGTTCTTCCAGTCCCAATCGTTCGTCTGTTCGACGACCCGGTGCCTAGGCAGAACACCCGAACCGGGTGCAGCGCGTCTCCGACGAGGGTCTTGCCGTGACGACTATCTTGCTCTGGCTTCGTTCCGCTGTTCGGGACTGCGTGGAATGACCGACTTGACGGCTCACTCGCGCGAATACGTTTACGACCAAGGAGCGCCATGAGCGCGAATTCCGCGGTGGACTGCGCAGGGCCTCGGAGCGCAGCCCGAAGGCTTCTCGCCGGAGGCGGGCACCCGGTTCAGGTTCGTCGCGAAGCCACGGCCGGGCTGGCGATCTCGACGACGAAGGCTAGCTTCGTCGGCCGGGACGAGCTCAGCCCCAGCTCTGGGGGCCGGCTGCCTGGTGGTCGCGTTGACGCGGTTGAACAAGTTGGCGGTGGCGATCCACAGCACCAGCGCCGCGAGCTGCCGCTCGTCGTAGTGCTTCGCGGCGGCGTCCCAGATCGAGTCGGGAACCGGGTCGGCCCTGTCGTTGAGCCTGGTGGGGGCTTCAGCGAGCGCAAGGGCGGCGCGCTCGGCGTCGCTGAAGTAGGGCGTCTCCCGCCAGGCAGCGAGGGCGAACAGCTGCTCCTCCTTCACGCCCGCCTTCTTCGCGCTGCGCGCGCCCGCATCCACGCAGGGACTGCACCCGTTGATCTGGCTCACTCTCAAATGGACGAGCTCGAGCGTCTGCTTCGGCAGACCGCCGGTGCGCACCGCCTTGTAGAGGCCGTTGATCGCCTGCATGGTTTCCGCCAGCACCACCGCCGGGTTCCTCATCCGTGCCTCCATGGTTTCTCCGTTTCGCAGAGTTTGGTCGGCCACTGCGATGACGGAGCGGGAGGAAGGAATGTGACAGCCCATGCGTGGGCACGGCCGAAGCTTCGTTCTCCCCGCTAGACCGCTCGCGATCCCTGCCCGGCGACGTCAAACGCCTCGGCGGGTGATCGCCTGGCGTCGATGCTGAAGGCGCCGGCTCCTCTGCCCAGAACGATCAGGAGTCCCCCGGCGATGCCGAGGTTCTTGAGGAAGTTGACCATCTCCAGCTGCTGTTGCTGAGCAGGCACAGCCCAGAAGTTATGGAACACCAGCGTCACCGGCACCAGGAAGATAAGGAGCGCGAGCGCACCCCAGCGAGCCTTGAACCCCAGCACGATGGAGATGGCTCCGAGCGGCTCCAGCGCGGCGGCGATCGCGAGCAGAGCCGTCCCGACGCCCTTGCTGGCAGCGTACGCGGCGGTTCCACTCCACGCCGTAAGTTTGCCGAATCCGCTGACGAGGAAGATCAATCCGTGCGCGACGCGCCCGATGAGCTGCGCCCCCTTCGAGATCGCATCCATGTGCCCCTCCGATGAGAGACTCCAGCGCGCCGCGAGGAACCCGCGGGCATGGAATGCCCCGGGAGCATCGCACATCTTCATTAAACGCTCTGATTGACGACCGGGCTCAGCGATTCGCGTCCGCAGTCGAGACCCGCGCCGCCTCGGTCCGCAGCGGCCGCGTGAGCGCGTTCACTACTCCTTTCTCGCCGTGGTCCTGAATGCCGCGCGCACGCCGCGTCCGGCCAGCGGACCCCTGCTCTCGCGGTTCCCGAATTGACAATAGACTGCGCCCACCGGAGGAGAAGACATGAGCGATTGCCTCTTCTGTCGCATTGTCGCCGGCGAGGTTCCCTCTGCTGAACTGCCACCGACCGGCGGCCGGGCTCCGGTCTCCAGCACAGTCCTGCCGGTGCTGTCAGCTCCAGTCGCATCGAGCGGCGTCTTGGGTACGTCAGTCGGCGCTCAGAGCACCATCTCTCCCGGGCGTGCATACCGCATCCCTTGGGCTGAGCTGCTCAAGAAGGTCTTCGCCGTCGATGTGCTTTCCTGCCCGGTGTGCAGCGGCCGGATGAAGCTCATCGCGTACATCGCCAGCTCGAGCGTGGCACGTCGGATCTTGGAGCACCTCGGTCTTCCGACGACCGGGCCGCCGC
>DASQAS010000014.1:0-3959 GCA_035635635.1 Myxococcales bacterium | reverse complement strand
TCCTTCATCGACTTCTCCACGAACTTGCCCATCGCCTCCATCAGCGCGGCCGGCGGCCCGGACTGGCGATAGGACTCGGAATGCCGGATGAACGTCAGGTATCTCATGGCTTCTCCTTGAGGGGGTCCGATGGTTCGACGAACGGGCCTCGCGTGGATCGACAGCTGCCGATCGATTTCGATGCCCGAGACGCAAGTCCGGCTACATCGTGAAGGTTTCCTGAACGGCCCATGCGGTTTGCGCGGCTTTCGCGCGGGCGTGCCCCCGCCTATCCTCCGACCCGGTCGCTGAACCTCACGGACCGAGGAGAGATGAGATGCAGAAGATCCAGGCTTGGGGCGCCCCCGCAGCAAGCAAGCCGCTCGCCCCGATGACCATCGAGCGCCGGGAACCCGGCGCGCGCGACATCGTGCTCGACATCCTGTTCTGTGGCGTGTGCCACTCCGACATCCACCAGGCGCGCGACGAGTGGTCGGGCGGGCTGTTCCCGATGGTTCCCGGCCACGAGATCGTCGGGAAGGTCACCCGAACCGGCGGCGGGGTCACGACGTTCAAGGTGGGCGATCTGGCGGGCGTGGGCTGCTTCGTCGACTCGTGCGGGAAGTGCGGACCCTGCTCCCGCGGGCTCGAGCAGTTCTGCGAGAAGGGGCCCGCCCTCACCTACAACGGCACCGAGATGGACCGGAAGACGCGCACCTACGGCGGGTACTCGACCCAGCTGGTGGTGGACGAGCGCTATGCCCTCCACATCCCCGCCGGCCTCGATCCGGCCGGTGCCGCGCCCCTGCTCTGCGCCGGCATCACCACCTGGTCGCCGCTGCAGCAGTTCAACTGCAAGAAGGGCGACCAGGTGGGCGTCGTCGGCCTCGGCGGGCTCGGCCACATGGCGGTGAAGCTCGCCGCCTCGATGGGCGCGGAAGTGACGGTGCTCAGCACCTCCCGGTCGAAGGAGGCCGACGCGCGCAAGCTGGGCGCGTCGGGCTTCGAGAGCACGCGCGACGAAGGCACCTTCGAGAAGCTCAGGGGCCGATTCGACCTGATCATCGACACCATCTCCGCGCCCCACGACTACAACAAGTATCTGAAGATGCTGGCCGTGCAGGGCACGATGGTGCTGGTCGGCATCCCGACCGAGCCGGCTCCCGTGCACGCCTTCTCGCTGATTGGCGGCAACCGGCGGCTGGCCGGCTCGATGATCGGCGGCATCGCCGAGACGCAGCAGATGCTGGACCATTGCGGGAAGCACGGCATCGTCTCGGACATCGAGCTCATCCCCATCCAGAAGATCAACGAATCGTACGGGCGGGTGCTGAACAGCGACGTCCGCTACCGATTCGTGATCGACGTCGCCAGCTTGCGGCGCTGAGGAGGTCCGCATGCGCGTGGGCATCCTGGGGTCGGGACTGATGGGCGGAAAGCTCGGAACGCTGTTCGCGCGGGCCGGGCACCAGGTCGTCTTCAGCTACTCGCGCAGCGAGAAGAAGCTGGAGCAGCTCGCGCGGGAAGCCGGAGCGAAGGCGCGCGCGGGGACACCGGCCGAGGCCGCGCGCAACGCGGATGCCGTCCTGGTCGCCGTGCACTGGTCGCGCATCGACGACGTGTTGAGCCAGGCCGGCGACCTGTCTGACAAGGTCCTGGTGAGCTGCTCGCTGCCGATGAACGCCGACGACACGGCACTCGTCGTCGCGCACACCTCGTCGGGCGCGGAGGAGCTGGCGAAGAAAGTTCGCGGAGCGCGCGTCGTTTCCGCCTTCAACACGGTGCCGAGCGAAGTGCTCTTCGCCGTCTTCGAATCGAAGGGCAATGCGACCCGTCCGAGCCTCGTCCATTGCGGCGACGACGCGCGCGCGAGGAAGGTGGCCACCGCGCTGATCCGCGACCTGGGCTTCGAGCCCGCGGATGCGGGACCGCTGCGGATCGCCCGCTACACCGAGCCGTTCGCCCTCCTGGTCGCGCAGCTCGCCTACGAGGGAAAAGGCGGTCCGGCGCTGGCGTACCGCTTCGAGCGCTTCCGTGAGCAGGAATGAGGGAAGGCATGCCTGACATCCAGGGGAAGGTGGCTGTGATCACCGGCGCGAGCAGCGGGCTGGGCGAGGCAACGGCCCGGCTCCTGGCCGCGAGGGGCGCCAGCGTGTTCCTGGGCGCGCGCCGGACCGACCGGCTCGAGGCCGTGGCCGCGGACATCCAGCGCGCCGGTGGTCAGGCGGGGTTCCGGACCGTGGACGTGACCAAGCGCGGCGAGGTCGAGCGGTTCATCCAGGCCGCGCTCGAGAAGTTCGGCCGCATCGACGTGCTGGTCAACAACGCCGGCATCATGTCCCTGGCGCCGCTGGCGAAGACGCTGGTCGACGAGTGGGACCGGATGATCGACATCAACGTCAAGGGCGTGCTCCATGGCATCGCCGCCGTGCTCCCGGTGTTCGAGCGGCAGAAGAGCGGGCACTTCGTCAACATCGCCTCCGTCGCCGGGCTCAAGGTGAGATCGGGCAACGCGGTGTATGCGGCGACGAAGCACGCCGTGCGCGCCATCTCCGAGGGCCTGCGGCAGGAGGTGGGCGAAGGGATCCGCACCACCGTCATCTCGCCGGGCGTGGTCGAGTCCGAGCTCCCCCGGGGGAGCTCGGACCCGGAGACCGCCGCCGCCGTGAAGGAGCTGTACCGGAGGCAGGCCATCCCCGCGGATTCCGTCGCCCGCGCCATCGCTTACGCGATCGAGCAACCCCCGGAAGTGGACGTCAACGAGATCGTCCTGCGGCCGACCGTGCAGGAGTTCTGATCCGCTGGCAGGCCGCCGCGCCATCGTGTAGGAAACCTTCACGGTGGCCTTTACCCCGCTGAATGCGCTGAGCGCCTGGCTCGAGGTCGCGCGGCGCCGGAGCTTCGCGGCCGCCGCGCGCGAGCTCGGCGTCTCGCCCTCGGCGCTGAGCCAGTCGGTCCGTCAGTTGGAAGCGCGGCTCGGGGTGTCGCTCTTGACGCGGACCTCGCGAAGCGTGGCGCTGACCGACGCCGGGCGGACTCTCCTCGAGCACGCCGGGCCCGCGGTGGAGCAGGCGCTCGAGTCGCTGAAGACGGTCTCGGTCCGGCCCGGCGAGGTCACGGGGCGGGTCCGGCTGTCGGTGCCCACGGTGTCGGTGCCGCTGGTGCTCGCGCACGTGCTCCCGCGCTTCGTCGAAAGCTACCCGAAGGTGGAGATCGAGGTCCGCGTCGAAGAGCGGCTGATCGACATCGTCGCCGAGGGACTCGACGCCGGCATCCGTCTCACCGAATCGATCGAGCGGGACATGGTGCAGATCCGGCTTTCCGATCCCGCCCGCTTCGTCGTGGCAGCCGCCCCGTCGTATCTCGCCCGCCGGGGCACGCCGCAGAAGCCGGCAGACCTGCTCCAGCACGACTGCATCTGCATCCGATCGAGCTCGACCGGCGGACGCTACGCCTGGGAGCTCGAGCGCGGGAAGAAGGAGTGGCGCGTCCCGGTCCAGGGACCGGTGGTCACCAACGACGCCGGGCTCAGGCAGATGCTGGCCGAGGCGGGAGTCGGCCTGATCTACGCGTTCGAGCCCACGATCGCGGATTCCTTGCGGAGCGGGAGGCTGCGGCTGGTGCTGGAAGCATACGCACCTCTGGTGCCGGGGTTGTTCCTGTACTTCCCGAGCCGGGCCCAGGTCTCGCCGGCGCTCCGGGCGTTCGTCGGGGTCGCGCGCGACCTGGTGGGAAGGTCGAGGCCGCGGGCGCACTGATCGGGTCTCAGCACCGGCGCCAGTCTCGCGGCGCGGCCGGATCAGCGCGCGTTGCGGCGGGCGACCCAGTAGGTCGCGCCCTGCGGCCCGTACTCCTCGGAGTGGGGCGTGCCGCTGCGGATGTAGAACGTGTCGCCCGGGCGGAGGTGTCGCGTCTCGCCGCCGCAGGTCAGCCACATCTCGCCCTCGGTCACCAGCGCGTCTGCGTCGAAGTCGTGCGCG
>DASQAS010000013.1:0-41454 GCA_035635635.1 Myxococcales bacterium | reverse complement strand
CTTGACGGCCTCGTTCAAGCACTCGTCGTAGGCGGTGCAGAAGAGGTTGCGATGGGCCTCGACCGACATCTTCTTGTTGCCCTCGAGGTTGATGGGCGTCGTCATCTCGGTCGGGAATGGCTTGGCCAAAAGCGGCATTCGGTCGGACCTCCTAGCGAGGCGCGGGCATATAACAGAACGCGTCAACCTCCGCCACCCGACGCCACAGGAAATGCGGGAATCTGCGCAGAGGGCTCGAGCCGCGCAAGGGGCCAGAACCACCCATGAATTCACGGCAGGCCGCGGCCGCGGCGGCAATCCTCGCGACGATCGGTCATCCGGCGGAAGCAGTGGAGACGGACCCGGCAGCGCAGGCTGGCGCCTGGCTGGCCGCCGGCCGATCGGCCGACGCGGAGGCCGCCGCCCGATCCTGCGCCGAGACCCGGTGCCGCCTCGTCCTTGCACGCGCCCTCTTCGCCCAGGGAAGGTTGCGGGAAGCCGCCGCGGCGATCGAGAGCGCCGGTGATCCGGGCCCCCTGGCGCCGAACGCGCAACTCCTGCAGGGTCAGGCTCTCCTATTGTCCGGATCCGCCTCCGATGCGCTGAAGCCGCTCCGGAGCGCGGCGGCGTCCGAAGGACCGGTGTCGCTGCGGGCATCCGCGCTGCTCGCCGACGCACTTCTCGCCCTGGAGGATTTCCCAGCCGCGCGCGAGGCCGCCGATCGGGCTGCCGCCCTCCCCGGGCAGTCCCCCGACGTCCAGGCCGCGATGGCCTGGGTCGGAGCCCAGGCGCTGACCGGCGAGCCCGGGCGGGAGCGAGACGCCGCGGAAGCCCTGCGCGCCTTCTGGCTGCGCCATCCCGAGCATCCCGCGGCGGAGACGGCCCGCTCCATGCAGCGCGAGATCGGTGTTGCCTTGCCGGACCCCACGGGACGCGAGCTGCTGCTGCGCGCTTCCCGGCTGCTCGCCGCGGGAAAGCCGGCCGCGGCAGTAGCCCAGGCGCAGGTCGCGGCGGGGATGCTCTCGCGCGAGGACCGGGCAGAGGCGCTCTTGTTGCATGCACGCGCCCTGGCGGCGGACGGCAAGCGCAGCGAGGCGGGGCCGTCGCTGGAGCAGGCGTGGAAGCATGGGAGCTCGCGGGTCGCGCCTCCCGCGGGGATGCTGCTCGCGCGCGATCGGGCGCGCAAGGGACGCGAGCGCGAAGCCGTCCGGCTGGCCGACCAGGTCGCGCGCAAGTACGCGTCCTCGAACGAGGCAGACGAGAGCGTGCTGTTCACGGCGCGGCTCCTCAGCGACGCCGGGAAGCGGCGGGAAGCGCGGACCCGTCTGGCGCGGCTGGCGGCGCGCCGGAGCGGGCCGGGCGCCTCGCTGGCGCGCTGGACGCTGGCCTGGATGTCGTACCAGGACCACCTCTCCGACACGGTCGAGCGCTTCACCGAGTTCGCGGTGAGCGCGTCTACCGACGAGGAGCGCGCGCAGGGCACCTACTGGCAGGCGCGCGCAGGCGAGCCTGGCGTCGCGGGTCCGCTCTACCGGCGCGTGGCCGAGCTGGATCCGCTCGGATGGTACGGGTTGCTCTCCCGCGAGCGGCTGGGCGAAGCCAGCGAACAGCCTGCGCCCTTCCCGCCGGCCCGCGATCTGCAGCCCGGGACGCTGCCCCCGCAGCTCGCGCTGGCGGCGGACCTCGCCTCGCTGGGTTTTCTCTCGGACGCTGCCGCGGAGGCCGACTGGTTCGTGCAGCGCCACCCCGGGGACGCCGGAGCGGTGGCCCTGCCCATTTACGAGCGCGCCGGCCGGCCGGACCGGGCGGTGCTGCTCGCGATCGCGTTGATCGGTGACCGCGGGCCCAGGGCTCCCCGCCCCGTGCTCGACGCCGCCTATCCAGCTGCTTTTCCGGCTCAGGTGGGCAAGGCGGCGGAGCGGACCGGCCTCGATCCCTACCTGGTGCTGGCGGTGATGCGCCGCGAGAGCCTCTTCAAGGCCGACACGCGCAGCGCCGCCGGCGCGGTGGGCCTCCTGCAGCTTTTGCCCGCCACCGCGCGCCGCGCCGCGGTGGTCCTCGGCCGTCCGGCGCTGCGCGACGAGCAGCTGGTGGATCCGGCGACCGCCATCGATCTGGGCACCTGGTACCTCTCCGAAGTCGTGGGCCGCTTCGGCGATCCAGCCATCGCGCTGGCGGCCTACAACGCAGGTCCCCGCGCCGCTGCGCCCTGGGCGCTGCGCGGCGCCGGTCAGCCGCTCGACGAATGGGTGGAGAACATCCCGTACCGCGAGACGCGCCGTTACGTGAAGGTCGTGGTCGGCGCCTGGAGCGCGTATCGCATCCTGGCGGGCGGCTCCGCGCCTCGGCTGTCGGAGACGGTTCCTTCGCCGAAGTCCGGCGCTAATTTCTAGGCGCTGTCGCCGAAGGCGACACTGCGCCTACGCTCGAGCATCATGGGGACAGCTCCTTAGAGCAGCTTCTGCTGCTGCGGCTCCGCCCCCAGCACGTCCAGGATCGCCGCCCCATACTGCTCGACCCGGAACGGATCCATCCCCTCCACGGCCGACAGGCCCTCCAGATTCCCCGGGTTGGCCCTCGCAATCGCCCACAGCACGGCATTCGGCGCGATCACCTGCACTTCGACCTTCCTCGCCTCCGCGCGCCCTTTGCGCCAAGCCCGCAGCCGCTCGTATCTCTCCTCGATCTCCGGCGCCGGCGGGCCGGGGCCGCCGCGCCGCCATCGGCCGTTGCCCCCCGGCCGCGGCCGTCCCAAGGGTTCCGCCGTCACCCCCTGCCTCACCGCCTCGAGCACTTGCGGACCGATCCGCCTCAACGCAGCCGCCGACGTCCCCGGAACGCGCCCCAGCTCCGCCTCGTTCTTCGGCAGCCGCCGCGCCGCCTCGGCGAGGAACAGATCCGAGAGCACCTTGAACGCCGGCCGATCCAGCTCTCGCGCGCGCCGGTCGCGCATCAGGTAGAGCTCGCGCAGCACGGCCCGGCCGTGCCCGTCCAGCGTGCGCGCCGCCTTCATCTTCTGCCAGCCTTCCGGATCGAACTCGCGGGGCCTCGGCTCCTTCGCGATCAGGCGCACGAACTCCGCCTCCGCCTCGGCGGTCAGCCCGCGCGCGGCCAGCTGCTCGCCCAGCTTCTCGCGCAGAGGGAGCAGGAAGCGGACGTCCGCGAACGCGTACTCCATCTGCTTGGCCGAGAGCGGCCGCGCTCCCCAATCGCTGCGCTGCTCGTCCACGTCGAGCCGGACTTCGAGTTGGTCGGCGAGCAGCCCGTGCAGGCCGACCTTCTCGATCCCCAGCGTCTTCGCGGCCGCGTGCGTGTCGAAGATGCGCCCGAACGTGAGGCCGTAGTCGCGCTTCATGCAGAGCACGTCGTACTCGGCGGCGTGCAGGATGCACTCGCGCAATGGATCGGCCAACAGCGGAATCAGCGGATCGAGCCGCAGCGCCAGCGTGTCTACCGCCCAGTCCGCGCCGGGCGTGGCGATCTGCAGCAGGCAGACCTTCTCGTAGTAGGCGTGGAAGCCGTTGCTCTCGGTGTCGAGGCCCACCCGCGCGCTGCGCGCCACGTCCTGCGCGCACTCGGCGAGCTGATCGGGCTTGTCGACGAACCATTGCGGACGCCTCATGGGCGGTGCCTTACCACGCGCTCCCGCGCTCCTGAATCTCCTTCAGCACCGCCCGGAAGGGCCCGCGCGCTTTCAGGAGCCGCAGGTCCTGCGCCAGTCCCGCCGCTGCCCGATAGAAGAGCAGCGCCTCGGTCGGGGGTTTGATGGTCAGCCCCAGGGCGGGATCGCTGCGGAACGCCCGCTTCGCCTCCCAGAACAGCGCCTCGGAGGAGAAGTCGTAGGTCTCGCTCAGCGCGGGCCGCTGCACGATGTCCGCCAGCTTCTGGCAGAACTCGAACGCGTCCTCCTCGTCGTCGCCCAGGAAGCGGAAGCCGGCCTTCTTCAGCATCGGCCCGACGTCGGGATGCCCGCGGCCTGCGGCGTTCTCGTCGAGAAAGGCGCGGTACACCGACGCGAACCGCTCGGACAGCACCTTGGTGGCGCCGAAGTCGAGCACGCCGAGACGGCCATCCGGCAGCACCAGGAAGTTCCCGGGATGCGGATCGGCGTGCATCAGCCGCGCGGCATAGAACGGTCCCCAGATGGCGAAGACCATCAGCCGCCCCACCCGGAACCGCTCCGGAGCGGAGGCCTTCGATTCCATGAAGTCGACCAGGAGCGTTCCGTGCAGTCTCGCCAGGGTGAGCACCCGGCGGCTGCTCCGGTCGCGCACCACCTCCGGCACCACCAGCTCCGGATACCGCCGGGCCGCCTCGCGATACGCGTCGGCCTGCGCGGCCTCCTGCTGGTAGTCCAGCTCGCGCAAGAGCGAGGCGCGCAGCTCGTCGTAGTAGTCCCGGCCGTCCAGCGCCTTTCCCGTGAGCGCGATTCCGCGGACCAGCACCGCCGCGTTGGCGAGGTCGTTCTCCAGCGCCTTCTCCACGCCCGGGTACTGCACCTTCACCACCACCTCGCGCCCGTCCTCGAGCCTCGCCGCGTGGACCTGCCCGAGCGACGCGGCCGCGAGCGGCTCGGGGTCGAACTCCGCGAACAGCTCGTCCGGGCCGCGCCCCAACTCGGCGCGGACGACCTCGGTCACCTGCGCGAGATCCATCCGCTGCGGCGCTTGCGAGAGCAGCCGCGCGACGACGGTCCGCGCCTCCTCGGGGAGCGCGTCCGGGTCCATCGCCAAGGCCTGCCCAAGCTTGAGCGCTGCGCCCTTGAGCTCTCCCAGCGTGGCGAGGATGCGCTCGCCCGCCTTCTTCAGATCGTCGTTCCGAGCGGAATCGCCGCCCAACCTGCGCCGCGCTTGCGCCGCGAGCAGGTCGCCGGTGGTCCGGGCCGTGAGATAGGCCAGCCGGCTCAGCCGCTTGAGGCGGCCCGCCGGCACGTGATCGTCGTCAGGCATTCCACCGCAGGGTAATCGCCGGCCGGCCTCGTCGCATCTCGCGGGACGTGGTATTGGGCGCGGCTCATGCCGACGTCGGGCAAGCTGGGGCTGTGGACGGGCCTGGCCGCGTTCCTCGCACTCGCCATCGGAATGGCTGTGATCGGCTTTCCGGCGCAAGGACAGGGCGTTGTCGTCGGGCTCTGGGTCACGGAGATCCTCGCGATCGCGCTGCCGGCCTTCTTCGTGCTCAGCCTCGCGGGACTCCGCTTCGGGCCCTACCTGGGGTTTCGCCGGCTCTCCTGGAAGCGGGCTGCGGCCGCGGCCGGATTGGCGATCGCCAACCAACCGGTCGTCGAGTTTCTCACCTGGGCGGCGCGCAGCGTCCTTCCGCCGCAGGCGGTCGCGGAATTCGACCTGAGGCAACGGATGCTCGACGCCTTGTTCCGGGCAAACGCGATCCCGATGCTGATCACGGTGACGATCGCCGCCCCCCTCGGAGAGGAGCTTTTCTTCCGGGGACTCTTGCTCCCCTCGCTCCGCCGCGGCTTGGGGACGATCGCGTCCGTGATCGCGACTGCGGCCCTGTTTTCCGCGATCCACCTGGACAAGGTCGGTTTTTTAGGACTGATGGAGATCGGCATCCTGCTCGGTGCCCTGCGACTCTGGAGCGGCTCGCTCTGGGCGGCGGTGATCGGGCATGCCATGAACAACGGGGTCGCGGGTGCTGCCTTCATGCTCGGGCTCCAGGATCCCAATCACCAGCCGCAGGCCTGGGTCCTGGTTCTCGGCGCGATCCTGCTCATCGCCGGGATTGTGCTCCTCCCGCGCGCCCTGCGCGAGGACCAAGCCCCGCCGGCCGAGGAGGTCCCGGGGGGGCCGGGCAAGTTCGCCGCCGTCGCGCTCGCAGTCCCGTGGCTCGCGGGATGCGTCTGGGGGTTCCCGATCCTGCGGGAGATGTTTCGCGCTGCCGGGTTCTAGATCTTTTTGACCCGCGCCACGCGGAGCTGCGCGCCGGACATGCCGATCCCGAAGCCTTCATCCAGCGCGCCTTCGACCTCGACGCGCTTGCCGGTCGCGGCCTTCAGCTCCCCGCGAGATCCGAGAAGCGTGTAGCGCTTGCCGTCGTCCGCCGTCAGGCGATAGAGCCCGCCTTCCAGATCGACGAACTCGACGGTCCCGGTGACCTTCATCGCAGCGGCTCCCGCGCCAGAAGGCCGCGTCCCGCCGCCCAGGCCACGAACGCGCTGGCCAGCAGCCAGAACGGCATCAGCAGCCCGGGCATAAACGGCAGCGCGACCGTGCGCCAGATCGCCGCGTGCAGCAGCGTGCCCGCCCACCCGAACGCCAGTCCCGCGATCAATCCGCCGAACGCCGTGAGCAGCGGGCGTGAAGCCAGCCGCGCGGGCAAGGCCAGCGCGAACGGAACCAGCGCGCTCCAACCGATGTAGCCCGCGACGGGCACGAGGAATCGCTGGGGCCAGGCCGCGGGCGGAAGCGCGAGGAACGAAAGCGCGGAAATCCGCTCGCCGGCGATCGGCGCCAGGAGCGCGAGCGCGCCCGCGCCGACGCCGAGCCCCGCCCAGAAGAGCGCGCCGGGCTTCTCGGCGGCGCGAAGCTGGCCGATCCCGCGCGCGTGCCGCAGCGCGACCCAGGCGCCCAGGATCGCGAACGCGAGCCGCCACAGACCCCACCCGAAGGTGGCGCGCCGTACCGCGGCCGCCGCGTCGAGCAGGCCGGCGCCATAGCGCTCGGGATCGTTCGAGGGCGCCGCCTTGGCCGTGCTGCGCAGGAGATCCTCGACGGCGCCCGGCGAGGTCACGCCCAGCGACATCACCAGCGCCGCGGCGCCGGCCACATGGGGGGTGGCCATGCTGGTTCCCTGGAACCAGCGGAACGCGGCCTCGCTGGTGCTGCCTTCCGCCAGCGTCTGCTGGAGCACGCCGGCCTCCTCGCCCTGGGACTTGTCTCCGCCGGGCGCGGCGATGGCGATCTGCGGACCGAACGAGCTGTACGGCGCGAGCTTGCCCTGCGGTCCGACCGCGCTGACGGCGAACGCGCCGCGATAGGCGGCTGGATAAGAGACCCCTCTCGATCCGGTGTTGCCCGCGGCGCAGACCACGACGGCCCCGCGCCGGTGGGCGTATTCCACCGCGGACTCCATCGCGAGCGATCGCCCTCCACCGCCCAGCGAGAGGTTGAGAACGCGCGCGCCGTGATCGACCGACCAGCGGATCCCTTCGGCGATGTCGTGCGACGTGCCGCTGCCGAACTGCGAGAGGACCTTGATCGGCATCAGCCGCGCCCGCGGCGCCATGCCAGCCACGCCCTTTCCGTTCCCGGTGCTCTGCGCGATCGTGCCGGCGACGTGCGTGCCGTGCGCGTGGTCGTCGCGCGCGTCGTCGTTGTGGCCGACGAAGTTCCAGCCTTTGACCAGCCGTGCCGGATCGAGATCGTCCACCGGGTAGATCCCGGTGTCGATCACCGCCACCGTCACGCCCTCGCCGCGCGTGGTGTCCCAGGCGCGCTCCGCCCCCGCCGCCTTGAGGTGCCACTGCTTGGAGAAGTCGGGATCGTCCGGGATCCACAGCCCCTGGTAGCGCACCACCGGCTCCGCCCAGATCACGTCGGGCCGCGCGCGAAGCTGCGCCAGCACGGCGGCCTCCGTCCCCGGCTCGACTCGGATCTCGACGCTGAATTCGGAGGAGAAGGCGTCCCCGTAGAGGTCGTCTTCCTGCTCCTCCTGATCGACCACCGTGCCGGGCACCTGCGCCGGAGCGCGCAGCTCGACTTCGATCAGCCCGGGGACGTCGTCCTCCCCCAGCTCCATCACCGGGGCCGGCGTGCGCGAGCAGCCAGCGGCGCCCAGGAGGAGAAGGGCCCCGGCGGCCACGAGCCCGACGACGACCCGCTCGCGCAGGCTGGCGCGAGGTGCGACGACGACGTCCGGCGGCATCATCCGAAGCATAGCCTCCACCCAGGGCAAACGCGACGAACCGGCCCGTATTTCACTGAACGCGCGAGCGGTTACCCTGGATCTTCGTCGAGCTCGAGGGGCGGGCCCTCGCCGGGATCCAGCTCCAGTTCCACGGGTTTTCCGCCGGGGTGGTCCTCCGGCGCGATCGTCTCCGGCCGATCGCCGCGCAGCCAGGCCGCGACGGTCTTGCCCAGCTCGGTCAGGCCGCGGCCGAAGAAGTGATCCGCGTGCGGGATCACCTCCAGCGCTCCGCCGCCGGGAAGCTGCAGCTTGCTCCGGTCGCAGAAGGCATCGAGGTGTGCGCACACGACCAGCGCGGGCTTGCCCAGGCCGGCGAGCGCGCCGAAGTCGTACATCGCCGTGGGGGGCGCGATCAGCGCCAGCCTCCCCACCCTGGGATCCCGCGCGGCCTCCAGCGCGACGGCGGCGCCGAAGCTGTAGCCGACGGCGCAAGCCGGCGTCATTCCAGCCGTCGCGATCAGGTGATCGCAGATGGTCAGCAGATCCTCTACCTCGTTCTCCAGGCCGGCGATGCGCATCGCGCCCGCCGGATGCCGCGAGCTCCCGCGGGAGGACCCGACCCCGCGATAGTCGAAGCGCATCGTCGGATGTCCCGCGCGCGTCAGTGCCCAGGCCAGCTCCGCCACCACCGGCGACAGCATGCTGCCTCCGAGCGCCGGATGCGGAGCGGCGATCGCGCAGGGCGGGTCCCGGCGGCCGCGGTGATAGAGCGCGTCCAGATCGCCCACCACCACGCTGCGCTCGAGGTACTGGCCAGCCAGGACCATTCAGTCCGCCTTCCGGTAGACGAAGAACTTCAGATATCTCCCCTCGGGAAACGCCGGCAGCACCGGATGATCGACGGGCTGGCGTCTCTCCTCGAGAAGCTGGAGATCGGTGCGGGTCTTCACCGCCGCCTCCCGGATCGCGCCGGCAAACTCCTCCGCGGAGACGCGCGCCGAGCAGGAAGCGGTGGCCAGGATGCCGCCCGGCGCGAGGACCTCGAACGCGGCCCGGTGGAGCGAGGCATACCCGTCCAGGGCGGCGGGCACCGCCTTCTGCGATTTGGCGAAGGCCGGAGGATCGAGGACGATCAGGTCGAACGGCTTCTCTTGCGCGCGCAAGAATTCGAGCACGTCCCCGGTGACGAACCCGTGCGAAGCGGGATCGATCTCGTTGATCTGGAAGTTGCGCCGCGCCAGCTTCATGGCTGCCTCGTCGCGATCGACCGAGATCACCTCGCGCGCACCGCCCAGGACCGCGCTCACCGAGAATCCTCCCGAGTACGCGAAGCAATTGGCCGCCCGCGCGCGGCCGCGCGCGAACTTGCGCAGCGCGAACCGGTTCTCGCGCTGGTCGAGGAAGTAGCCGGTCTTCTGGCCTCCGTACACGTCGACCGCGATCCGCATCCCGTGCTCCCGGACGATCTGCGTTCCCCCGGGGCCCACGCCCCAGAGGACCTGCCCCTTGGCCGGAGTGGTGTCGCGGTCGCTCAGCTCGTCCTCCTCGTCGCGCCGCGCGGTCTCCTCGTCGCGCCCGTAGATGCCGTCCAGCGCGACTTCGCCGCGGAGCGCCTCGACGATGGCACTCCGGTGCGGAGCCAGCCCGGGGCTGTAGAGCTTGAGCACGGCGAACCGGCCGTAGAGGTCGACCACCACCCCCGGCAGGCCGTCGCCCTCGCCGTGGACGAGCCGCGCGCAGTCGGTGTCCTGCGAGAGCACGTACGCCCTGCGCAGGGACACCGCGCGCGCGACGCGGCGGCGCCAGAACAGCGGGCCGATGGCCTCGGCCGGGTCGCGCGTGAGCACGCGGACGCGCACCGCGCCGGCCGGATCGTAGTAGCCGCGGGCGACGAACTTCCCGCCCGACGTCACGTCGACGATGGCGCCGGCCTCGAGGCCCGGCGGCGGCCGCTCGATCGCCCGCTTGTAGACCCAGGGATGACCGGCGCGGAGGTGGCGCGCGAGGTCCTTCTGCAGCTCGAGCTTCACCGGCCCCACGGTCGCCCCGGCAGCGAAAAGGCAGGCAGGCCGCTTTTCCTCTGCATCCCTACCGTGTCTACCACCGCGCGTGACGGCGCGCGCAATTTCCACGGGGCTCATGCCCGTGAGGAGGAACGTCATGAAGAAGGTTCTTGTCGCTCTCACCGCCGCGGCTCTGGTGGCGCCGGCGACTGCGATGGCCGAGAGCGAGTTCAGCGTCGTGCTCGACGGCGGGGCCTCGAAGTACAACCAGACCCTGAGCGGAGCGGACGTCGGCGCTGCCTACGGCGCGCGGCTCGGCCTTCTGCCCACGCCGATGCTCGGGATCGAGGTGGGCTACCTGGGCACGCAGAACAACGTGAACGAGAGCATTAGCCAAGGACGGGTGGCGAGCACCCTGAAGACCAACGAAGGCTTTGCCGACCTGCGCCTCAACATCCTGCCGGGCGGGTTCACGCCGTACGTCTTCGGCGGATACGGCTACACCTGGTTGAGCGGAGCCGAAGCGTCGGGTCTCCCGAACCAGTCGACCCACACGCTGCCATTCGGTGGCGGCCTCGAAGGCAACATCGGGGCGTTCAAGCTCGGCGGCCGCTTCCAGTACAACTACTTGTTCAGCGACATCAACACGAGCTCCAGCTCGGTCAACGTGAACAAGGGCGGAAACTCCGACTTCTGGACCGCGACCGTGAGCCTCGGAGCGTCGTTCCACTGAGAAGACAGGATCAGAACGCCATCCTCAGGAACGCAGCGGGGTACACGCTCCGCTGCGGTCCTGGGGGGGACCCGCTCCGTTCCGTCTCGAAGAACGGGATCGCGACCTGCACTCCGGCCAGGGCGCGCACGCCGTGCAGCCGGAACGCCTCCAGCCCCGCTTCCACGATCGCGCCGAGCCCGCCGTTGTTCCCGGCGCCCATGTAGCCCACGCCGCCGCCCAGGTAGGGCGAGACTTCGGTCGCGAACGGGATGAAGGCCGCTTCCATCACGAGATACCCGACCCCCTCGGCGCCGCGCGAGTATCCCGCCCCGGTCACCGAGATGCGGAAGTTCTCCGCCTCGTAGCCATACCCGAGCGAGAAGCCGGCCGCGTTGCCCGAGTTGTAAAGGCCCACCGGCAGGCCGACGAACCAGAACCGCTCGCCGGGCTTCTTCGCGAAGGGCTTCGACTCGGCCGCGGTGACGGTGGTCATCTGCGCGGTGCTCTCCGCGGAGCGATGCGCGATCACCGCATCCACCAGCCGCGCGGTCACCACGTCGCATTCCTCCAGGGCGCCGGCCGTCAGCGACGCCGAATGCACGGTGGCGAGCGTGTCCGGGTTCAGCTCGTCGAGGGTGATCGGGATCTTCTGCCCGAGGCGCCCTCCGATCCGGAGCGCGAACACGCGCCGGACGCCGAGATCCGACGCCAGCAGGACGAGGTCCTCGTCCGCCGGCTGGAACGCGACGGTCCGCCGATCCTCGACCAGCGAGATGCCTCGCCGGCGCAGCTCGCCGGCCGCGATGTTGTAGATGGCCCGCACCGCGGGCACCTCCAGCGCCCCGTCGTCGGTCACCACCAGCATGGCGTCCGCGCCGCCCTGGGCGCGGGTTGGGGTTGCGGCGAGGAGCAGCACCGCGGGGAAGGTGACCAGGAAGCGCGACGTCATCCGGTCCATGTGCCGGAAAACAGCAACCGCCGTGCCGCGGGGTCGCCGGTCCGGATTTCAAGGGCTTGCGCGATCCTCGACGCGGCCGGTCGCGACGTGGATGTCAGCCCGCGCGCTCGTCGAGGGCCCGGGCGAAGTTGCCGATCACCAATCCCTTGCGCGCCTTCTTGAGCCGGCGGAGCAGACCTTCGATCCCGATCCGCGGTCCTTTCGCCGAATGCCGCGCCGCAACCGCCAGATACTGGTCCGGATCGATCGCCAGCCCTCGGGTCTGGACCTGGTCGACACGGCGGCGCGAGACCAGCTCGCAGAGCTTCTCCACCTCGCCCTCCTGGTCGGTGACGCCGGGGAAGGTGAGCAAGTTGAGCGCCGTGTAGATCCCGCGCCGGCGGGCGAAGCCGATGCACTCCTCGACCTCCTCCCACCTGTACTCGACGGGCTGGTAGTACGCCTCGTACAGCGGCTTGTGCGCGCTGTTCAGGCTGATGCGACAGGCGTCGAGCCCGGCGTCGATCAGCAGCGCGAGGTTCTCCGGGAGCGACCCGTTCGTGTTCACGTTGATCGATCCGCGCGAGGTCCGCGCGCGCATCGTCCGGATGGCCTGCGCGATCTCCCGCGCGCGCGTCAGCGGCTCGCCTTCGCAGCCCTGCCCGAAGGAGACCATGGTGCGTCCCGGGGCCGTCGCGAGGTGTTCCGCGCCGATGCGCGCCATCTCCTCCGCGCCCGGCGCGCGCGTCAGGCGCTGGTGCGAGGCGGGCGGGCCGTCCTCGGGCTGCTCGGAGATGCATCCGACGCAGCGCGCGTTGCACCCCGAGCTGGCCGGGATGGCGCCCTCGTCCCGTTCATAGAACGTGTTCTGGGCGGTGAAGCAGCGGTATTCGAGCGCGCATTTCGCGAGCTGGCGGAGCAGCGGGTTGTCGTCGCGCGCGAGGCGCGCCTCGACGCGCGCGGGAAGATCGGGCGTCGAGTGGGTGGCCGGATCCCAGTGCCGCCGCTGGTCGGTGTGAAGCGCCCAGGCGACGTGGCAACCCTGCGCGTCGTCCCAGGCGACGGCCGTGTACGCCCATTGGGGCAGCACGGGCGCGACTGCCAGCTTCCGGAAGGCCGGCAGCTCGGTGCGCGTCCATCCCGGCGGGAGCACCGCGGCCACCGCGCTCGGCCGCACCGTCTTGCGGCCGATGCGGACCTCCGACAGCTCCACCGCGCGGCCGCTCCCCGGATCCAGCCCGAGGGGGCGGCGGCCCGGAAGCGCCGCCAGCGTCGCGTGCGCCGGCAGCGGCGCCGGACGCGCCGAAGAGACGCCGAAGCGCGCCAGCGCGAGCAGCTCCGCGTGCTCGTAGACCCGTCCCGATTCGTCGGCAAACAGCAGCTTCAGCATTTCGACACGTCGCAGCTTGACCCGAGGCCGCTGCCTGCTATCTTCCGCCGCCCTTTTGCGCAAGGCGAAACGTTCCGGAGAAAAAATGATCATCGGCTGTCCGAAGGAAATCAAAACCCGCGAGTACCGCGTGGGCCTCGTCCCCGGCGGTGCGGCCGCGCTCACCGGCCGCGGCCACCAGGTGCTGGTGGAGAAAGGCGCGGGAGTCGGCAGCGGGATCCCGGACAGCGCCTACGAGGCGGCCGGCGCGAAGATCGTCGAGAAGGCCGCCGACGTCTGGGCCCGCGCGGAGATGATCGTCAAGGTCAAGGAGCCGGTGGCCAGCGAGTACCCGCTGATGCGGGAAGGCCAGATCGTCTACACCTACTTCCACCTCGCCGCCGACAAGCCGCTCACCAAGGCGCTCCTCGACCGGAAGGTCACGGCGGTGGCCTACGAGACGATCCAGACCGATGACGGGCAGCTTCCCCTGCTCAAGCCGATGAGCGAGGTCGCCGGCAGGATGGCGGTGCAGGTCGGAGCCGTCCAGCTCGAGAAGGGCCACGGCGGCAAGGGCGTGCTCCTCTCCGGCGTTCCCGGCGTCCGGCGGGGCAAGGTGGTGATCCTGGGCGGCGGCACGGTGGGGACCAACAGCGCGAAGCTCGCCTCGGGCATGGGCGCGGACACCGTGGTCCTCGACGTGAACGCCAGCCGGCTCGCGTACCTCGACGACATCTTCGGTTCGCGGATCACGCCCATCTACTCGGACCCGGCGCAGGTGACGAAGTACGTCCGCGAGGCCGACGTGGTGATCGGGGGCGTGCTGATCCCCGGCGCGAAGGCTCCCAAGCTGGTGAGCGAGAAGCTGATCAGCGAGATGCAGGAAGGCAGCGTGGTGGTGGACGTCGCCGTCGACCAGGGCGGCTGCATCGAGACCTGCCATCCCACCACCCACGACAACCCGACCTACACCGTTCACGGCGTGGTCCATTACTGCGTGGCCAACATGCCGGGCGCGGTGGCGCAGACCAGCACCTTCGCGCTCACCAACACGACCATCGGGTACGGCGTGAAGCTGGCCGAACTGGGCGTGATCGATGCCGTCCGCCGGGACCGGGCGCTCGCCCAGGGCGTGAACACCATCGACGGCCTCTGCACCTACAAGGCGGTGGCGGAAGCGCACGATCTACCCTGGACGGCGCTGGAGAAAGCGCTCGCCGGGAAACGGTAGGCCCTGCCGCCGCAGGCGGCTCAGGGCCTGCGGTTTGAGCCGTAGACATGCCGGATTCTGCTTGCATTTTTCCGTCCCTGGAGGCAAGGGACGAGCAGGCGGCCGGTTCGCAGGAATGCCCAAGAAGTTCCTGTGGTTCTCATTGGCAGACGGGCCGGTTAGATTCAGATCGGCAGCACCACGTACGCGGGAGAGGGATGCTGGACTTCAAGCACACCGAGAGGACCCGGCGCGAATTCGAAAGCCTGTCCCTGGACCACCTCGACGCGCTCTACTCGGCGGGCCTGCGGCTCACCAAGAACGAGCGGGACGCCGAGGACCTGGTGCAGGACACCTTCCTGCGCGCGTTCCGCTTCTTCGACAAGTTCGAGCGCGGCACGAACATGAAGGCGTGGCTCTTCAAGATCCTGACCAACACCTTCATCAACAAGTACCGCCGCCGGGTGAAGGAGCGCACGGTGGTGGAAGGCGCCGCCCGCGAGGCCGGCAACGAGCGGTTCGTCACCCGCGAGCCGACCGAGAGCTCGGCCGATCCCGAGCAGTACTTCTTCGACAAGCTGCTCTCGGACGACGTGATCCGGAGCATCGACCAGCTCCCCATCGACTTCCGCCTGGTGGTGATCCTCGCCGACCTGCAGGAGTTCTCCTACAAGGAGATCGCCGAGATCCTCGACTGCCCGGTGGGCACGGTGATGAGCCGGCTCTACCGCGGCCGCAAGCTGCTCCAGAAGAACCTGCTCGGCTACGCGGTCGAGTCCGGCGTGGTGCACGGCAAGCAGGCGATGGAGATGAGCGTCGAGGTGGAGGTCGAGGAGGCCGAGGTGCTGGAGTTGAAGAGGCGCGCGTGACCCACGGCTGCCGCAAGATCGAGGAGACCTTCCTCCACGCCTACGTGGACGGCGAGTTCTCGCCCGAGGAGAACGCCGAGGTGAAGGCGCACCTCGACGAGTGCGCGATCTGCGCCCAGGTCGTCCGACTGCACCGAAGCTACAAGGCGGCGATGCTGCGCGCCAACGCGGCCGCGCCGCACGTGTTCTACGGCGGCGTCCGGGAGCGGATCGCCGCGGAATCGCATGGCCGCTGGGCGCGGGCCTTCCAGAGGCCGAGCGCCGTGGCGGTGGCCGCGGCCTGCGTGGGAGCGGCGGCGTGGTTCCTCGCGGGCGGTCTCTCGCACCCGCTCTTCACGGCCCGGCACTCGCTGGTCGACGACGGCATCGCCATCCACAAGCTCGCCCTGCCCCTCGACTTCCCGGCCACGGATCCTCGCTCGGCGCAGCAGTGGCTGGAGAGCAAGCTGGACTACGGCGTCCGCGTCCCGCGCTTCGCCCAGCAGGGTCCCAGGCTGCAGGGGGTGCGCCTCTCCAGCGTGCACGAGCGCCGGGCTGCGCTGGTCACCTACTCGCTGCCACAGTCGGACGGCCGCCGCGTCTCGCTCCTGATCGTCGACGATCCCGAGCAGCAGCTCGCCGGCGACGCGCACCGGGTTGCGGACCGCGAAGTCTGGCTGTCGCGCGCCAAGGGCTTCAACGTGGCGTCCTGGCGCAACAATGAGATCGTCTACTCGCTGATCACCGACCTCGACGAGCAGGACGTGCTCGCGCTGGTGCAGTCGGCAGAGATGCGCTGAGCGCCGCACCCGCGCCTACATTGCCGGATTCACAAGGCGTTTCATTGACGCTCCCTCGGGGCGGATCGTAAGCTTTTTGCCGGAGTGAACTCTCCGGATCCGGCGTGTCCAAAAGAATCCTCCTGATCGACTCGGACGAAGGATTCGCGCAGGGTCTCTCGAGCGCGATGGAAGCGCGCGGCTTCGTACCCACCCTGGCCACCGACAGCGAGCAGGGCATGTCGCTGGCCAAGGAAGAGAACCCGGACCTGATCGTGGTCTGCGTGGAGGCGCAGCCGACCAATGGCTACATGGTGTGCACTCGCCTGAAGAAGGACGAGCAGCTCAAGTCGATCCCCGTCATCCTCACCTCCTCCCAGGCCACCCCCGACAGCTTCGAGAAGCACAAGAAGCTGAAGACGCGGGCCGAGGAGTACCTGATCAAGCCGTTCGCGCCCCAGGCCATGCTGGAGAAGGCTTCACGGCTGCTCGGCGTCGAGCTGCCGGCGGAGGCCGGCGGCGAGGAGGAGATCGTCGCGGTGGAGGACGAGCCGCTGGGCCTGGGTGACCTGGTGGAAGGCGAGGACGAGCCCATCTCCCTCTCCGCGGCCGACGTCGCGGAGGCGCGCAGTCCTCTCAACGAGGAGGCGTTGATCGAGGACGTGGAGGAGGTCGTCGAGCTCGAGACCGAGCCGGGGGCGGACGAGGAGCTGGAGATGTTCGACAAAGCGTTCGATTCGCTGGGGTCCTTGGGCGCCCCGGTGATCTCCCCGACCTCGCGATTCGCGGACGGACCGCCTGTCGCCGGGCCGCCAGCCCGCAGAGCCCCGCCCGTCGATCTCAGCGCCCCCGAAGACGACGCGCTGCTCGACTCGCTGGGCCCGGACCCGCACGCGGCCGGGAGCTCTCTGGAGATCGAGAAGCAGAAGAAGGAGCTGGCGGCGCTCAAGGAAGACGCGGCGAAGCGCGAGGCGAACGCGAAGACGCTGCAGCAGCGCGCCGATGCGCTGGCGGCGACCGCCAAGAAGTTCGAGCGCGAGCTGGGCGAGGCGAAGAAGAGCGCGGGAGAGGAGCTCAAGGCGCGGATCTCCAAGCTGGAGAAGGAACTTACGGCCGCCCGCCGCGAGGTCGAGTCGCTCACCGGCGAGAAGGACGCCCTGGCCGAGGAGCGGGATCAGCTCCAGCGGCAGCTCGAGGAGGCGCAGGCCGCGGCCGGGCAGAACGAGGATCGCGCGGTGAAGGCCTACGCGAAGATCAAGAACGAGGAGAAGCTGCGGGAGAAGGCGCGCAAGGCGCTCTCGATCGCGCTGCAGCTTCTGGAAGAGAGCCCCCCGGACGGGGACGAGGACGGCAAGAAGGTCTCGGCGAAGGCCTGAGTCTCTTTCGCTCGCGACCACGACCACGAACGTGGTCGGAATACCCTTCCTACTTATCCCCGCCCTTCTTCTCCATCAGCTTCTTCGCCGCGGTCGCCAATCCCTGCGGGACGTTCTTGTTCTTCGCCACCGCCTTCACCTCCGCCGAGCGCAGGCTGGAGAGGAAGCGCATCGAGACCGCCACCGGCATCTTCGGGTTGTTCACCAGATTGACCTTGATCTGGTAGTTCTTCACCAGCTGCCGGTTGTTGTAGATGTACTGCAGCACTTCCTGCGGCGCGGTGCGCGAGAGCGCGACCTTGGCGATCTCGCCCTCGGTGATGCGGGATGACTGGATCACCGCCAGCTGGACCAGCTTGTTGGGATCGCGCAGAAGGATGGTGCGGACCTCGCGGTTCCCCTTCTTGTTGGCCCACTCGATCTTCTTTGCCACGCCCAGCTTCATCATCTGCTGGGTGATCGAGAGCTTCTTCTCCTCCTGCGCCTGCTCCTCGGCGCTGCCGGGCGCGACCTCCGCCTCGTCGGCCGCGTCGGGCACGGCGGCTCCCATCTGCTCCAGCGCGGCCTCGGCGCGCGCCTCGGCGGCCTGCTGCTCAGCCGCCACCTTCTTCGCCAGCGCCTCGTCCTGCTCGGATCCGCCGTGGATGCGGCGCCGCGCGGCCCGGAAAGCCGGCAGGTCCTCCAGCGACAGCCCGGAGCGGACGCAGAAGTCGCAGACGTTGTCCACCGTGCTCGGCCGCGCTGCCGGGTTGCCGACCAGGGCCCTCACGATGTCCGGATGGCGCAGCATGCGCAGCTGGTTCTGAGCCACGATCTCCAGGATGCGCTCGCCGGCGGTGGCGGTGATCCGCTGCACCGTCGCGTCGGGAGTGCTGGCGTTGAGCGCCAGCATCTCCAGATATTCGGTCTTCCCGGTGTAGGTGTCGGCGTAATACCCGAGCACCGGCGGGTCGAGGGTCTCGTCCCGCAGGGCCACCGAGAGGATCCGGTCCGGCAGGCCCGCCGCGCTCTTCGCCGCCGCCTCGCGCACGGCCGCGTCGGCGTCGAAAGTGAGCATGAAGAGCGCCGTGGTCATCTCCTTCGGGCCCATCGGCACCATCGCCTTGGCGCCCATCATGCGCAGGGGGACGGGGGCCTTCGGGTCGACGTGCTTCTGGAAGTTGCTCGGCAGCGTCGAGAGCGGGAGCGGGCACTCCGGGATTGCTGCTGGAACCTGGGCGGCGTCGCTCACCAACTCACTCCGGCCGGGCCAGCGGGTCGAGCCGCGCGCGCCGCGAGTACTTCCAGGTCAGCCTTCCGATCCATTTGTTGAGGAAGAACTCGCGCGGCAGCCAGGGGATCGGCGGCGGCCGCCTGAGGCCGAGCGCGGCGAACTCGGCGCTGACGCGCGGGTCGTCCGGAGACAGCTCCATCGCCTTGCGGAGCGCCCGCACCGCCTGCTCCTTGTTCCGCGTGACCACCAGCGCGCGGGCCAGGTTCACCAGGGTCTCGGTGGTCTGCAGCCCGCGGCGCAGCGCCTCCTCGCAGAAGCGGATGCCCCGCTGCCGATCGCCCTCGACCAGCACCAGCGTGAGCCCGTAGCTGGAGAGCACGCGCGGGTCGTTCAGGTTCCGCCGCCAGGCCTTCTCGAAGATGTCGTGGGCGGCGCGCGGGTCGAGATCGAGCAGCGAGCGGCCCTCGTCGATGATCCGGTCCAGGTCTCCGCGGTGGACCAGCGCGGTGGACGGAGGCGGAGGAGGAGCGCTGGGGCGCGGGGTGGGGACCAGCGACTGGGTCCGCGGCGCCGCGCGCACCGTGGCGCGGAGCGCGTCCAACTCGGAGGGCGTGGCGCCCCGAGGCAGCTCGGGGCCGTCTTCGTTGTTCTCCGGCATCACCGCTCGCCCGCGTTGCGCTGGTAGATGATCCTCAGGCCGTCCAGCGTGAGCTGGTCGTCCACCACTTCGATCTGCTTCGAGACGTTCCCGATCAGCGGGGCCAGGCCGCCGGTCGCGATCACCTTGGCGGGGAAGCCCAGCTCGTCCTTCATGCGCGCGCAGATGCCGTCCACCATGCCGACGTAGCCGTAGACGATTCCGCTCTGCATCGAGGCCACGGTGTTGCGGCCCACCACCCGCTCCGGCTTCTCGAACGCGACGCGCGGGAGCTTGGAGGCGCGGTGGAAGAGCGCCTCCATGGAGATGGCGATCCCCGGCGCGATCGCGCCGCCCAGGTACTCGCCCTTGGGCGTGACCGCGTCGAAGGTGGTGGCGGTGCCGAAGTCCACGATCACCAGGCCCTGGGGCCACTTGTCGTAGGCGGCGACGGCGTTGACGATCCGATCCGCGCCGACCTCGCGCGGGTTGTCGTAGAGCACGGGCATGCCGGTCTTCACTCCGGGGCCGACGAAGAGGGGCTTGCGTCCGAAGAACCGCTTGCACATCTGCTCGAGCGGAAACGCCATCGGGGGCACGACGCTGGAGACGATCACGTCGTGCACGTCGCTCATGCGCAGATCGGCGAAGTCGAAGAGAGCCTTGAGCTGGAGGCCGTACTCGTCGCCGGTGCGATCTTTTTCCGTCTGCACCCGGAACGAGTCCCGCAGCTTGCCCGCGTCGAACACGCCAAGGACCGTATTGGTGTTTCCGACGTCAATCGCGAGCAGCATCTGTCGCAGTATCAGGAGTGATTCCCGCTGCCGTCAATCTTCCGTTCACCCCTGTGTCCCTACACCATCGTGCAGTGTTCCACGTCGCCCGCCAGCACCCGCACCAGCACGCCGCCGGACACGCGCACGAGCAGCGCCCCGTCGTCGGCAAGATCGACGGCATCGCCCTCCACCGACGCCCCTCCGCTCTCGATCCTGACCCTCCGGCCCAGCGTGCTGGAGAGCTCGCGCCAGCGGTCGGCGACCGGCCCGAAGCCTTCGGTCTCGTGCAGGCTGAGCCATTCTTCGAGGTGCTCGAGCAGCCGCGCGACCACCACGGGGCGGGGCTGGCGCTCGCCGCTCTCGATCAGCAGGCTGGTGGCCAGAGGCCTGAGCTCCTCGGGGAAGTCGGACATCTGCATCGAGACGTTGAAGCCCACGCCCAGCACCGCGTGTCGCACGCGGTCCGTCTCGGTGCGCAGCTCGGTGAGCAGACCGGCGATCTTGCGGCCCTTGCACTCGACGTCGTTCGGCCACTTGATCCGGGCGCTGTGCGCGCCCAGCTCGCGCGCCGCCTCCGCCACCGCCACCGCCGACGCCAGCGTGATCTCCGGCGCGCGCGCGACCGGCAAGGTGGGCCGCAGGATCACCGAAAGCGTCACCGCTTTTCCGGCCGGCGCGATCCAGCTGCGGCTGCGCCGGCCGCGGCCCTTGGTCTGCGAGTCGGCCACCACCACCTCGCCGTGCAGCGCGCCCGCCTCGGCCAGGCGGTGCGCCTCGTCGTTGGTGGACTCCAGCTCTTCGAGGTGGTGGATCTTCCGGCCCAGCTCGCCGCTCGCCAGGAGCGGCCCGATCTGCGCCTCGCCCAGGCGATCGGGGACCTCCACCAGCCGATAGCCGAGGCCGCCGCGCGTGTGGATGACGTATCCCCTCTCCCGGAGCGAGTCGATGCGCTTGAGCAGCTCGGCGCGGGGCACGTCGAGCTTGTCGCAGAGCACGCCGCCGGAGACGAAGTCGTCGGCGCACTCCAGCAAAAGCCCGAGAACGATGGCGTCCTGACGGAGATCGGTCCAATGGCCGTCGCCCGCCATGGAGACGGGCCCGGGCATCAGGCCGCCTCCACCAGGAGACTCAGATCCACCGCCGGAGCGGAGTGCGTCAGGGCGCCCACGGAGACGTAGTCTACCAAGGTCGCGGCCACGAGCGGGAGTCGGTCCAGGGTCATGCCCCCGCTGGCCTCGAGCGGCACGCGTCCGGCCACCTGCTGGACCGCGCGGCGCAGGTCGTCGTCCCCGAGGTTGTCGAGGAGCAGCATGTCGGCGCCGGCTTTGAGCGCCTCCTCGATCTGCTGCGGTGTGCTCACCTCCGCCTCCACCTTGAGCAGCGGATGCGCGCCGGCGCGGGCGCGCCGGACCGCCTCGCCGATGCCGCCGGCCGCAGCGGCGTGGTTGTCCTTCACGAGAATGCCGTCGAACAGGGAGCCGCGGTGGTTGAGCCCGCCGCCGGCCCGCACCGCCGCCTTTTCCAGCGCGCGCATGCCGGGCGTGGTCTTGCGCGTGTCGAGCAGCCGTGTCTTCGTCCCGGCGAGCGCTTCCGCGTAGCGGCGGGTCAAGGTGGCGGTCCCGCACAGCCGCTGCAGCAGGTTCAGCGCGGTCCGCTCTCCGGTGAGGATGGCGCGCATCGCGCCGCGGACGCGCAGCACGCCATCTCCCGGGCCGGCCGCGTCGCCCTCGCCCTTGAGCGCCTGCAGCTCGCACGATGGATCCAGCGCCCGGAACACGCGCGCCGCCGCGGAGACGCCCGAGACGATCAGCGTCTCCTTCGCGACGATCAGGCCGCTCCCCTCGGCTCCCTGGAGAACGCACGCCTCCGCGGTGCGATCGCCGGGCCCGACGTCCTCTTCGAGCGCGAGGGCGATCAGCTTCGCGATTGCGTCGTCGGGCCGGCCGAAGTCGATGGCCGGCCCGGCTGCCGCCCTGCCTTGCGGGGCGGAGCGCGCCATTCCTACTTGCCGCCCTTGCGGGGCGAGGGCCGGCGCTTGCCTCCGCTCTTCCCGCGCGCGCCCTTCTGGGCTCCGCGACCCTGCCCGGGCCCGCGGACGGTGGCGCGCGACTGCGTCTTCATCGGCCGCTTCGACGGCTTCTTCGACGTGCCGCCGGCGCCCCGCGTTCCTTTCTTCGCGCCGCGCGCCGCCGCGATCCGGCCCGCCTTGGCGGCCTTGTTCGAGCCTCCGCGTACGCTCTTCTCCCCGGGCGCGGCCTTGTGCGTCGCCGGCTTCGCTGGCCGCGCGCGCTCGGACGCTTTGGCCTCCGCGATCTCCGCGCGTTCCTCGTTTTCCTCCTTCTCCGAGACCGGTCCGCGATCGTCGTGCGGGAGCTTCTCCATCAGGCCGCGGGCGATGGACTGCACCCGGGAGACCGCGCGCGCCGCCAGGCCCTCCTGCTCGCCGGCGTCGCTGGCTTGCGAGCCTGCGGTGCCCGACACCTCCTCGCCGGCGCCGGCTTCCTCGCCCGCTCCCGAGGACTGCCTGGTGGACTGGCCGGGCATTCCGGCCGCGGGACCGCCGTGCGTGCCGAGTTGGTCCAGGCTCCGGCTGCCCTGCTGGCCCGACGCTCCGTCTCCCTGGGACTGCTGCGGATTCTTGTCTTCCATGGCTGTCTCCTCGGTGGTGACGCGCGCCAGGTGGCGCGCGAGCTTCTCCCGCTTCCCGGCCAGCTCCCCGGCCCGGATTCGATCCTTCTCGACGACCTCTTTCGGCGCGCGCGCCACGAAGCCCGCGTTGTCCAGGCGCTTGCGCAGCCCGGCGAGCTCCGCGTCGGTGCGCGCGATCTCCTTCTCCACGCGCGCCTGCTCGGCGGCGAAGTCGATCAGACCCGCGAGCGGCAGGTGCACTTCCACCTCCGGCTCGACGTGCACCGCCGCCTGCCTGGGGCGCGGCTCCTCGAATCCCTTGAGCTTCACCTCGCTGGCATTCGCCAGGTGCCGGAAGGCGCGCTCGTGCCGCTCGAACACGGCGCGGTCGCGGGCGAAGAGGACCAGCGGGATCCGCTGGTTGGGAGGAAGGTTCACCTCACCTCGGACCGAGCGCGCCCCGTCGATGGCGCGGGAGATCAGGTCCATCTCGCGCTCCGCCTCGAGGTCGCGCGGGCCCGGCCCCGGAAAAGGCGCGAGCATGATGCTGCGGCCGGAGCGGTTCGGCAGGCGCTGCCAGATCTCCTCGGTCACGAAGGGCATGAACGGGTGCAAGAGCCGCAGCGCCCCCTCCAGCGCGGTGAGCAGCGCGACCTGCGCCCCCTTCCTCTCCTCGCGACTCTTCTCGCCGTAGAGGGCGGGCTTGCTCAGCTCGATGGCCCAGTCGCAGAGCTCGCTCCAGATGAATTGATAGATGCCGTTCGCCGCGTCGCTGAGCTGGAACCGTTCGAGCGCAGACCGGGTCTCGTCGGCGCAGCGCTGGAACCGGCTGATGATCCAGCGGTCGTAGACGGAGGCGGGCCGGGCGCGCGGGTCGTAGCCCTCGGCATTCATCAATACGAAGCGCGCGGCGTTCCAGATCTTGTTGGCGAAGAAGCGGTAGCCCTTGATGCGCTCCTCGTCCAGCTTGATGTCCCGACCCTGCCCTGCCATCGACGCCAGCGTGAACCGCAGCGCGTCCGCGCCGTACTTCGCGGTGATGTCCAGCGGGTCGATCACGTTCCCGCGGGTCTTGGACATCTTCTCGCCGTTCTTGTCCCGCACCATCGCGTGCAAGAAGACGGTGCGAAACGGCACCTCGTGCATGAAGTGCAGGCCGAGCATCGCCATCCGCGCGACCCAGAAGAAGAGGATGTCGAACCCGGTCTCCATCACCGAGTTCGGGTAGAAGGTTCGAAGCGCGGGAGTGTCGTCCGGCCAGCCGAAGGTCGAGAAGGGCCAGAGCCCCGACGAGAACCAGGTGTCGAGGACGTCCGGATCCTGCGTCAGCTGCTGCGCGCCGCAGTCCTTGCAATTCGCCGGCGCGCGGCGTGCCACGGTGACGTGCCCTTTCTCGCAGTACCAGGCGGGGATCTGGTGCCCCCACCAGAGCTGGCGTGAGATGCACCAGTCGTGGATGTTGTTCATCCAGCGCAAGAGCTCCGCGCGCCAGTTTTCCGGCACGAACTGCATGTCGTCGACGTGCTCGACCACCCGCTGCGCCAGCGGCTTCGTCTTCACGAACCACTGCTTGGACATCAGCGGCTCGACGATGTTGCCGCAGCGCTGGCAGCGCCCGAGCGCCATGGTGTGCGGCTCGCTCCCCCGGTCCAGCCCGAGCTCTGCCAGCCGCTGCTTGAGCGGCTCTCGCACCTTGATCCGGTCCTGCCCCTGGAACGGCCCGGCGTTCTCGTTCAGCGTGCCGTCGAGGTTGAGGATGTTGAGGAACTGGAGATTGTGGCGCTTGCCCGACTCGAAGTCCTCGAAGCTGTGCGCCGGCGTGACCTTCACCGCGCCGGTGCCGAACTTCGGATCGACCAGCTCGGCGTCGCCGATGATGGGGAACTCGCGCCCGGTGATGGGGTGGCGCACGTTCTTGCCGATCATCGACTGGTATCGCGGGTCGTCCGGATGCACCGCCACCGCGGTATCGCCCAGCATCGTCTCGGGGCGGGTGGTGGCGACCACGATCTCGCCGCTGCCATCCGCCAGCGGATAGGCGAACTTGTACAGCTCGCTCTTCACGCCCTCTTCGTGGTCGACCTCCAGGTCGCTGAGCGCGGTGCCGTCCTTCACGCACCAGTTGATCAGCCGCTCCGCGCGGTAGAGGAGCCCGTCCTCGTAGAGACGCACGAACGCCTCGCGCACCGCGCGAGACGACTCGTCGTCCATGGTGAAGCGCTCGCGCTCCCAATCCAGCGACGCGCCCAGGGCGCGGTGCTGCTCGGCGATCCGGTTGCCGGACTGCTCCTTCCATTTCCAGACGCGGCGGAGGAACTCCTCGCGCCCGAGGTCGTGGCGGGACTTGCCCTCCTTCTTCTGCAGCTCGCGCTCGACCACCATCTGCGTGGCGATGCCGGCATGATCGATGCCCGGCATCCAGCAGACGTTGAACCCGCTCATCCGCTTCCAGCGGGCGAGGACGTCCTCGATGGTGGCGGTCAGCGCGTGGCCGAGGTGCAGTGATCCGGTGACGTTGGGCGGCGGAAGCACCATGGAGAACGCCGGCTTGTCGCTGACGTCCTCGGCGTGGAAAAACCCCTGCTCCTCCCACCACCGCGCCCAGTGCGGCTCGACGCGGGCGGGCTCGTATCCCTTGTCGAGCTCGTTTTCCACGCGCCTCTCGCTCATGGCGCGCGGGTAGATACCACAGGGACTACGCGAACGCTCACGCCAACGTGGGCGGTGCAGTCGTGGTGGTTGACGTCGCCCGCGACGGTCCGGCGACGGCGACGTGGTCGGGAACCCCGAGACTGGCGCTCTAGGCGCCCCGCTCCTTGATCAGCCTCTCGAGCTCTTCCCGGATGATCGTCTCCGCCAGCTCCGGGACGACTTCCCACGCGATCTTCTCGATCACTTCCCGGCTTGCCTTCGACAGTGCTTCCCGCAGCTGCGCCTCGCCGCCATCCGCAGGCGGCGGCACGACGCTGAGGGCCGGTTTGTGCGCGGAGGGAGCGACCGGCCGCAGCGGCGTGGGCGCCGGAGCCTCGACGTCTTCGAGCTCATCCACGTCGAGCGGGATGTCCTCGTCCTCGTCGGGAACCGGCGGCGCGGGAGGTCGCGCGGCGGCAGGCGGCCTCGCCGGAGGCGCGGACGGCCGTGGCGGAGGAGCGGCCAAGGGCTTCGTCGTCGCCGGAGGGGGGGGACGCGGGGCGGCGGCAGGGCCTTGGGGGCGCGCGGCGGCCGGTGGCGCAGGAGTGGTCGCGGGCCGCGCGGCAGCCGCGGGGGGCGGCCTCGGAGCGGGCGGCGGCGCCGCCGGCCTGGCGGCCGCCGAGGCCGGCATCGGGGGCCGGGCCATCACCATGGTCCCCCCAGCGCCCGGAGAGACGGCGGGTCTCCCAGGCGGCGGAGGGATCGGAGGACGCGCCGGGGCGGCGGCGGGAGCCCCGGGCCTTGGAGGTCCCGAGGTGGCCGCTGCGACCATGGCCGGTTTTGCCTTTGGATTCGCGAGGATGGTCTTGACGTGCTCGATCAGCTTGGTGCTGTCGAACGGCTTCGGCATGTGGCCGTTCGCGCCCACGGCCATGGCTTTTGCGGGATCGATCGGCGTCGGACCCCCGAGCAGCAGCACCGGGATGTCCTTGAGCGCCGCGTCCGCCCGGATGCGCTGACAGAGGTCGTAGCCGCCCAGCCTCGGCATGCTGACGTCGGCGAGAATCACGTCAGGCTTCGACTGCTTCGCCGCTTGCAGCGCCGCCTCGCCATCGTCCGCCGCGGAGACCTGGAGGTCCTCGCGCGCGAACGTCATCCTCACCGCCTGCTGGATGGTCTTCGAATCGTCGGCGAGGAGCAGGGTCTTGGGCATACGCGCGGCCTCCACCGCGGGTGCCTCCAGCAGTACAAGGTTACAGGAGTCGAGGCAAGCTTTCGCAAGGTCACGAAAACCCGGTTTCCGGGGCGTTTTCCGCTTAGGGGACACGCTATTTGCGTGTCCCCAGAGAAGCTATTGCGTGTCCCAGAGACCGGGCCCCGCCCGTGGGCGGGGCTCAACAGGCGCGACTCAGTAATCGAGATCGTCGCCGCCGCCGTAATCCATCCCGCCCATGCCTCCCATCCCACCCATGCCGCCCATCCCGCCGCCGGCCCCCGCAGACACCTTTGTCTTCTTCTTGGGCTTCTCGGCGACCATCGCCTCGGTCGTGAGCAGCAGGCCCGCCACCGAGGCGGCGTTCTGGAGCGCCGTGCGCACGACCTTGGTCGGATCGATCACGCCAGAGGCCACCAGGTCCTCGTATTTGTCGGTGCGAGCGTTGTAGCCGAACCCCGCCTTTCCCTCCTCGACCTTCTGCAGCACGATGCTGCCCTCGAGGCCGGCGTTCCCGACGATCCGACGCAGCGGCTCCTCGACCGCGCGACGGACGATCTGCACGCCGACGGCCTCGTCGCCCGACACCTGCAAGTTCTTGAGCGCCTTTCGGGCGCGGATCAGCGCCACCCCACCGCCCGGAACGATGCCCTCCTCCACGGCCGCGCGCGTGGCATGGAGCGCGTCCTCCACCCGGGCCTTCTTCTCCTTCATCTCCGTCTCGGTGGCCGCGCCGACCTGAACCACCGCGACGCCGCCGGCCAGCTTGGCCAGCCTTTCCTGAAGTTTCTCCTTGTCGTAGTCCGAGGTGCTCTCCTCGATCTGCCCGCGCATCTGCTTGATGCGCCCTTCGATGTCCTTCTTCGTGCCGGCGCCGTCGATCAGCGTGGTGTTGTCCTTGTCGATGGTTACCCGCTTGACGCGGCCCAGGTCGTTCAAGGTCACCTGCTCGAGCTTCTTGCCCAGCTCCTCGGCGATCACCTGGCCGCCGGTGAGGATGGCGATGTCCTTGAGCATCTCCTTGCGGCGGTCGCCGAACCCGGGCGACTTGACCGCCGCCACCTTCAGCGTGCCGCGCAGCTTGTTCACCACCAGCGTGGCGAGCGCTTCGCCCTCGATGTCCTCGGCGATGATCAGGATCGGCTTGCCCGTGCGCACCACCTGCTCCAGCAACGGGATCAGGTCGGCCATCGCGCTGATCTTCTTCTCGGTGATGAGGATGAACGCGTCTTCCAGCTCGGCCACCATGCGGGCCGGGTCGGTGACGAAGTACGGCGAGATGTAGCCGCGGTCGAACTGCATGCCCTCCACCACCTTCAGGGTGGTCTCGAGGCCCTTGGCCTCCTCCACCGTGATCACGCCTTCCTTCCCGACCTTTTCCATCGCGTCCGAGATGATGTTGCCGATGGTCTCGTCGCCGTTGGCGGAGATGGTGCCGACCTGGGCGATCTCCGTCTTGCCCTGCGTCTTGGTGCTGAGCTTCTTCAGCTCGTTCACCACCGTCTCGACGGCCTGCTCGATGCCGCGCTTGAGCGCCATCGGGTTGTGGCCGGCGGACACCAGGCGCATGCCCTCGGAGTAGATGGAGGCGGAGAGCACGGTCGCAGTGGTGGTGCCGTCGCCGGCGATATCGCTGGTCTTGGTGGCGACCTCGCGCACCATCTGCGCGCCCATGTTCTGGAACCGGTCCGGGAGCTCGATCTCCTTGGCGACCGTCACGCCGTCCTTGGTGATGGTGGGAGAGCCGAACGACTTCTCCAGCACGACGTTGCGCCCCTTGGGGCCCAAGGTCACCGCGACCGCGTCGGACAGCAACCGCACTCCGCGGAGGATCTCCTCGCGCGCGACCTGGTGGAACGTGATCTCCTTCGCCGCCATGGAAACTCCTCCAATCGTGTAGACCAATCAAGTCGGGGACACCCTATTGGGTGTCCCCCCAGAGTTGCTCCCCCAGGGTTGCGGGGGCGGGCAATGTAGACGGGCGCGCGGTCGTGTCAAGGGCAACCCTTGTCAGCAGCCGCCCCATTCGATACCTAGACCGCGCCCATGGCCCTTCTCGCCCTGCTCCTCGCCGCCAGCTCAGGAACGCTCGCCGGCAAGGTCACCCTCAACGGGCTCGCCCCCAAGCTCGCCAACCTGCCGGTCACCCGGGACATGAAGGTTTGCGGAAACACGAAATTCGACGAGTCGCTGGAGGTCGGTGCCGGGGGCGCGGTGAAGAACGTGGTCGTCTACTTCCTGGACGTGCCGCTGCCGGCCGAGTTCAAGCCCAAGAAGGAGAAGCTGGACCAGCAGCAGTGCCTGTTCCTCCCGCACGTTCTGGCGACCCCTCTGGGCACGACGGTGGAAGTGGTGAACAGCGACCGCGTCCTGCACGACGTGCGCGCCCATTCAGCCGAGGAACGCCTGATGAACTTCGCGATGCCCATTCCCGGGCACGTGGTGCCGGTCACCCTGGCGAAGGAAGGGATGTTCAAGGTGGAGTGCGACGTCCATCCCTGGATGCGGGCGTGGCTGGTGGTGCTGCGGACGACCGCGTACGCCGTGACCGGAGAGGACGGCTCGTACGAGATCCGTGACGTGCCGGCGGGGAAGCACCGGGTGATTTTCTGGCACGAGCGGCTCGGGGAGCGCGACGCGGAGGTGGTCGTTCCCGAGGACGGCCAGGTCACACACGACGTCCACTACACCCCGCGCTGATGGCCGCGCAGGTCGATCCAGCGTTCCTGGTCCCCTGGGTTCGAGCCGAGCTCGACGCAGAGGCGTCCCTGTTCGATGCGCTCTGCGCCCGCGCCCAGGACGACGGGCTCACGGAAGAGGAAGCGGAGCTGGATGTGGCCGGGCAACTCGCGGAACGACGCGGGCTCCTGGACGCTCTGGAGCGGGCCGCGGGCGATCTCTGGCTCAGCGAGGTGCGCGAGACGCGCGGGGCCACCGAACGGCTGGAGCGCGCGGGCAGCTCGGCCTGCGTCGCCTGGCTCCGCGCGACTCCGGGGGCTGCGGCCCGCCTGGAGCAGCTCGCGCGGGCGCTGGCCGACGAGCCGGGGAAGGCGGTGGCGGAGCTCGCCGGGCTCGGCGGGTCTCCCGGCTGCTCCACGCGCTGACGCCGGCCACGCCGGGGCGGCAGCACTCGGGTAGAGTGCCGCAATGGCCACCTCCGGCCAGCTGGTCACCACCGCGCAGGCGCTGCCGGCGCGCCGCCGGGCCCGCTACGGACCCTTCGCGCGCTGGCTCATGCACAAGCTGTTCGACGCGGTGCCGTTTCCGGAGGACGGGGTGGCGCCGCTGCAGAAGCTGGCGCAGGAGGCGACGCTGGTCTACGTCCTGCGCTCCAGCTCGCTGCTCCACCTGCTCTACTTCAACTGGGTGTTCTACAGGCACCGGCTTCCGCTGGCGCGCGCGGCCACCGGCCTCGGCATCCGGATCTTCGGTCCGTTCGCGCGATGGTACCTGGGCGGGCGCCAGGTGCGCGCCAGGGGCGGCGGAGAGGTGGGGCACGTGATGGAGGCCGTCCGGAGGGGCGAAGCGGCGATGGTGTTCCTGCGCGCCCCGCGGACGCTGTCCTCGGCCGTGACCACGCTGCCCGACCCGTTCCCGGCGCTGGTCGAGCTTCAGCGGAACCAGGCCCGGCCCATCGCGCTGGTGCCGTTGACCTTCCTCTGGCGCAAGCGGCCCAAGAAGCTCGGCGGCTCCTGGCACGACGCGCTCTTCGGCGACCCCGAGGAGCCGGGCGCCATTCGCACCCTGCTCGGCTACCTCAACCGCAAGAGTACCTACGTGAAGGTCGGCGAGACGGTATCGCTCGCTGACGTCAACGCGATGAACGCGGGCGCGGAGACGGAGAGGGTTGCCCGCCGGGTGCGGGGATGGCTGCACCAGCACCTGGCGCGCGAGACGCGGGTAGTGACCGGGCCTCCGCTCAAGTCGGTGGAGCGCGTAGCGGTCGAAACCATGCGCGACTTGCAGCTCCGGCGCGCGCTGGAGGAGATCGCCCGCGAGAAGGGCCGGCCCGAGGAGAGCGTCGAGAAGGAAGCGCGCAATGACCTGGGCGAGATCGCGGCCCGCTACAACCCGTTCGTCGTCGATCTCCTCAAGCGGGCGCTGAACTTCGTCTTCCACCGCATCTACGACGGCGTGGACGTGGACGAGGTGGGGATGAAGCGGTTGGTGGAGGCCGGCAAGAAGGGGCCGCTGATCCTCTGCCCCTGCCACAAGTCGCACATCGACTACATGATCCTCTCGATGATCGTCGACGACTACGGGCTGCAGCCGCCCCACGTCGCCGCCGGCGACAACCTGAACTTCTGGCCGGTGGGACGGTTGCTGCGCGCGGGCGGCGCGTTCTTCATCCGTCGCAGCTTCAAGGGAGACCGGATCTACTCGGCGACCATGGGCGCCTACGTGAAGCGCCTCTTGCAGGACGGGTTCACCCAGGAGTTCTTCATCGAGGGCGGGCGCTCGCGGACCGGCAAGCTGCTGCCGCCGAAGTTCGGCATGCTCACGCTGGAGGTCGACGCCTGGCTCACCGGCGTGAAGCCGGACGCGTACTTCGCGCCGATCAGCCTCTCGTACGAGAAGATCGTGGAGCAGCGCAGCTACCAGCACGAGCTGCTCGGGGGCGAAAAGCAGAAAGAGGACGCGAAGGCGCTGCTCTCCGCCACCAAGATGCTGCGCAGCCGGTACGGCCGGATCACCATCCGGGCGGGAGAGCCCATCTCGCTGGCCCAGGTGTTCCGCGAGCGGAGCCTCGATCCCAGGACCGTCACCCCCGAGGAGAAGAAGAAGCTGGTGCAGCACCTCGGCTGGAAGATCGCGGCGGGGATCAACGCGGCGGCGCCGCTGGCGCCGACCGGCCTCGCGGCGGCGGCGCTGTTGAGCCACGACCGCCGCGCGCTCAGCGAGACCGAGGTCCTCGACCGGGCCGAGTTCCTGCATGGTGCCGCCCTCGACACCGGCGCCCACGGCGGCGGCGAGCCGGTGCGGCCGCTGGTGTTGAAAGCGCTGGATTCGCTCTGCGCCGACGGGACGCTGAAGCGGCACGAGGCCGGCGGCGAGCGCTTCTACGCGGTTCCCGAGGAGCGGCGGATCGCGCTCGACTACCACAAGAACGGCATCCTCCATTTCCTGGTCGCGCCCGCCATCCTGGCCGCGGCCCTGCGGTCCTTCCGGGGAAAGCCGGCGCCGCACGGCGAGCTGCTGCGCCGGGCGCGTGACGCCTCCCGGATGGTGAAGTACGAGTTCATCTTCCCGCCGGGGAAGAGCCTCGAGTCCACCGTCGACGAGACGTTCAATCTCCTCTTGCGCTGGGGTCTGGCCGAGCGCGTCGGGGACGCCGTGAGGCCGGTGGCGGGCGGCGTCCGGATGCTCTCGTTGCTGGCCGAGCTGCTGAGGCCCTTCGGTGAGGCCGTCTGGGCGGTGGCCGACTCGATGGAGCTGCTGCTCGCAGGCCCGATGGCGGGGCGGGAGTGGATGCAGAGGGCGCTGGACCGCGGCCGCGCGGCGTACCTGGCCGGGCGCATCCTGCGCGTGGAGGCGCTGACCAAGCCGACGCTCGAGAACGCGGTGCAGCTCTTCCGCGACCGGGGAGTGGTGGTGGGGTCGAAGCTCCAGCTCACCCCGGAATGGGCGTCGCGCGAGAAGCTCGGGGAGCTGAGGAACGAAGCCAACCTGTTCCTGCGGTAGCTCTAGAAAGCCTCGAGGCGGAGCTCTTCCCGCATCGCGATCCAATGTGGAGGTGGGGGATCGCGCAGCGCCACCAGACCGCCCACGATCGCGCAGGTCGTGTCCACGTCGCCGAACAGCGAGGCAGTCTCCCAGAGTGCGTCCTCGAAGCGCAGATGGCGGGTGGCCATCCAGAGGCAGAGCGGCACCGTATCCTCGGCGAGGACCTGCGACCCGTTGCCCAGCGTCATCGCCGCTTTGAAGGGCTCGACGTTGCCGAGAGCCGCCGCGCGTTCGATTCCCTCCCGCGTCGCGCGCGCTCCGGGGAGATGCTTTAGCACGAAGGCAAAGAGGTCCGCCTCGCCAAGCGCGATGGCGGCCGCGGCCAGCGCGACGGCGATCGCTCCTGCCTGTCCTTCCGCGTGCGCGTGCGTCACCTCCGCCGACCGGCGCGCTTCCCGGACCACCGCGTCCGGGTCGCCAGCGAACCAGGCGCCGAGCGGCGCGACGCGCATCGCGGCCCCGTTGCCCCTCGAGCCCTGGCCGCCGAACTCGGCCTGCGCAACGTCGGGCCAGGATGCGCCGGCGTGGATGGCGTCGAGGATCCGGTGCGCTCCGGCGCCGTACCCGCGTACGGGATCGCGCGCGTGCCGCTCGGCAAACTGGCTCGCCAGAAGGTCGCGATCCACAGTGCCGCGCTGCCGCAGGTGCATGAAGAGCACCGACGCCATCTCCGTGTCATCAGTGGTCCGCCAGGGCGGCCGCGGAAGCTCCCTTCGGAAGGCCCACTCCAGCCGTGCGCCGAAGAACTGCTCACCGAACCCGTCGCCGACCGAGAGGCCGTCCAGCGACCGGCGTGCCCGTTCCTCCGCCTGCATGTGTTCAAGTCTAATCGACCGGATTGCAATCCTTGAAAGCAGGGGGAGGCCGTTCTAGGGTTGGTGCCCCTGAGACCCCGGAGAAACTGATGGAAACGACGTCGCGCGTTCGCGAGATCCTGAGCTGGTACCCCTCCGACAATCCCGGCACGCTGGCGAACCTCTACCGCCTGTTGATGCACGGCCGGCTGGCCGGCACCGGCAAGCTCGTCATCCTCCCGGTCGACCAGGGGTTCGAGCACGGCCCTGCACGGTCCTTCGCTCCCAATCCGCCCGCTTACGATCCCGACTACCACGTGCAGCTCGCGATCGATTCCGGCTGCAACGCGTACGCGGCCCCGCTCGGGTTCATCGAGGCGGTTGCGGGCAAGCTCGCGGGACAGATCCCGCTGATCCTGAAGCTCAACAACAGCGACACGCTGAGCAAGGGCCACGCTCCCGAGAGCGCCGTGACCGGGTCGGTGAAGGATGCCGTCCGCCTCGGGTGCGTGGCGATCGGATACACGATCTATCCCGGGTCGGCGGCGCGGAATCACCAGTACGAAAACCTGAAGGATCTTGCCGAGGAGGCGAAGGAGCACGGCCTCGCGGTGGTGACGTGGAGCTACCCGCGCGGCGAGGGCATCACCGACAAGAAAGGCGAGACGGCGGTGGACGTCGCGGGCTACGCGGCGCAGATCGCCTGCCAGCTCGGATCGCACGTCGTGAAGGTCAAGCCGCCGGGCGACTCCATCTACCAGCCCGAAGCGCAGAAGGTGTTCGAGAAGTACAACATTCCCTGGAAGACGCTGGCCGATCGGGTGCGGCACGTGGTGCAGAGCGCGTTCAACGGGAAGAGGATCGTGATCTTCTCCGGCGGAGAGGCGAAGGGTAGCGACGAGATCCTGACCGAGATCCGCGGGCTGCGGGATGGAGGAGCCTTCGGGTCCATCGTCGGCCGGAATGCGTTCCAGCGGCCGCGCGAAGAGGCGATCCATCTGCTGCGGCAGATCATGGATATCTATCAGGGGAAGTAGCGCCTCGCGGACATTGATCACTCGATGGAGTACGAGTTGCGCAAGCTTTCCCCGCGACGCTCCAGGTCTATCTCGATCCGGCTCGCGTCGCGGAGCTTCTGGTAGATCTCCAGCGCCCGGTCGGGACTGTTCATCTCGTAACCGTTGATGCGGCGGATCACGTCGCCGTTCTGGATTCCGAGCTTCGCGTACAGCGACTCGGGGACGATCGAGAATAGCCTGAATCCGGTGGCGACGCCGTTCCTGAACGAGGGGACGATGCGCGCCTGGGTCGTGGCCTCCGGAAGATTGGACAGCCATCGATTGAGCTCGTCTCGCGGCACCGCGTACTGGCGCTCGGAAAGCTGGCGCACTCCCTCGCGCTCCTGGCGCATGCCCGGCCCTGGAGGACGAGGGCCGTTGTCGTCGATGTATTCGTTGACTCCCTTCCGGTCGAGCAGCACGCGCGCCTTCTCGATGCCATAGATGCGGGCGCCCTGGTACTCGTCGCCGAGCACGTAGACCTGCGTCTCGTTCAGGTCTGGACTGGTGATCTGGCAGAGCGAGTATCGAGCCGGGTCGGCGATGGCCGTGCCGATCAGCAATGCGTGCACAGACGAGCGGATCGGGATCTCATTCCATTCGCCATTCCCGCCGGACTTCCTCGACGGATCCGCATCGTCCGGAGCTGCCTTTGGCAGCGGGACGTCGAACAACCTGGCCGCCTTCTCCGCGTCCAGCTCCACCGGTTGTGCTCGATCGCCGATCGTTGTCGAGGCGTTGGACTGCTGCAGGAACGGCCGGGATGCAAGTGCCGTCGTAATGAGTGCGTTCGCGGTACGTGCAGCGAGGTACGCCCCGAGGACCAGCGCCAGACCACTGAGCAGCCATGAATGCTTCTGAAGGAGGAGATCCATGAAGGCACGCAACGCAAGTCCCGTGCCCGCACCGTGTCTCGGGTCATGGGCCTCTTGGAGCTGTCGGCATGGAAGGCAGCGACAACGTGGCAAGCCTTACGCTGGGCCCAGAGGCAGATTGTCAGAGCGTCCTCGGACAACCGACCGATACCGCTGCGGCGCCGCACCTGCGATCATTCCCCCAATCAAGATGCGACGCAAACCGCGACAACTGTCATCCACATGATTCTGGAGGCTTGCGACAAGCTGGCTCTCACGCGGGGCATGCGGGGCCTCATGGTCCGCATCGCGCGCGCTGTGAACCGGGCCGCGAAGCGCCCCCGGAAGGTCTTCGCGGACCACTACTTCGCGCGCGAGCTGCCGACGCCCGCGGAAGTTCGGAGAGCCGTCCGCTACGTTCTCGATAATGCGATGCTGCATGCTGGCGCGGACCCGGAAACGGACGAGTGCGCCTCGAACGCTCCGGTCGTCTCACCGCGGACCTGGCTGCTTGCGGTCGGAATGGTTGCGCAGCCGGGCCGGGCCGCTACCGGTCTCCTGCTGGAGCACGATCGATTGATCGCCGCTGCTTCTACTGCTTTGCCGGCTCCGCTTTCACCGGCGGCTCCGCTTTCACAGGCGCCTGAGTCTCCGGTTCCGGCGGCGGCCGCACCGCGGCCCACTGCTCCGCGGTGGGGGTCAGGACGACGTCGAGCTGCTGCCCGACGCCCGCCGTCAGCTGCTGCGTGCAAGGTTCCGATGCGCAGTCCAACCTTGCATCCGTCACCGGCCCATCCCCCGGAAGCTCGGGCCGCACCAAGCCCACCGTGCATGGCTTCCCGTGAGGCACGTACAGTGTCGCCAGCCCGTCCACCAGGCCCGCTCGCGCTTCCCAGGTCTCGTCCGCGCACACCGCGCGCACGGCGACCTTGGCGCGGGGCGCTCCCTGCGGCCGCACGACCTGCACGCGGATCCGCCCGGGACGCTCCACCACTGTGGTCCACATCGCGGGCTTGCGGGGAACGACGGTCACGAAGCCGGTCTGGACGGCGGCGTGGAAGCGATCCGGCGGCGTGACGTCGCACCTCCACGGTCCCTTCGCGAGGCCAGGCCATTTCGCCTCGCCGAAGACGTCGGTGGTGCCGGCGTGGGAGCTCTTCCCGTCGGGAGCCGTGCAGGTGACACGCGCGTGCTGGATGGCTTCCTTCTTGTCGTCCTGGACGTGGACCACCAGAGGTCCGGGCATCCGGAACAGCAGCGCGAGGATGGCGATCACCCCCGCGAACACGGCCACCACCACCACCGCCTCGAACTTCGCCGCCAGGCGATAGCTCCAGAACCAGGGGGTGAAACCTGCGTGCTGGCGGCCGACGCCGTTCTTCATCGGGACCACTCCGCGCGATTGTTGTCGGTTTCCCAGACCTCCACCTTGGAGATCCGGACGCGGTGGTCGTCGAGGCGGCGGCCGAGCTGCTCGCAGAGGTACCGCGCGAGCTCCTCCGCGGTGGGGTTCCTCTCGCCCTCCCGGAAGGGCTCCACCTCATTGATGTTCAGATGGTCGAAGCGGCCGCAGATCTCGACCGCCGCCTTCTTCAGCTCGGCGAAGTCGATCACGTAGCTGGTCCGGTCCAACTCGCGCGCCTCGGCGTGCACCACCACCCGGTAGTTGTGGCCGTGCAGCGCCTCGCATTGCGTCTCGGAGAGGCGCACCTGGTGGGCGGCGGAGAACCAGAGCTGCTTGGAGACTCGATACATGCGGACCGGGGGTTCTACGCTGCGTCCTCGATCTTTCGCAAGAAGCCCCAGCGCACGAGAACCTGCTTTCCCTGCATCTCCAGCATCCCCTGGCGGGTGAAGTCGTTGAGCGCCCGCGATACGGTCTCCCGGGAGGCGCCGATCAGGCCGGCGATCTCCTGCTGGGTCGGTCGCTCCTTGATCAAGAGACCTCCGTCGACCGGCTCACCCTGTTTCTGCGCCAGCTCCCGGATCACGCCCGCGACGCGCGCGTAGACGTCCAGCAGCGCCAGGTTGCCGATCACCTCGTCGGCGTGGCGGAGCCGGCGGGACAACTCGGCCAGGACCCCGAGCGCCGTGGTCGGGTGGGAAGTCAGGTGGGTCTGGAACGCCTCGCGGTCCAGGCAGAGCAGCTCGGAGTCCTCGACCGCCACCACGTTGGCGGAGCGTGGCTGGCGGTCGAGCAGCGACATCTCTCCGAAGAAGTCGCCCGCCTTCAGTATACTGAGAATAATCTCGCGGCCGGTCTCGCCGTACAGCACGACTTTCACCTTCCCCTTGGCGATCACGAACAGCGCCTCGCCCGCCTCCTCGTGGCTGACGATCACCGATCCCGCCTCGGCCTGCTTGTGCCAGACCCGCTTCGCCAGATCGGCCAGCGTCTCGCGCGGCAGCTCCCGGAAGATCGACACCTGGCCCAAGAGCTGGGAGTGATCCAAGACGGCCTCCGGGGGCGCTTGACCGCGCCTCGTCCCAAGCCTATCACCGCCGCGATGCAGGCAATCGTCAATGGCGAGGCCATGGAGCTGCCCGAAGGGCTCACCGTCTCGACTTTGCTCGAGCATCTCGGCGTCCGCGCCGGGCGGGTGGCGGTCGAGCGCAACGGCGAGGTGGTGAGACAAGCCCGCCATCGCGAGCAGAAGCTGGCCCCCGGGGACAGGCTGGAGATCGTCACCTTCGTGGGTGGAGGCTGAACATGGACGAGCTCGTTCTCGGGGGACACCGATTCACGTCCCGCCTGGTGGTGGGGACCGGAAAGTACAAGGACTTTCCGACCATGCAGGCCGCCCTGCAGGCGAGTGGCGCGCAGATGGTCACGGTGGCGGTGCGCCGCCTGGATCTGGAGGCGCAGGGCGAGTCCTCGCTCTTGCACTGGATTCCCAAGGACATGGTGCTCCTGCCGAACACCGCCGGCTGCTACAACGCCGACGACGCCGTACGCACCTGCCGCCTCGCGCGGGAGCTGCACCTGGGCGGCGAGAACCCGCTGGTGAAGCTCGAGGTGCTCTCGGATCCGAAGACGCTGCTCCCGGACGTGGAGGAGACGATCAAGGCGGCGAAGCAGCTCGTGAGCGAGGGCTTCCGGGTGCTGCCCTACACCAACGACGACCCCGTCGCGGCGAAGAAGCTGGAGGATGCAGGCTGCGCCGCCGTGATGCCGCTCGGAGCTCCCATCGGCAGCGGGCTCGGGCTGCGCAATCCGTACTCGCTGCAGATGATCCTCGATCAGACGAAGGTCCCGGTGATCGTCGACGCGGGGGTGGGCACGGCTTCCGACTGCGCGCTCTGCATGGAGCTGGGCGTGTCGGGCCTGCTGGTGAACACCGCGATCTCGGGGGCGAACGATCCGGTGGCGATGGCGCGCGCGATGAGGCTCGCGACCGAGGCCGGGCGCCTCGCGTACCTCGCGGGGCGGATTCCGCGCAAGCTCTACGGCAGCGCTTCGAGCCCGCTGGCTGGGGTGATCGGCGCCGCGTGATCCGGCTGTACCTGATCACGCCGCCCTCCGGCGATCCGGCTCCTTCAGTCGAAGCGGCCCTCGCCGTGTTGCCGCGCGGCTCGGTCGGCGTGCAGCTTCGCCAGCCGGGGCGGTCCGCGCAGGACTTGCTCGCGCTGGCGCGGTCGCTGCGCGCGATCTGCACGAAAGCCGGCGCGCCGCTCTTGATCAACGATCGCGCCGACGTTGCTCTCGCCGCCGGCGCCGACGGCGTGCACCTGCCGGCCAACGGACTTCCGGTCTCCGGCGCGCGCTCTCTCGGCCTCCCGCTGGTCGGGGTGAGCGCTCACTCTCCCGAGGAGGTGGCGCGCGCGGCGCGCGACGGCGCGGACTTCGCGGTCTACGCGCCCGTCTACGAGACGCCGGGCAAGACCCCGCGCGGCGAGGCGGCCCTCGCCGAAGCCTGCCGCGCCGCGCCCATCCCGGTCCTCGCGCTCGGCGGCGTGAACGAGACCAACGCGCACCGCTGCATCGACGCCGGCGCCCGCGGTGTCGCCTGCATCCGCAGCGTGCTGGGCGCCTCCGATCCGGCCGCGGCGGCGATCCGGCTCTGGCAGGCGATCACGCTCGCCCTGCTCCTCTGCGCTTCCAGCGCCAGCGCCGACGATGCGCGCTACCAGGACTATCCGATCGGCACGCGCGCGATGGCTTTGGGCGGGGCGTTCGTCGCGCTCAGCGACGACCCGAGCGGCCTCTACTACAACCCGGCCGGAATCTGCGACACGCGCCGCCTGAACGTGAGCGTGAGCGCCTCCCTGTACGGGCTCGAGCGGCAGAGCACCACCGGCAAGATCAGCATCGGCCCCGGAACCTTCTCGATCGCCGGTCTCGCCGAGCTGAACGTGATTCCGGGCGAGGCGGGGATGATCAAGGGCGCCGGCAAGCTGGACGAGCGCGGCGCCAGCTGGGCCTACGGCTTCGACGTCAGCGTGCCTTCCTTCCGCTCCTCCCGGACGGACGCGAGCGATCCGTTCGAGGTGCACACGCGGATCACGGACCGGACCTTCACCGTGGCGGCCGGCGCCGCGGCGCGCTTCAACGAGAAGCTGAACCTCGGCTTCTCCGTGCAGTACGTCTTGCGCCTCTACGAGACCAGCGAGGATGCTCTCAACGTCCAAGGCGATCCGGTCAACCCGGCGGTGGGCGTCTACCACGCGAACGCCTCGTTCCAGAACGGCAACCTGGTCACGGTGGTCGGCGCGAAGTACCGCCTCTCGGACGAGTGGCTCCTGGGCGCATCGATCGGGTTGCCCGGCGCGCCGCTGCACTCGGGCGGGAGCGTCACGGTGCAGGACGTGGTCAGCGTTCCCGGGTCGCCGGCGCAGGTCATCGTCAAGAACAGCGGCGTCGACAGCCAGACCTCGGTCCCTGCCATGGCCCGGATCGGCGCGGCGTGGACCCGGCCGCAACAGTGGACAGTGTCGGGCCAGCTCGTCGGCCATCTGGGCGCGAGCTACGATCGCTTCAACGTCCCGCCCGACATCGCGCAGCGCTTGCGCCTGCAGGACCACATCGAGCGCAAGCCGGTGCTCGATCTCAATCTCGGCGGCGAGTATCTCTTCAGTCCGAGCTATGCGCTCGCGCTGGGCTTCTTCACCTCGCACAGCGCCGCGCCCGGCTTCCAGCTGAACCCCGACGGAACGCTGGCCTCGGGCTCCAGCCGCGAGCCGCACGTGAATCTCTACGGCGGCACCCTGACCCTCGGGATGTACGGAGAGCACTCGCTCTCGCACCTGGGCGTCTCGGTGTCGTACGGATCGGGCGAGACGGCAGTGCCGCTGGACCCCACCGGGATCGTGGATCCGACCGGATATCGGGCCGCCTCCGTCCAACAGCTCTTCCTCTACGTGTTCCTCGCCTCGACCTTCCGCTACTGAGGCGCGCCCACCTGGGCCAAAAACTCCGCGCTGCGCAGCGAGCGGCCGATGTGGTGCTGCAGGAACAGCCGGAGCGGCCGCTGGGCTTGAGCGCAGGCGTCCTCGAATGCCCGGGCGTCGGCTGGCCGTCCTGAACCGTCCGCGGACGTCGGCGCGTCGGCAGCGCCGAGACCGCCCGCCCGCAGCTGCCGGAGGGCGGCGCGGGCGCCGTGCGAGAGCGCGAGCGAGGTCGCCTGACCGGTGCAGCCCGTGCAGAGTACGCCGCCCGCGTCGGGGTCGAACCCGGCGCGCCCGGCCGGCACGGGAGAGCCGCAGCGCGCGCACGCCGCCAGCTCGGGGGCGAATCCCGCTGCGTCCAGGGCCAGCAACTCCAGCGCCCGCAGCCGTGCGCTCGTGGCGGCGCCCGACTCGAGCCGGGAGAGGAAGTCTTCGAGCAGCGCGAACAGTCCATCCGCCGGCTGGCCGGCGCGCGTCAGGTCGTGGATCAGCTCCGCCGCGTAGCCCGCGTGCGCGATCCGGCTCAAGTCCTCGCGCAGGCGCGCATGCCCTTCCACCACCCGGGCCTCGCGCAAGGCCCAGAGCTCCTGCCCTTCGCGCTCGGCCAGCAGGGCCTCGACCCGCTGGAACGGCTCGAGCGCGCCGCCGAATCGCTTGCGCGAGTTGCGCGCACCGCGCGCGAACGCCGAGATGCGGCCCCGGCCGCGCACGAGCAGGTGCACCACCGCGTCGGAGTCGCCATAAGGGATGGCGCGCAAGACCAGAGCGTCGACGCGGTGCGCGCGCAGGTCCACCGCTAGGCGGCCTTCGAGCTCTTGGGACCGCCCTGCGCCAGCGCGCGAAGCTCGCCGATCATCGGGTGCTGGGGGACGAGGTCGGCCAGCAGGTCGGCGATCTCGTTCAGGTGGGCGCGGTCGTGGTCGAGGATCCGCCGGGGCAGGTCGGCCAGCGTGACGATTCCGACGCCCTCCTGCCGTCCCGCGCGCGCCCACTGGTCGCCGGTGACCGAGCGCAGCAGCCGCACCGTCTCGTCGCGCGCCGCCGCGAACGCCGCGAGAGCCGGTGCGAGGGGAAGCTTCAGGTATTCGCGCTCGCGCGCGATCCGCTCGCCGTCGAAGTCCGGGAGCCATGGATTCTCTTCAGTGAGAAGCTTCCGAATGCGCTCGCCGAATCCCTCGCGCTCCAGGTCTCCGACATGCCAGAGATGCTCGATCAACGCGAACGGCCCGCTGCGCACCCGCACCTTCTCGTCCGGCACCTGCGCCGCGACCCGCTCGAGCAGCGCGGGCATGCGCGACAGCAACTCGAGGACGTCCATGCGCAGACTGTAACATCCGCCCAGCCGCGTGTCAGGGCCGTCCCGAGAGCTCCTTGAGTGCGTCGCGTGGTCAAGCGTATTCCCGCCTTCGCGGGAACAGGCAGAAAAAGGCGCAGTGTCGCCTCCGGCGGCAGCGCCTAG
>DASQAS010000012.1:0-10594 GCA_035635635.1 Myxococcales bacterium | reverse complement strand
CGTGACTTCGCAGCGCGCCCGGAACGAGCGCATCATCGTGGAGACCTCGTCGCGCACCTTGGCGAAGTGCTCGGGCGTGGCGAAGGCCACCACCTGGTAGGCGCGGTTGCCATCCGCGAACGCGCCCCGGTAGTACTCGAGCTCCAGGCGCTTGTTCCGTCCCGTGTAGTGCAGCGCGGTCCCGCCCGGCAGCGGATCGCGCCCGACCATTTGGAAGTCAGTGAGCCGGGACTTCGCGTCGCCGGCGAGCGCTTCCTCGTAGCGGGCCTGGCTGATCGTTCCGCCGCCGGAAGCCTCCTCGCCGATGATCATCACGTGCGCGTCCAACTCGGGCCGCGTCAGCCAGCGATCGGAGAGCGGGTTGTCGCGATGGGCCGCGGCCTCGCTGCGCAGGTACCAGTTCCGGGCGGGCACGTCGATGCAATACGGGAACTGCGTCCCGCGGACGGTTCCGGAGGCGGCCTCGATCTCGCCTCGCGCCGCGAGCGCCGCGGCGCCCAGGCCGGTCTTGCTGGCGACCAGGCCGAAGGCGGCCAGCAGGAAGTAGGGCGCGCAGAGCGCGACCGCCGCTCCGAGCCGGAGCTTGCTGGGTTGACCCGCGAGGAGCAGCACCAGCGAGCTCGAAAGCATCAGCTGGAAGACGACGGCAAGCCAGTTGCCCTGGGCCGCGAAGATGCCGCCGAAGAGCAACCCGCCCACCACCGCGCGGACGTACGCCCACCGGTGCCATTTCTGGCGGCCAGTGACGAGCGCGATCCCCACGGCCAGATCGGCGACGATGCCGTGCAGTGGGTTGATCGCCCCTACGTCGCCCGGCATGAGCGCGACGGAGGCCACGTTCATGGTGGCGTTGACCAGGAGGAGGATGCCGGCCGCGCGGGTGCCGGCGGTGACGACCCCCGGCGCTTCCGTCTCGCGGACGCGGAGCTGCTCGACGACTGGAGCGGACGGCGCCGGCGCCGGAGCCGCGACCTCTGCCGCGCCGTGCGCGGGCACCGCGTTGTGGCATCTCGGGCAGAGCCCGTCGTCGCGGCGCGAGTGCTTCAGCGCACATTGCGGGCATTGAACGAAATCGGCCATTCAACGATTCTAGACCGCAATCTACCGATTCGAATTTTGCCTGACGGCGACTGAGAAAAGCCGTTCTCCGGCCGGGCCTGTGGCATGGATGCGCACCTTTCGCGCTCTGGGTCCCGCGTGCCCGAGCGCGATGTCCAGCCGGTCCGGGGGCAATGCGCTTCCGGCCCGCTCCGCCCACTCGCAGATGGTCGCTGCCGGCTCCCCGAGCAGATCGTCGAAGCCCAGCGCGAAGAGCTCGGAGGGCCCGGAGATCCGGTAGAGGTCGAGATGCTGCAGCGGGACCGGCCCGCGGTACAGGTTCACGATCGCGAAGGTGGGAGAGCTGGCCGGCTCGGCCCCGGCGCCTTCCGCCATCGCTTTCACCAGCAGCGTCTTGCCCGCGCCCAGGTCCCCGGTCAGCGCGACGAAGTCGCCCGCCCGCAGCGCGGCCCCCAGCTTGCGGCCGAGCGCGCGCGTCGCCCCGGGACTCTTCAGGGCCATCTCCCGGCTGGAGCCCATCTCACCGCGACCAGCGGTGGAACAGGCGGGGCAGGCCGACGCGGGCGATGTCTCCGGCCACGAGCGCCGTCTGGCCCAGCTCGGCGGCGGCGAGGTCGCCCGCGAGCGCGTGCAGCGCCACCGCCAGTCGCGCGCGCTCGGCGGTTCCTCCGACTCCACCGCGGCGCGCGAGCACCGCCGCGGCGACGCCGGTGAGCACGTCGCCCGAGCCCGCGGTCGCCATCCCCGGGTTCCCGGCGGAGCAGATCGCGCTGGTCCCTTCCGGGTCGGCGATCACGGTGTGGGCGCCTTTCAGCGCGACGCAGGCGGCGAACCGCCGGGCGGCGCGCACGGCCGCGTCCACGCGGTCGGCGAGCACGCGCTCGGACTCTTCGCCCGTCAGACGGCTGAACTCCCCGGGATGCGGCGTGAGCAAGGGGCGCGTCGGCGCCTTCCGGCACCACTCCGCGATCCGCTCGCGATGCTCGGCCAGCGCATTGAGCGCGTCCGCGTCGATCACGCTCGCCTCGACCAGGGCGAGAAGCTCCCCCAGGAGCGGACCCGTCTCCGGACCGCGCGAAATGCCGGGTCCGATCGCGAACGCCGTCTTGCCCTTGAGGGCCTCCTTCAGGGCGGGCAGATCTTGCAGCGAGAGCGGCCCTTCCCCCGGGAGGGGGACGAACATCGCCTCCGGTACCGCGTGCAGCGCCGCGCCCACTTCCGGCCGCGCCGCGAGCGTGACCAGCCCGGCGCCTGCCCGGAGCGCCGCCTCGCACAACAGCGCCGCCGCGCCGCTCTTGCCCGGCGATCCCGCCACCGCCAGCACGTGCCCGAAGTCGTTCTTGTGCGCGTTGGTCGGCAGCGGCGAAACCTGCGCACGGGCCCAGTCCTCGTCGATCAGATCGCACCCGGGGCCGGGAAGCTTCTCCTCCAGCGTGCGCGGGATCCCGATCGGCGCGACCACGATCCTGCCGGCGCAGTCCGCTCCCGGGTGCAGGTAGAGCCCGCGCTTGGGCGCGTGCAGGGTCACGGTGACGTCGGCCTTCGCGACGTGCACCGGGTACACGTGCCCCGTGTCCGACTCGACCCCGCTGGGGATGTCCACCGCCACCACCTGGGCGCCCCGCTCCCGCGCGGCGTTCATGGTCCGGATCGCCTCCGCCTCGGCGCCCTCCGGCGCGCGGGAGAGGCCACTGCCGAACACCGCATCGATCAGGGCCACGCCGTGGCCGCCGCGGAGGGTCTTCTTCGCGTCCTGGCCTCCGGCCGCCCGCCACGCCTTCGCCGCGGAGGCGGCATCGCCCTTCAGCGACTCGATCGGGCGGGTGAACCAGACGTAGACCTCCGGCACGCTCTCGCGCAGCAGCCGGGCAGCCACCGTCCCGTCGCCGCCGTTGTTGCCCGGCCCGCAGAAGACCACCACCTTGCGCGGCTGCAGCTCGCGGACCGCGGCCGCGACCGCCGCGCCCGCGCTCTCCATCAGCACGCGCGTGGGCAGCTCCGCCTCCGCCGCCGCGAGCCGATCCAGCTCGCGCTGCTCGGCAGCCGTAAGCAGCCTCATCCGATCAGGTCCTTCATGTCGCGGACCGCGCGCTCGATGCCGACCAGCACCGCCCGGCAGACGATGGCGTACCCGATGTTCAGCTCGGCGATCTCCTGGATCTCCGCCACCGCCTTCACGTTCCAGTAGTCGAGGCCGTGGCCGGCGGCCACGCGCAGGCCCAGCTTGGCGGCCGAGCTGGCCGCCTCCACCACCCGCGCCAGCTCGCGGGCGCGGTCGCGCTGCGTCCGCGCCTCGCAGTAGCGCCCGGTGTGCAGCTCGACGGCCTGCGCGTCGGCGCGGTGGCTCGCGGCCACCTGCTCGAGGTCCGGATCGACGAAGAGCGAGACCTCCACGCCGGCGTCGCGGAGGGCGCGCGCCACCTTGCGGATCTCCTCCCGCCCAGAGGCCACGTCGAGCCCGCCCTCGGTGGTCAGCTCCTGCCGGCGCTCCGGCACCAGCGTGGCGGTGTCCGGCCGGTGCTGCAGCGCCAGCTCCAGCATCGGCTGCACGGCGGCCATCTCCAGATTGAGCGTGCCGTTGACGGTCTTGCGCAGGATCTCGAGGTCGCGGTCATTGACGTGCCGGCGATCCTCGCGCACGTGCAGCGTGATCTGGTCCGCCCCGCCCAGCTCGGCGAGCGCGGCTGCCGCGACCGGATCCGGATAGCGGCCCTTGCGCGCCTGACGGAGCGTGGCGACGTGATCGATGTTGACGCCGAGCCGCATCGGGAGGGCCTCCCGATGCGCAGTGTAGCGGACTTACGCGCCGATCGCCCTCTTCAGCTCGTACGCGATCTGCGCCGCGTAGCCGTCGATGGTCTTCTGCTCGGGGCCCTCGACCAGCACGCGCACCTTGGGCTCGGTCCCGCTGTACCGGACCAGCACGCGGCCGTTCGAGCCCAGCTTCTTCTCCACGTCCTGGATGGCGCGCATCACGCCCGCCAGCGAACCCAGCTCTGGCTTGCTCTTCACCACAAGGCCCAGCTGCGCTTGCGGGAAGACGTCCATGCACTTCGCCAGCTCGGAGATCGGCTTGCCGCTCTCCACCATCACCGAGAGCAACGCCAGGGCCGCCACCGTGCCGTCGCCGGTCGTCGCGTGGTCGAGGAAGATCAAGTGGCCGCTCTGCTCGCCGCCGAAGCTGTAGCCGCCGCGCTGCATCTCCTCCAGCACGTAGCGGTCGCCGACCCGGGTGCGCACCACCTTCCCGCCCGCCTTCGCGACGCACTGGTCGAGCCCCATGTTGCTCATCACCGTTGCGACGAGGGTCTTCTTCGGCAGCGCCTTGCGCCGGATCAGGTCCACGCCGCAGATCGCCATCACCGCGTCGCCGTCCACCACTTCGCCGTGCTCGTCCGAGACGATCAGGCGGTCCGCGTCGCCGTCGAGCGCGATGCCCAGGTTGGCGCCGGTCTTCTTCACCAGCTTGGACATCGTCTCGGGATGCATCGCCCCGAACCCGCGGTTGATGTTCTTTCCGTCGGGCTGGTTGCCGATCACGATCACCTTGGCGCCCAGCTCCTCGAGCACCGACGGGGCGACGCGGTAGGCGGCGCCGTGCGCGCAGTCCACCACGATGGTGAGGCCCTCCAGCGTCGACGAGCGGGGGAAGGTATTCTTCGCGTAGACGATGTAGCGGCCGGCCGCGTCGTCGATCCGGTAGGCCTTGCCCACGCTGGTGGCCGTGGGTCGCAGGTGGTGCAGCCTGTCGTTGGCGATCAGGTCCTCGATCTCCGCCTCGACCTCGTCGGGCAGCTTGAACCCGTCGGCGCTGAAGAACTTGATGCCGTTGTCCTGGTAGGGGTTGTGCGAGGCGCTGATCACCGCGCCGGCGTCGGCACGCATGGAGAGCGTCAGGTTGGAGATGGCCGGCGTGGGCAGGGGGCCGCAGAGGAGCACGTCGACGCCCATGCTGCAGAATCCCGACGCCAGGGCCGTCTCCAGCATGTAGCCCGACAGGCGCGTGTCCTTGCCGATCACCACCCGGTGCCGGTGGTTGCCCCGCTTGATCAGGTAGGCGAGGGCGCGGCCGAGCTGCAGCATCAGCTCGCCCGTCATCGGGTAGACGTTCGCCGTCCCGCGGATGCCGTCGGTCCCGAACAGCCTGCGCGCAGGCTCTACCGGTTTCTCTGCCAAGCGGAGTGCCATGTTGAATGCTCCCGGGGTGAGACGCAATCTTGATGCCTAGTCGGTCAGGCGGCAAGCGTGTGGCCGAGTGTCAGGCACCTGACGTCCGGACCGAATCCGCCACTGCCAGCGCCTCTCGCGTGGCCGCCACGTCATGCACGCGCAACACCGCTGCCCCGTTCGACGCCAAAAGGACCGCCGCGGCCACGCTGCCGATGACGCGGTCCGGCGCCGCCCTTCCGGTCGCCGTCCCGATGAACGACTTGCGCGAGGCACCGACCACCAGAGGCCGCCCGAGCTGGGAGAGTTCCCGCAGCCGCCGAAGCAATGTCAGGTTGTGCGCCCCAGTCTTGGCGAAGCCGAGCCCCGGGTCGAGCGCGATCCGCTCCTCGGGGACTCCGCCGGCGCGGGCGCGCTCGAGCGCTTCGATCAGCTCCTGCTCCACCTCGCCGTGCAGATCGGAATAGACCGCGCGGGATTGCATCTGTTGGGGCGTGCCGCGCATGTGCATCAGGCACAGCGCCGCGCCGCGAGCGGCGCGGACCATCTCCGGATCCCGCGACAGGCCGGAGACGTCGTTCACGATCTCCGCGCCGGCGTCCAGCGCCGCCGCAGCGACCGCGGCTTTGGTGGTATCGATGCTGATCGGCAGCGCCGTGCGCCGCGACAGCTCGCGGATCACCGGCTCGATCCGCCGGCGTTCCTCGGCGGCCTCCACGGGCGCCGCGTTCGGGCGGGTGGACTCGCCGCCCACGTCGAGGATGTCGGCGCCCTCCTCGGCGAGCCGCAGTCCCCGCTCGATCGGATCGTAGGCGCCGCCGTCGGAGAACGAGTCCGGCGTGGCGTTGACGACGCCCATCACCAGCGTGCGGCCCTCCGGGAGCCGGTGGCGCGGAAGCTGCCACGCGCTGCCCGGCGCGGGAGACTCCACCGCGGCCGCGCGCCGCATCAGCTCGCGCGCCGCTCCCCGCGCGGGCTCGCGATCGAGCGCCTCGGCGAGGCTGCGGGCGGCCAGCCAGATCTGCGCGATGCTGCCGAGCGCGAGGGACCCGCGCGGTCCCTGGAGGACGACCAGGCCCGCGTGGCGCAGGCCTTCCGCCAGCACGGCATCCGGAACCAGCGCTGCCCATCCGCGCAGGTTCGCGTCGGCCACGTCGCGCCCGGCGGCGGCGCAGGCCTGCCGCGCGTCGGATTCGTTCTGGAGCTCGATCAGGCGCATCGCGCGGACTCTACAGGACCTGGTCGTGGTCGGGAGGTAACTTCCGGGGCGATTCGGCTCGGACCCGGCTAGAATACCGCGATGAACGACGCCGCCTTCATCGACGCGCTCGAGAAGGGAACCCTCCCCAAGGAGCTGATGGACCACGTCGCGCACCTGCGGCTCGCGCTGATCTTCCGTGGCGCGCCGGAAAAAGCGCGCGAGGTGCTGCTCAAGTACATCGACCGGGTCGGCGCGCACGTGAAGTACAACGAGACGCTGACCTGGTTCTGGCTGAAGGCGGTCAACGCGCACGAGGGCGACCTGCCGGCGCTGCTGCGGACGCCGCTCGCAGACACCAACCTGCCCATGCGGCACTGGTCGCCAGAAGTGCTCTGGTCGGACGCCGCGAAGGCGGGATGGGTCGAGCCAGACCTGAAGCCGCTGCCGTTCTGAAGGCAGGCCTCGCCGACCACGTTCACGTCTCCGTCCACGACCAGGTTGCCGATCAGGCCTTGCCGGCCTCGGTCTTCGGCACGGGCGCCGCCAGTCCACCGAGAGCGTCGAGGATCTTCGACTTCTCCTTGATCTCCGGCCGGCGCACTTCGGGGGACTTCTGCGGCAGCGGAACCGGCTTGCTCTTGTTCAGGGCCTCTCCGCGCACGAGCACGTCGACCTCCGCGCCGTCCAGCGTCTCCCACTCGAGCAGGGCGGTGGCGATCCGGTCGAGGGCAGGCTTGTTCTCCATCAGGAGCTGCTTGGCCCGCGAGTACTGCTCGGTGACGATCTTGCGGACCTCGGCGTCGATCTCGATCGCGGTGGCCTCGGAGAAGTTGCGCGAGCGCTGGGCGAACTCGCGCCCCAGGAAGACCTCGCCCTCCTCCTCGCCGAAGGCCAGCGGGCCCAGCTTCTCGCTCATGCCCCACTCGCAGACCATGCTGCGGGCGAACTTGGTGGCGTGCTCGATGTCGCTCTTGGCGCCGGAGGTGATCTCGTTGAACTCCAGCTCCTCCGCGATGCGGCCGCCCATCGACATCGCGATGCGGTCCAGCACCGACCGGCGGTCCCAGTTCAACCGGTCCTCCTTGGGGAGCATCTGGGTCAGGCCAAGCGCCGGTCCTCGCGGGATGATGGTGACCTTGTGCACGGGGTCGTTGTGCTCGGTGAGCATGGCGACCAGCGCGTGGCCCGCCTCGTGCCAGGCGGTGATCTTCTTGTCCTTCTCGCTGATGATCATCGAGCGCCGCTCGGCGCCCATCATCACCTTGTCCTTGGCGAAGTCGAAGTCGCCGCCGTCGAGGCGGTCCTTCCCGCGCCGCGCGGCGATCAGCGCGGCCTCGTTCACCAGGTTCTCGAGATCCGCGCCCGAGAACCCCGGCGTCCCGCGCGCGATGGCGTCCAGGTCCACCTCGGGCGAGAGCGGAGTCTTGCGCGTGTGCACCTTGAGGATGCCCTCGCGCCCCTTCACGTCCGGCCGCGGCACCACGATGCGGCGATCGAAGCGGCCGGGGCGCAGCAGCGCCGGGTCGAGGACGTCGGGCCGGTTGGTGGCGGCGATCAGGATCACGCCCTCGTTGGACTCAAAGCCGTCCATCTCCACGAGGAGCTGGTTCAGGGTCTGCTCCCGCTCGTCGTGTCCGCCGCCCAGGCCGGCGCCGCGGTGGCGGCCGACCGCGTCGATCTCGTCGATGAAGATGATGCAGGGCGCGTGCTTCTTGCCCTGCTCGAAGAGGTCGCGCACCCGGGAGGCGCCCACGCCCACGAACATCTCCACGAAGTCCGACCCCGAGATGGAGAAGAAGGGGACGCCGGCCTCGCCCGCGATGGCTCGGGCGAGCAGCGTCTTGCCGGTTCCCGGCGCGCCCATCAGCAGGACGCCCTTGGGAATGCGGCCGCCCAGCTTGGTGAACTTCTTCGGGTCCTTGAGGAACGCGATGATCTCCTCGAGCTCCTCCTTCGCCTCGTCGATGCCGGCCACGTCGGCGAAGGTGACCTTGTTGTGGTTCTCGGTGAGGAGCTTCGCCTTGCTCTTGCCGAAGCTCATCGCCTTGCCGCCGCCCGCCTGAAGCTGGCGCATGAGGAAGACGAAGAGGATGCAGAGGACGCCGAGCGGCATCCAGGAGACGAGGAACTGCGCCCAGAGGGACTGCGAGTCCTCCTTCTCGAACTTCAACGCCACGCCCTTCTGGCGCATCTTCTCGAGCAGCTGGCTGTCGAGGGGAGAGACGGTGCGGAACTCCTGCCGGTTCTTGAGCTGACCCTGGAGGACGTTGCCCTTCACAGTGGTCGTGGAGACGTCCCCACGCTCGACCGCCGCATAGAACTCGCTGGCGTCGATCTCCTTGGGCTCGGCCGAGCGCTGGCGGGAGAAGATCGAGTAGAACGAGAAGAACAGCAGGATCAGGACTGCCCAGAGGAAAAACGTCTTGTACGACTGTCTCACCTTGGCTCCTCGTCTGACCTGGGACCCATCGTAGCAGAACGGGATTCGTCCCGCCGCTTGGACGGTAACGGTCCGTCCAGAGGCTTCATTTCCGGACGAAGGCGGAAGGAGACTTCCCCCTGCCCGCACGCGTCGCCGGGACGGAGACTCTCGACCCAGAAAACCCGGCCACGCGCATCCGCGAGCACCCCCAAGCGGGGCCGGTCCTCGCGGGGAACGCGGGCGTCGATGAACAGATCGGCGATCTTCTTGGTCCGGCCGCCCGCCTGCCTGTAGCGGTCGCCCGGGCGTTGGCCGCGCAGCGTCCATGGAAAGGGTGCCTGCGTCACGTCGACGTCGATTCCCGAGCCCGGCGCCGAAGCCACTTCGATCGCCCGGGAGCCCCAGAGGTAACGGCCGGGCGCGGGGATCGCCACTTCGACCGGGCCGGCGTGGGCCGCGCGCCGCCGCTCGAACGCGACGATGGCGCGTCCGCCGGGAACGTCGATCGCCCCCTCGCCCCGCTCGATCAGCCTGAGGATGGCCTCCACGTGCTTGCGCTCGGGGCGTACCCCGTGGCGATTGGCGTCGAGGAGCACCGCGCGGCGCTGCAGCACCGGATGCAGGTGGGCGCCCTCGGGGGCCAGCGCGTCGAGGAGCTCGCCCTCCTCGGCCAGCGTGGAGGCCGCCGCGGCGAGCGCCTCTTCCAGCCTCGGGTTCATCTCGAGCAGGCTCGGCCAGAGCGCGCGGAGGCGCGCGCGGGCGCGGGCCATGTCGGCGTTGTGCGGATCGTCGACGTAGCGCAGCCCGCGGGAGGCGCAGTACGCCTCGGTGGCCGCACGGGGCACGTCCAGCAGGGGACGGATCAGATCGATCCCTGGGGCGAGTGGGCGGCGGGGGCGCACGCCCGCGAGCGCGCCGGCGCCGGAACCGCGGATCAGGCGGAGCAGCACGGTCTCGGCCTGGTCGCGCCGGGTGTGCGCGGTCGCGACCAGTGTCGCGCCCGCATCGCGCGCGAGCCCGGCGAGCGCCGCGTAGCGGGCGGCGCGCGCGGCGGCTTCGAGGCCGTCCTTGCGGACGTCCAGGTCCCGGATTTCGTGCAAGAAAAAGGGCACGCCAAGCTGGCGGGCAAGCTCTCGAACCTGCCTGGCCTCGCGCGCGGACTCCTCCCGCAGCCCGTGGTCCACGTGCCCGACGGCACAGCGAGCAGGCCCTTGGGACGCGGCGGCGGCCAGGGCCACCGAATCGGCCCCTCCGGAGCAGGCGACGAGAACGGTCGTGTCGGCAGGCAAACGGGTGTGAACCGCAGTTTCGACGCTATCCGCCGGATTTCCCACGGCGCGAGTGTAGCGTCCCGCGACCGCAATTTCGGGTACGGCCTTGCGCGTAGACTGTTGAGAACCCAATTTTGCCGTTGAAAAAGGGGGCTATCGGCTCAGCGGCGGGAACATCCAGCGCGGACTGCGGGTTCTGGACGATGGCGCGGTGTCGGCCGCGAAGACACTTCAAGGCAGTGAGCCTGGGGGTCCCCCCCTCCCCCTCCAGGTTCATGGGCTGGCCCAGCAAACGCTGCGGCCAGCCTTTTTTTCAGCGCAGGTCGCGTTCAGGGGTCCGACTTTCTTTCGGGTGTCGCGTTCCGCGACGGCGGGTCGGTCGCGATTCAGGACAGCTCGCAGACGCAGTTCAGGAACGTTGTCCGCTTTCGGAGCAGGATGGCCACGCAGCAGCGCAGGTAGGCGACCGGCCCG
>DASQAS010000011.1:0-3355 GCA_035635635.1 Myxococcales bacterium | reverse complement strand
CCCGGTGGACTGCTGCATCCCGGATCCGGACAACGTCGAAGCCGAAGGCGATCTGCTCCTCCGCGCCCAGAAGCTGCACCCCCAGAAGCAGTTCCCGCCGCTCGCTTCGCTCCCCGCGCATCTCTCGCGGTTCCGCCGTCCCGCCGCCTGAGAGACTCCCCCGACCTGGACCGCTTGGGCCGCGACCGGCCAGGTGCTAGCGTCGGCGGCCCGGAGGCAACCCGTGCGCGCTCACCCAGTGCTCCCGCTCGCGGCGGTCGTCCTGTTCGCGGCGGCAGTGGCCGCCTCCGAGCCCGAGATCGACGATCCGGGCGAGCGCCTGCGCGCCACGCGCGAATGGTACGGCACCGACGTCGCGCCCCGGCCGGCCAGGATCCTCGAGGCGGCCCGGCGCGAGCGCGATCGCTACGCGATGGGCGGGAACCGGACGGCGGCCGGCATCCAGCCGTTTGCGCGGGTCTCCAACGGGTCGTTCGCCAGCATCGGTCCCACTCGCGCCGACTTCTCCTTCAACGGCGACTTCTTGCAAGAGATCGATTCCGGGCGCGTCCGCCAGGTCGTGCCGCATCCATTCGACCCGGACGTGCTGTACCTGGCGACCTCGGGCGGCGGCGTGTGGAAGACGTACAACGCGACCTCGGACACCATCGTCTGGGAGCCGATCACCGATGCGCTGGGCAGCACTTCTGTGGGCACGCTCGCGATGGATCCCTCGAACCCCGACATCCTCTTCCTCGGCTTCGGCGATCCCTTCGACCTGCAGCAGCCCGGCCTCAGCCGCAGCACGGACGGGGGCGGGACGTGGTCCTCTCCGCAGCCGCTGGTCGCGTCCTACGGGCAGGTGACGCTCACGGCCGGCACGGTGACGGACATCAAGGTAGATCCCCGCAACAGCGCGGTGGCGATGGCCACGACGGACGTCGGCCTCTTCCGCACCACGGACGGTGGGTCGAGCTGGAGCCAGGTGACGCTCCCCGCCCCGGGCATCAGCTTCTACTTCCTCTGGAGCCTCGCCTACGCCGGAAACGACGTCTGGCTCGTCTCGGGCCAGGCCTCGGACATCACCGCTCCGTCGACGCTGAACAACGGCGGCGCCCTTGGGCTGTGGCGCTCCACGGACGACGGGGCGAGTTGGACCGCCATCACCTCCGCGCTGCCCCAGGGCAACTCGTTCGCGCTGTTCGCCGCCGGACGTGCGACGCTGGCCACCGCGCCGAGCACCCTGGTCGAGCCGGCGACCTCGCGCCTCTACCTGCTCGCCGCGCGCGTCGACGGCACCGGACAGTACGACGTGATGCGGACCGACGACGCGGGGCTGCACTTCCGCTCGCTCAACGTCAACTCCTCGCGCCTTCCCACGAACCCCAACCCGAACCAGACCACTCTCGACGCGCTGCGCGGCCAGGCCTGGTACAACCAGGCGCTGATCGTCGATCCCTCCAATCCGGACACGGTCTTCGTGGGCGGGCAGTTCTCCATGATCCGCTCGACCGACGGAGGCCACAGCTGGTCGGTGGTCTCCAACTGGCTGCCGCACAACTCCGGGAACGCGGAGATCGATCGGCCCTACGTGCACGCGGACCTGCATGCCTTCGGCGTGGGCGCGGACCGCACCTTCTACGCCGGCTCCGACGGTGGCATCGGCGCCTCCCTGAACGCGCTCTCCGGCTCGGCCGCGGAGGTGACGTTCACCAGCAAGCGCAACGAGGGTCTCGTCTCGCACCTGGTCTACAGCGTGGCCTGCGCGCCCGAATCCGCTTCCGCCCAGGGCTTCGTGGGCGGCGGGCTGCAGGACAACGGTACGCGGCTCCGATCCGCGGATCCCACCAAGACCACCACCTTCAACCAGGTGCTTGGGGGCGACGGCATTGGCCTGGCCGTAGGGGGTGGCTTCAACAACGGGGTCCCTGACGTGCTCCTGTCGTCGGTCGCCTGCTGTCCCCCCCAGATCTTCAAGAGCATCGACGGCGGCCAGAACTTCAGCTCGTTCAACAGCGGCCTTGCGACGCTGCCCTTCTTCGTGCGCATGGCGCGTGACGTGGCGGCCGGGGACGCGTTCGTCACCTTCACCGCCACGCCGGCCGGTTTCTACCGCACGCGGCCGGACAACACGGGCTGGACCAACGTTTCCGGCATCCTGCACTGGCAGGACTCGAACCAGGACACGCAAGGGTTCGTGACTGTCGACAACGCCGCGCCAATCTTGCTGCGCAATCTCGCGACCCACCCGCGTTCCGCGAGCGGCGGGATCTGGGCGGCGGTGTCCAACCGGTTCACGTACATGACCAACAACGGCGGTGCCCGCTGGCTGGTCGGGGTGCAGCCCAGGCCGCCCGGATCTCCGGCGGGCCTGTTCCTGCTCTCCAGCGTGGAGTTCGATCCGTTGGACTCCAGCGGGAATACCTACTACATCACCAGCCTCGCGAATTCACTCATCGACGCGCAGGGCAACCTCCACGGTTTCCCGCCCGACTTCGGCCGCGTGCTGAAGACGCAGAACGCGGGCCTCACCTGGCAGCCGCTCGGCGTCCAGGGTCCCCTGGGATCGCCGGGGCGCCTGCCGGACGTCGGCGTGAGCGTGATCAAGGTCGATCCGAACGACCCCGCGACCCTGTACGTGGGCACGGGGTTGGGTCTGTACCGATCGACGGACGGTGGAACGACCTGGTCGCGGTTCGGCGCGGGCACCCTCCCGCTGGTGGAGGTGGACGACATCTGCATCTCGCCGGCGAGCCAGCGGCTGACGGTGGCGACCTACGGCCGCGGGTTCTGGCAGATCGACACCGGGTCCGCGTCGCCTGCGGGCGTGCGCGGGCTCGGCGATACCAACTTCGACAGCCGCATCGACGGCGAGGATCTCATCGATCTGGCGGACGGATTCGGCGCGACCCAGGCCAGCCCCACCTATCGCTGGCAGGCCGATCTGGTCGGGACCACCAGCATCGAACCGGACGACCTGGAAGCGCTGCTGGCGAAGTTCGGGGGGCGGCCATGAAGCGCGCTGCGCTGCTCGCGTTGGTCCTCGCGGCATGCTCGTCGAAGCAGCGGCCGGTGATCTCGAGCTTTACCGTCGACGAGCCGAACCCGGAGGCCGGGCGTCCCGTCACGTTCACGTTCTCCGTCAGCGGCGCGACCACCATCGTCCTGCTGCCGCTGCCCGGACTCGTCAGCCAGAGTCCGGTGAGCGTCGTTCCGCCGGCCGGCACCACCACCTTCACGCTGCGCGCGGACAACGAAGGTGGAGTCACCGCGCGCAACCTCAACGTCGCCGTGCGGGACGCGGTGCCGACCATCACCGACACGGACGCCATTCCCGGACAATCGCTGCCCGGTGCTCCGGTCACGATCTCGTGGT
>DASQAS010000010.1:0-2066 GCA_035635635.1 Myxococcales bacterium | reverse complement strand
ATTCGCGCCACCGCCCAGGATCGCGACGCCGCGCAGCTCATGGGCGTCAACGTCCGCAACATGGGAGTGCTCGCTTTCGGGCTCGGTTCGGCGCTGGCGGGCGCGGCGGGCGCGCTGATCGCGCCCATCTACTACATCTTTCCGCAGGTTGGCGGCGTCTTCACCCTCAAGGCCTTCGTCGTCGTGGTGCTCGGGGGGATGGGCAGCATCGTCGGGGCAACGCTCGGCGGCGTGCTGATCGGCATGAGCGAGAGCCTGTCTGCCGTCTACATCGGCTCCGGCATGAAGGAGCTCTGCGTCTACGTCATCTTCCTCCTCGTCCTCCTGCTCAAGCCTTCCGGCCTTCTCGGAAAGAGCCGCATGTGAGGGCGCTGCTTCCCTGGGCAGTCCCGGCGCTGGCGCTGGCCCTGGTCCCCCTCTACGTCCAGAGCCCGTACGCCCTGCACATCTTCATCCTGCTCTTCATCGCGGTGGCGCTGGGCGAAAGCTGGAACGTGATCGGCGGCTTCGCCGGCCAGTACTCGGTGGGCCACGCCGCCTGGTACGGGCTCGGCGCCTATGGCTCGTTCATCCTGCTGCAGCGCAAAGGCATCCCGCCCTGGTTCGGGGTCTGGGCGGCGGTGGCCATCGCGGTGATCATCGCCCTGGCGGTAGGCTGGATCACCTTCCGCCTGCGCGGTCCCTACTTCGTGCTGGCGAGCATCGCGGTGGCGGAGATCATCCGCCTGGCCGCCCTCAACTGGAAGATCCTCACCAACGGCGCCGAGGGCATCCTCGGCTCGGACCTGCCGCCGCTGCGGATCGCCGGCACCGTGATCACCGACTGGAACAGCAAGACGCCCTACTACTACCTGGGCCTGATCATGGCGCTGTTCTGCGTCGCGGTGAACTTCGCGGTGAAGCGGAGCAAGCTCGGGTACTACCTGCAGGCCATCCGCGAGGACCAGGACGCCGCGCATTCGCTGGGCATCGCGCTCACGTTCTACAAGAACACCGCGCTGGGGATCTCCGCCGCTTGCACCGCCCTGACCGGGAGCTTCGCCGCCTTCTACGTGAGCTTCATCGAGCCGCAGGGCGTGTTCGGGATCGACGTCTCCATCCAGCTGGTGCTCACCTGCATCATCGGAGGCATCGGCACCGTCACCGGCCCCATCTTCGGCGCGGTGGTGCTGGTGCTGCTCTCCGAATGGTTGCGGGCCTCGCTCGCACAGGCCCACCTCCTGGTCTACGGAGTGCTGGTGATCGCGGTGATCCTGTTGATGCCGGACGGCTTCGTCGGCTTCATCGCACAGCGCCTGCGCAGGAAGGCGGCGGGGCGATGAGGCCGCTCCTGGAGGTGCGCAACGTCAGTCGCTACTTCGGCGGCGTGAAGGCGAACCAGGACGTCAGCTTCTCGGTGGAGCCGGGGATCGTGCTCGGGCTGATCGGTCCGAACGGCGCGGGCAAGACCACGCTCTTCAACTGCATCACCGGGTTCTACCCGCCATCGAAGGGAGAGATCGTCTTCGACGGCCAGCGGATCAACGGCTTTCCGCCGGACAAGGTCTGCAAGCTGGGAATGGCGCGGACCTGGCAGAAAGTGCGGCCGCTGGCGAAGCTGACGGTGCTGGAGAACGCGGTGGTCGGCGCGCTCTGCCGCACCGCCTCCGTCTCGCGGGCGAAGGGCATCGCACTGGAGCAGCTCCGGGTGGTGGGGCTCGAAAAGCGGGCGGAGGTGCTGGCCGGCGGGCTGCCCATCGGCGAGCGCAAGAAGCTGGAGCTGGCGCGGGTGCTCGCCACCATGCCGCGGATGATCCTGCTGGACGAGGTGATGGGCGGCCTGAACGCGCGCGAGAGCGAGGAGATCATCCAGCTCATCCTCGACGTGAAGAAGCGTGGCCTCACGCAGGTGGTGATCGAGCACGACATGAAGGCCATCGTGAGGACGTGCGACCGGATCGTGGTGCTCAGCTCCGGCGAGAAGCTGGCCGAAGGCACGCCCCAGGAGATCGTCAACGACCCGCGGGTGATGGCCGCCTACCTCGGCGACAGCGGAGGCGCCAAGGCATGACGCCCCTCCTCGACGT
>DASQAS010000009.1:0-11913 GCA_035635635.1 Myxococcales bacterium | reverse complement strand
CGAGCTTCTGAAAGCTGAGCATGGGGATTCAGGTAGCAGCTGCATCTGACATGCCGAGCAGTCGTCCACGGCCACGTCGCCGTCGCCGTCGCCGTCCACGATCACGACAACGTAGGACGACAGCGTCAACGTCTGTCGCTTAAGGACTGACCGACCAGGAAGGCGCTAGATTGGCGCGATGGTCGAGCCCCTGCGCATTCCCGCGCGCGGCGACGGGTACTCGCTCTCGGCCGGCCTGTTCGTCCCTCGAGGTCCGCCGAAAGCCGCGGCGCTGATCGCGGGCGCGATGGCCGTCCGCGCCAGCTTCTATGCGCCCTTTGCCCGATATCTCGCGGACCAGGGGCTGGCGGCGCTGACCCTCGACTACCGCGGCATCGGCGGCTCGCGCCCGCAGGGATCGCTGCGCGGCTTCCATGCGACCTTCCACGACTGGGGCGAGCGCGACCTGGGCGGCGCGCTGGACTGGCTGGAGCACCGCTTTCCCGGCGTTCCCCTGGTCTGGGTCGGTCACAGCGCGGGAGCCCAGCTGATGGGCCTCGTGCAGGAGCCCGCGCCCGGGGCGGCGCTCTTCGTCGCGTCGGGGACGGCGTACTGGAACAGCTACCGCGGCCTGGGGCGGGCAGTCATGGCATCGCTCTGGTACGCGGCGCTGCCCCCGCTGCTGGCCGCAGCCGGGTTTCTCCCCATGCGGCTGTTCCGGCAGGGCGACGACGTCCCGGCGGGCGTCGCGCACGAGTGGATGCGCTGGGGACGCGATCCCCGGTACGTCTTCAGCTACGCGGAGCCGCGGGGTGGACTGGGATACACGCGGTACGACGGGCCTCTGTTGGCGCTCTCCATCGAGGACGATTGGTACGCCCCGGCGACCGCGGTCGCGCACCTGCTCTCGCTGTACACACGCGCGCGCAAGGAGGAACGCATCCTCCGGCCGGACGCGCAGCCGATCGGCCACTTCGGTTTCTTCCGACGTTCGGACCTGTGGAAGGAACCGGTCTGCTGGCTGCTTGCCCACGTCGCTTCCTGAACGTCGCCGCGGAATTAGCTTGGAGGGTCGAATCGGCGGCCCCCGAAAGGCATCCCCTCGCCGCGGAGAGAGATCCAGGAATGTCCGAACAGCTCGAGGAGGCACGGCGGCAGGGGAGAGAAGCGCGGCCCAAGCAGCGCGACCCCCACGAATCGGAGACGGGCGAGCAGCCCGCCCAGGAGGCGCACAAGGGGCGCAAGCGCCTGTTGATCGCGGCCGGGCTTGCGGTGGTGGCGGTGGGTGCGCTGCCCTGGTGGTTGCATGCCCGCAAGTTCGAGGACACCGACGACGCGCAGATCGATGGCTACATCTCCGCCATCGCTCCCCGCGTCCCCGGCACCGTCGTCCGCGTCGCCGTGGAGGACAACCAGTCGGTGAAGCCCGGCGACGTCCTGGTGGAGCTCGACGCCACCGACCTCGAGGTCGCCGTCGCCCAGGCGGGCGCAGCCGTGGTGCAAGCGGAGGCGGCGCTCGCCGCTGAGGCGCCCAACGTCCCGATCACCGAGACCTCGAACCGTACAACGGTGCAGACGGCCGGGGACGAGGTGGTGAACGCGCAGGCCGACCTGGAGGCGTCCCGGCGCGACCTCGACCAGGCAGAGGCAAACAACCGTTTCGCGCAGCAGCAGAAGGAGCGCGCCGCGCAGCTGCTCGCGTCGAAGACGGTGCCGCAGCAGGAGCTCGACCAGAAGTCCGCTGCAGCCGACGTGGCGCAGGCGGTGGTGTCGGCCGCGCGCAAGCGGGTGGAGCAGCGGGTCGCGCGGATGCAGCAGGCCCAGGCGCGGCTGGTGGAGGCTCGGGCCAATGCTCCCAGGCAGCTCGTGGTCCGCGCCGCGGGCGTCTCGGTACGGCAGGCGAATCTCGAGCTCGCACGGGCGCAGCTACGGCAGGCGGAGCTCAATCTCGGCTATGCGAAGGTGACGGCTCCGGTGGCCGGCATCATCGGGAAGCGCTCCGTCAACATCGGCGACCGGGTCCAGCCGGGGCAGCAGCTCATGGCGCTCACCCAGAACGCCCAGATCTGGGTGACCGCCAACTTCCGCGAGACGCAGATCGAGCACATGCGGCCGGGCCAGCCGGCCACCGTCCACGTCGACGCCATCGACCGCGACTACGAGGGAACCGTGGAGAACTTCGCGGGCGCGACGGGGTCGCGATACAGCCTGCTGCCGCCAGAGAACGCCACCGGCAACTACGTGAAGGTCGTCCAGCGGATCCCCGTGCGCATCGCGCTCAAGCCGGATCAGCCGGAGATGGAACGGCTGCGCCCGGGGATGTCGGTCGAGCCGAAGGTCAGAGTGAGATGACGCCCGAGGAGGCGCAGGCCCTCACGCCCGAGGAGTCGCTGCGCATCACGCACGAGCAGGGGTGGACCGGCGGGCACAACCCCTGGGTCGTCGCGCTGGTGGTCACCATGGCGACGTTCATGGAGGTGCTCGACACCGCCATCGCCAACGTCTCGCTGGCGCACATCGCCGGCAGCCTCTCGGTCAGCCCGGACGAGGCGACCTGGGTGCTCACCAGCTACCTGGTGTCCAACGCCGTGGTGCTCCCGATCAGCGGCTGGGTGGCGAACCGCGTGGGGCGGAAGCGGTTCTATCTCAGCTGCGTCGTCCTCTTCACCCTCAGCTCATTCCTCTGCGGGCTGGCGCCCAATCTCGGCCTGCTGATCGTCTTCCGGGTGCTCCAGGGCGTGGGCGGCGGCGGCCTCGCGCCCAGCGAGCAGGCCATCCTGGCGGACACGTTCCCGCCCGCGAGGCGCGGGATGGCCTTCGCCGTCTACGGCATGGCGGTGGTGCTGGCCCCGGCGATCGGCCCCACGCTGGGCGGCTTCATCACCGATCACTACTCCTGGCGGTGGGTGTTCTTCATCAACGTGCCGGTGGGCATTGCCTCGGTTCTCCTCACCACCCGGATCCTGGTCGATCCACCTCACCTGGTGGAGGTGAAGAAACGCGTCGGCCCCATCGACGGCATCGGCCTGGGGCTGATCGCCCTTGGCCTCGGGACGCTGGAGTACGTGCTCGACAAGGGCCAGCAGGACGACTGGTTCCACTCCCGCACCATCGCGATCTTCTCCACCGTCTCGGCGGTGTCGCTGATCATCTTCGTGCTGTGGGAATGGCGGCAGGAGCATCCGGTGGTGGAGGTGCGGCTGTTCCGCGACCGCAATTTCGCCATCTCGAATCTGATGATGCTGGTGCTCGGCCTGGCGCTGTACGGCACAACCGTGCTGCTGCCGCTCTACCTGCAGCTCTGGATGGGCTACTCGGCGCAGGACGCCGGGATGGTGCTCTCCCCTGGCGGATTCGTGGTCATCCTGCTCCTGCCGCTGGTGGGCAAGCTCCTGGGGAAGGTGGACGCACGCTACCTGATCGCGTTCGGGTTCACGGTGACGTCGGCCGCGCTCTTGCACATGGCGCACACGCTGTACCCCGGGATCGATTTCAAGACCGCGGTGCTGATGCGCATCTTCCAGACCACGGGGATCGCCTTCCTGTTCGTGCCCATCAACGCCGCCGTCTACAACGGCGTGCCGCCGCAGAAGAACAACCAGGTCTCCGGCATCGTCAACCTCTCGCGGAACATGGGCGGCGACATCGGCATCTCGCTGGTGACCACGCTGATCGCGCGGCGGTCGCAGGTCCACCAGGCGCGCCTGGTCGACCACGTGGTCCCTTCCGGCGAGCTCAGCGCCCGCATCGCCGCCATCGCGCAGCACCTGCAGCAGCTCGGCGTCTCGGCGGTCCAGTCGACGAAGATGGCGTACGCGCAGGTCTACCGCGAGGTGGCGAGACAGGCCCAGACGCTGGCGTACATCGACGTGCTGATCATCTTCGCCATCTTCACCGCCCTGATGGTCCCGGCGGTGCTGCTCGCCCGGAAGTCGAAGCCGGGTGCGCCGGCCATGGCGCATTGATCGGACCAGGGCCAGCCGTTGCGCCCGCCCGCCCCTTCTGCCACCGTGCGCGGCACACGGAGGTACGCAATGTCTCGTGCTGCCTGCTGGCTCGTGGTTTGCGCCGCCCTGGCCTCTGCGGCCGCCCCGGCCGCGACGCGCAAGTACGTCGTGCTGGCCAGCGGGCGCGAGGTCGGGACGATGACGGTCTCCACCGCCGGAAGCGAGGTCCAGATCGACTGGCGGATCGACAACAACGGGCGCGGGCCGAAGATCAAGGAGCGGGTGCAGCTGGGCCCCAGGGGCATCCCCGTGCGATGGGAGATGGAGGGAACGGCCGAGGCGGGCGCTCCCGTCAAGGAGTCGTTCGCTGTCGAGAACGGCGTGGCCCGCTGGAAGTCGCTCGACGACGAGGGGGAGTCGCGAGCCGCACGGTGGCCGCTGTACGTCCCGAACAACAGCAGCCCCTGGGCGCTGGGCGCCTGTCTCCGCGCGCTCATGGGCGCACCCGATCGGCGCCTGCACGCTCTACCTTCCGCCGACCTGCGCGCGGAGAAGGTCCGGCAGGTCCGGGTCGGCGAGGGCCAGAACACCGCGGCGTATACCGCGTGGGCGATCTGGGGGCTCGACGTCGTGCCCGCGTTCGTGCTCGGCGACAAGGACGGCAGCTTCGAGGGTTACCTGTCGCCGGGCTTCGTGGTGATCGACGAGCGGTTCTCGTCCAGATTCGACGAGCTGTCGCGGCTGGCGCAGGACATGTCCGCCGAGTCCTTGCGCCGGCTGACCGCCAACGTGAGCCATCGCCTTGCTGGCCCCGTCTACCTCACGCGGGCCCGCATCCTCGACGTCGGGACCGGATCGGTCGGTGAACCGAGCACGGTGGTGATCTTCGGCGGGCAGATCGTCAGCATCCACCCCGAGGCGCCGCCCGCGGGAGCGACGACCATCGATGCCGAGGGCGGGACGCTGCTCCCCGGCTTGCACGATCTGCACGCGCACTCCTACGACTGGGGCGGGGCGCTGCACCTCGCCGCCGGCGTGACCCGCACGCGCGATCCGGGCAACGACAACGACGTGCTGCTCGCCCTGGTCCAGCGGATCGACTCCGGGGAGATCCTGGGGCCGCGCATCGATCGGGCGGGGTTCCTGGAAGGCAAGAGCCCGTTCTCCGCCAGCGGCGGGTTCACCGTCGACAAGGTGGACGTCGCGCTGGAGAAGGTGCGCTGGTACGCGGACCACGGCTTCACCGGGATCAAGATCTACAACTCGATGAATCCGGACTTCGTGCGGCCCATCGCCGACGAGGCGCATCGGCTCGGCCTTCGCGTCTCCGGACACGTCCCCGCGTTCATGACCTCCGAGCGCGCGGTGCGCGACGGGTACGACGAGATCACGCACATCAACCAGCTGATGCTGAGCTTCGTGATCGGCGACAAGGAGGACACGCGGACTCCGTTCCGCTTTACCGCGCTGGGAGAGCGGGTGGGCAAGCTCGACCTGAAGGGAGAGGCGTTCCAGCGCATGCTGCGGCTGATGAAGGAGCGGGGGACGACGCTCGACCCGACGCTGGGCATCTTCCAGGCGATGCTGCTCGCGCGACCCGGGAAGACGGTGCCCAACGACGAGCCCTGGCTGGACCACGTGCCGGGGCCCCTCCAGCGCGCGCGGCGGCAGGCGCAACTGGACGTGAAGCCGTCCGAGTACGCCGCTTACGAAGCCTCCTGGGAGAAGCTGAAGGAGGTGGTGGCCATCCTCCATCGCGAGGGAGTGCGGCTGGTGCCCGGGACCGACGACATCCCGGGATTCGCGCTGCACAGCGAGCTGGAAGCGTGGGTGAAGGCCGGCATCCCCAACGGCAAGGTCCTGGAGGCCGCGACACTCGGGTCGGCGCGGTATCTCGGCGTGGACCAGCAGAGCGGTGCCATCGCCCGCGGGAAGCTGGCAGATCTCATGCTGGTGGAGGGCGACCCGACCAAGGACATCAGCGCCATCCGCAAGGTGCGGCTGGTGATGAAGGGAGGCGTGGTCTACTACCCCGAGGAAATCTACCGGTCGCTCGGGATCGCCCCGTTTGTGCCGGCGGCGCGGCCGGTTGCGGCGTCTACCGCTCGGACGAACTGAGGCATCCCGTGACGCAGACCCACGCCCTCTCGAGGCGCACGCTCGCGCGGATGGCCGGCGGAAGCCTGGCGGCGGCCACCCTCCGGCCGCTGCTGGCGGCCACGCCTTCGTCTTCGCGGCCGGCGCAAGGGATCGTGCGGCTGAGCGCGAACGAGAATCCCTACGGCCCGTCGCCCGCGGCGCTGCGAGCAATGCGGGAAGCCTTCTCGCTCGCCTGGCGGTACCCGGACGAGGCCGTGGCCGACCTTGGGGCCGACCTCGCCGCCCTGCATGGGGTGCCGAAGGAGTCGCTGGTGATCGGCGACGGGTCGAGCGAGATCCTCAAACTGGCCGCGAGCGCCTTTACCGGCGCCGATCGGAAGCTGGTCATGGCCGATCCCACCTTCGAGGCGATCGGCAAGCACGCGGATGTCCACGGCGCCCAGGTGGTCAGGGTCCCGCTCGACGCCGCGTACGCCCACGATCTCGGGCGCATGGCGATTGCAGGCGCGGGGCTCGTCTACATCTGCAATCCGAACAACCCGACCGGCAGCATCACGCCCGCGGTGAAGATCCGCGAGCTCCTGAAGGCGGTGGCGCTCTCCACGCCCGTGGTGATCGACGAGGCGTACCACCACTACGCGGACAGCCCGCAATACGAGAGCGCGATTCCTCTGGTGGCCGCGCATCCGAACCTGATCGTCGCGCGGACCTTCTCCAAGATCTACGGAATGGCAGGCTTGCGCCTGGGCTATGCCGTCGCGCAGCCGGAGACGGCGAAAAAGCTCGCGGCACACGCGGCCTGGGACTCGGTCAACGCGATCGCAATCGCGGCGGGGCGCGCGAGCCTGAAGGACACCGCCTATGCCGCGGAAGGGCAACGGCGAAACCGCGCGGGCCGTGCACAGCTCGTCGCGGACGTGGATCGGATGGGGTACACGGTGATCCCGTCGCAGACGAACTTCGTGATGATCGAGCTGCGCAGGGAGGTGAAGCCGGTGATCGCGGCGCTGGCCGATCGCGGCGTACAGGTGGGCCGGATGTTTCCCGCGCTGCCGCAGCACCTCCGCGTCACCATCGGGACGCCGCCGCAGATGCGGCGGTTCCTCGCGGCGCTCCGGGAAATCTCCTCCGCCTGAGCGGCCGCGCGAGAGCCTGCCGTGGGAGTCATCGCTCGCCGGTGGACCATCCCCTCGAACTTCGCCGGACCGTCACGCCACCTCGCAACCGTTGTGATAGGAGGGCGCCTCCAAACCAAAGAGGAGGACGTCATGGCCGTCAAGCCGATCCCCGAGGGCTACAACACCTTCACTCCCTACTTCGTGGTGGAGGGTGCCTCCGACTTCATCGAGTTCCTCAAGAGAGCCTTCGGAGGCGAGGAGATGTACCGGTTCCCGGGCCCGGGGGGAAAGCTGGCACATGCCGAGGTCCGGATCGGGACTTCGGTCGTCATGCTCGCCGACACGACCCCGGAGTATCCGCCGTCGCGGATGAATTCCTATCTCTACGTGCCGGACGTCGACGCCACCCACAAGAAGGCGGTCGCGGCGGGCGCGCAGTCGAAGCGCGAGCCGGCGAACCAGTTCTACGGGGACCGCGTCGCCACCGTGGCCGATCGGTGGGGCAACACCTGGTCGATCGGCACGCACGTCGAGGACGTCTCGCCGGAGGAGATGGAACGGCGGATGAAGGCGCAGAAGAAGTAGACCCGCACGCGACGACGCCGGAAAAAAGGCCGGGCTCGCAAGGAGTCAGCGAGCCCGGCCCGATCCGTGGAGTGGGCCCTTGGGCTACAAGCTCGTTGAAGTCAGCCCTACTTCCACTGCGATCTCGAAGAAGTCGACGTACCCGCCGCCCGAGTAGATGGACGTGCCGCGACGGTACCAGCCGCCGAATCCCTTCCCGGGGATGTAGTACTCGCGGACCTGGTAGTCGTGCAGCTCGCCGTCGCGGATCTGGGCGCCGCCCACCGCGTCCCATTCGGAATCGACGGCCGGCTCGTCCACCACCACCGCGGGCAGGTTCAGGAACGAGTTGTTGATCGCGCCCAGGGCCACGGATCGGTCCCCGCTCGGGGACCAGCCCATGAATCCGCGCGGGTGCGTCTCGCCGGTCTTCGAATCGAAGACCAGCACCCCGGCGCACCCGCCGCCTTCGAGCTCCACCCCGGCGTAGAGAGCGCCGCCCTTCATGCCGAGGTAGTGCCACTGGGGCCACCAGGCCGGAACGCTGCCGGCCTTCGCCCGGCAGGTCGCCTCGAAAAGCGTGACGACGCCGGCGGGGCCGAAGTCCGCCTGGACGGGGTTGGCGAGGTCGACCCGGACCACCCCCGACTTCTCCGGATCGACCTCGCCGTTGGTGATGCTGGTCTCGCGCCAGGAGTACTCCCAATGCGTCCGGGCGGAGAACGAGATCTGGTCGAATCCGGAGAAGCGCGGGGCGCCGCCGAAGGATCCGCCGTGGCCGCCGGTGAAGGACAATCCCTCGAGGATCGCGTTCCTGTCTCGATGGCGATTGGAGCCGACCAATCTGTCCTCCTCGGCGGGACGTGGGTTCCGCGCGGGAGACGCTTTGCATTTCTGACGCCACAAGAGTGACGCGCGGACCCGGTCGTCCGGCCACGGAACGCTCGCGGGTTGCGGAGTGCAACTGCAGCGCCACGGTGGCGCTACACCGTGCAGGCGGCGGCCGGCGCCGCGGTCCGCTAAGCTGATCCGACGATGACGCGGTTCGGGACGCACGCTGCCCGGAGCGAGGCGACCGGCGCGGCGATGGTGGTCGCCTCCGCGTCCATCTGGCCGTTCATGGATGCGATCGCCCGGCACCTGGGCGAGAGCGACGTCCCCGCCACGCAGATCGCCTGGGGACGCTACGTCGGAACGGGAGTGATCCTCCTCCCGGTCGTGCTCGCGCGCGGGGGGCGGCGCGCGCTGCTGCCCCGGCGGGAGCCGCTGCACCTGTTGCGCGCGGCGATTCCTGCTCTGATCGCGGCCGCTTTCTTCCTCGGCCTTCGCTTCCTCCCCTTCGCCTCCGCCTCGGCGCTGCTCTTCACGAACCCGCTGTTCATCACCGCGTTCTCGGCGTTCTTTCTGGGCGAGCGGGTCGGGCCGCGCCGCTGGGCGGCGGTGGCGGCAGGATTTGCCGGCGTGCTGCTCGTGCTACGCCCCGGCGTGGGCGTGTTCCAGGCGGGCGCCCTGCTCCCGATCGTCGCGGCGGTCGGGTTCGCGGCCGTGGCGGTGATGAACCGCAAGCTCGCGGGCCACACGCCGGCGACCGCGACCACGCTGCACTACAGCATCGCCGGCGCCGTCCTGCTCGCGCCGGCGGCGGCCCTGGGGTGGCGGCCGTTCGAGGCTGGCCTCGTGGTCTGGCTCGCGGCGATGGCGGCGATCGGGGGCACCGCGATGTGGCTCGTGACGGCGGCGTACGAGCGGGCGCAGGCGTCGGTGCTCGCGCCGTTCCATTATGTCGAGCTTGCGGCGGCGGTGGTGATCGGGCTGGCCATCTTCGGCGAGAAGCCCGACGCAGCGGCGGTCGCGGGGATCGCGCTCATCCTCCTGGCAGGGCTCGCCGTGTCGTCTTCGCGCGCGCGAGAGTCGCCGCCAGTCCGTCCCGAGGAGACCCAGGCGCCTTCCTGACCCGTTCCTTCACTTCGCGAGGAACTCGAGGACCACCGTCGTCGTCGCGCCCGGGTTCTCTTCCATCACCCAGTGGCCGGAGCCCGGCACGATGGCGCCCGCCACGTTGTTCCCGACGAATCGGATCTCCTCCGCCTGCCCCGCGCCAAACGATTTCTCCGCGCCGACGGCGAGGATGGGCATGCCCAGCTTGCCCGCGGCGAGCAGCGCCTTGTCGTCGACCGCGTCCTGCGCGAACGCCCCGAACTGCTCGAACGCATCGTGCATGGCATGCGGACGCGCGTAGAGCGCGGCGTAGTGCTGGCGGGTCGCCTCGTCGATGGCCTTGGGGTTGGCCGACAGCTCGTTCCAGAAGCGATCGAGATAGATCCGCTCGCGCCCGGCGACGAGCCGCTCCACGTCCGGCCCGCGGAAGTTGAAATGCCAGAGCAAGGGGCTGCGGACGATGTTGTCCCAGTTGCCGATGCCGGGCAGCGGCGCGTCGATCACCACCCAGCGGGTGACGCGGCTGGGATACTGCGCGACGAACGCGTACCCCACCATGTTGCCGATGTCGTGCGTGACCAGATCGGCCTTGTCGATCTTGAGGTGGTCGAGGACGCCCGCGATGTCGACCGCCTGGTTCTTCTTCGTGTAGCCCGTCTCGGGGTGGGCTGAGAGACCCATCCCCCGCAGATCGGGCACGACCACCGTGTGATCCTGCACCAGCTTCGCCGCGATCGGGGCCCACATGTCGCCCGTGTCGCCGAAGCCGTGCAGCAGCACCACCGCAGGGCCCTTGCCGCCGGAGCGGACGTGGAGCTTGGTCCCGTTGGTGTCGATCATCTGCGTCCGGAAAGCCGGCGGAAACGGCTGTACCACGGCGGACGCGGAGCCCGCCGCCAGAAGGGCAGTGGCCGCCAGAATGGATCTCGTGTGTTGCCGCATGTTGGCTCCCTCGTTGCCGCGCCTCAGCCAGGGAGGCGCGGTGGACCATGGCACAGCGAGGTTGTTCTGTCGCGTGGCCCCAAGATCCATCAAACCGCGGTTCTGATCGAGTTGGCCACTGCAGCCTGGGTCCGCTTCGTCATCGTCGCCGGCGAGCGAGCGCGCGGCGCCCAGCGCTTCCTCGGCGAGAGCAGCTGCGGAGGCCCGATCGGTCTTGAGCATCCGCTGGGCGCCGTGGCCTCTCGTATTTGTTCCAACGCTCCATGTCTCCGTGAGCGTCGATGATCCTGGCGAGAAGCTCGTTCATCGGGACCAGCCGAGCAGAGCGCGCAGAAATGTACCACGCACGCGTCGCAGGAGCGGGTGGCGCTGATCGAATCACGGCAACGCTGTTCGGTGCCTGAACAGCTGAATGCGATTGGGCCGTGAGCCGGTCGCGAAATCGAGGACGTCGCCTTGGCACGGGTCGTGAACCAGCGCCCGGCCAACCAACCTGCCAAGGAGAGCTACAGTGGGAGAGAATCTTCGTCAGACAGTCAAGACATGCATCGCAGGGTCGAAGAAGACGCGATGGACCATGGCGGTGGTGGCCATCAGTCTGCTCTCGGCGACGCTCTTTGCGGCGCGGGCGTCAGCGCAGACCGCCAAGCCAGTGGAAGCGCGCAACGTGGTGCTGGTGCACGGGGCGTGGGCGGACGGCTCCAGCTGGGCCGAAGTCATCTCGCGCCTTCAAAAGGCCGGCTTGCATGTCACTGCGGTGCAAAATCCACTCACGTCGCTCGCCGATTCTGTCGCCGCGACACGCCGGGCACTGGCGCTGCAGGATGGACCGACCGTGCTGGTCGCCCATTCCTGGGCCGGCACCGTCATCAGCGAAACTGGAATCGATCCGAAGGTCACGGCACTCGTCTACGTCGCGGCGCGGGCACCGGATGCTGGGGAAGATTTCGTCGCTCTGTCCGGAAAGTTCCCCACCATGCCGGTTCGGGCAGGCGTTCAGGCACACGATGGCTTCACCAGTATTTCCGAAGAAGCCTTTCTCAAATATTTCGCGAACGGTGTCGCGCACGAGAAAGCAGAAGTCCTCTATGCCGTACAACAACCGACTGCCGCCTCTCTGTTCGGCGAGCGAACCACCGTGGCCGCCTGGCGCTCCAAACCGACCTGGTATGCGGTCTCGAAACTCGACCAGACGATCTCGCCTGACTTGGAGCGATTTCTGGCAACCCGCATGCACGCGACGACCGTGGAGGTGGAGGCAGGTCACCTTTCCTTGGTCTCGCGCCCACAAGAGATCGCTGACTTGATCTTGTCCGCTGCTGGCC
>DASQAS010000008.1:0-4608 GCA_035635635.1 Myxococcales bacterium | reverse complement strand
GATCAGGACTCCGTCGATCAGGCCCGGGAACGTGTCTCCGTACTGCAGGCTGGTGTACGACCCGCCCGAGCATCCGACGCTGAGCGTCGCGCGCGGCACCCCGAACTCCTCGATGAAGCGTTCCTTGCTCATCATCATCGTCTCGCCACCGAGGAGCGCGTTGCAGTTGTTGGAGGGATGCTGCAGCGTGTTCGCGAAGGTGGCGTAGCCCTCGCCGAGGCGGACGGTGTCGAGCAACTCGGCGCGGATCACGCCGGGCAGCGTGAGGTTTCCCTGCGCGCCGCCCTGGATGTACCAGCCCGCGGGGCATCCGAATCCCTGCACGGCGATCAGGTGCTGGTTCCACGCCTTGGGAGGCGAGAACGGCGTCGGCTGGCCTTCGGTGGTCGGATCGTGGAGCACCGCCACCTGGTTGATGCCGCGGTTCACCGTGCTGGTCTCCACGCGGACGACGTATGGCACCCTCTGCCCCGTCAGCGTCGTGGTCGTCGAGACGTCGGCGGGCAACCGGTTCGTGTCCGGCATCGGCGCGAACGCCGTCTTGCCCTGCGGGAGATAGACGTAGGTGATCTTCGTGTCCGCCGAGCAGTCCGCGTCCTTCGCCGGGCCGAACGTGCTGCCGTCGGGCAGCCTGAACGTGTCGGTCTGGCAGATGAACGGCCGCTTCTGCGGCCCGATCTGCTCGTGCGGGCCGGAGACGATGGGGCCGGTGATCGGGTAGTTCACGATGCGCAGCGACGTCGTCCCCACGCCTCTTGCTTCGGCCGTGAGGCGGTTGTTGCCGAGGGCCAGGCCGGTGACGAGCCCGACCAGTGTCCCCTGAGCGGTCTCGTGGAAGGCGCTGGTCACCACCCGGCCGTTGAGGCTGACGATGACGTTTCGGGCGTGGCGGGGGAGCGTGATCTGCACCAGCACGTCTCCTCCGCTCACGCGGTCCGCGTGCGTGGAGAGCGTCTTGATCTGGAGGCTGCGCGAGTCGTCGTCATCGTCATGCGAGCGGGCCCGCGGCGCGGCGAGCGCGGTCACGAGCAGCGCCATGAGACAAAACCGGATTCCGGTTGAAGCCATGGTCGTCTCCTGAGGGGTCGAGCCGTTGTTCGGAAGCCTCACGCTTCAGCATGGCGGGATCGCGAGTCAATGGAACGCTCGTCCTAGGCACGGCGCGTCAGCGCTTGGTCAGACGTTCGTCGCATTCTGCGCGTTCTGCTATGACGCGGCGTCGGAGCGTACGATGAGCGCATTCATTCTCATCCCCGGCGCCGGCGGGGTCGCCTGGTACTGGCATCGCCTGGTTCCGCTGCTGGAGCGCGCGGCGGACTTCCAGCGCCGCGTCGCCCGGGAGCGGCTGGACCAGGGCGTGGACGCGATCCCCGGCGGGCACCTGGTCGCGCTGTCGAATCCCCGCGGCCTCGCCGATCGATTGCTTGCGTACGAACGCAAGCTAGGGGAGTGATCGGACCCATCGACCGCTCTCCGATCATCGACCGCAACTTCACGGAGCGGGTGGCGCTCCTCAGGGAAGGCGCCGCGCGCGACCCGTCGCTTCCGCTGCGCGCCGGCGGCCGGCTCACGGGCGCCCGGGCCATCGAGCTCTTCGAGGCGCAGCTCGGCAGCCGCCATCTCGACCTGGCCGCGCGGATCCTGCGGGGACGCGGGCAAGGCTTCTACACCATCGGCTCCTCGGGCCATGAAGGCAACGCCGCCGTCGCGGCGGCGCTGCGGCCCGACGATCCGGCCTTCCTCCACTACCGCTCGGGCGCGTTCTTCCTCGCCCGCGGGCGGCAGGTCTTCAGCGATCTGCCGCTCCTCGAGGTCCTGCTCGGGATCACCGCCGCGAAGGACGACCCGATCTCCGGTGGACGCCACAAGGTGTTCGGCAGCCTTCAGCTGCAGATTCCTCCCCAGACGTCCACCATCGCCTCGCACCTGCCCAAGGCGGTGGGGGCCGCGTTCATGCTCGACCGCGCCTCGCGCCTCTCGCTCGCCACGCCGGTCCCGCGCGAGGCCATCGTCGCCTGCAGCTTCGGGGACGCCTCGGTGAACCACTCCACCGCTGCCGGCGCCATCAACACCGCTTGCTGGGCGTCGTTCCAGGCACTGCCCATGCCCATCCTCTTCGTCTGCGAAGACAACGGCCTGGGCATCTCGGTCCGCTCACCTGCGGGATGGGTGGCGGCCAGCCACTCGGCGCGACCTGGCCTCCGCTACTTCGCCGCCGACGGGCTCGACCTCGCTGAAAGCTTCGAGGTGGCAAGCAAGGCTGCGAGCTACGTGCGCGAGACGCGGCGGCCGGCGTTCTTGCACCTGCGAGTCGTGCGCCTGCTCGCGCACGCGGGAGCGGACGAGGAGCAGGCGTACCGCTCCACCGCGGAGATCGAGGCGGACGAGGCCGACGATCCCCTGCTCCACTCCGCGCGGCTGCTGGTCGAGAGCGGCGTCCTGACCCGGGCGCGCGCGCTCGCGTCGTACGAGGAGATGCGGGCGCGCGTCGCCGCTCTCGCCGGCGAGGCCGCCGGGCGGCCGCGGCTCGGCTCGCGCGAGGAGATCGTGGCGCCGCTCGCCCCGCGCGACGCCGATGCCGTGGCGAGAGAGGTGGCGCGCGCGCCCGATCCCGCGGCGCGGGCGGCGTTCTGGAAAGGCCGCCTGCCCGAGAGCGAGAAGCCGGCCCACCTGGCCGAGCAGATCAACCGCGCGCTCGGCGATCTGCTGGTGAAGGTTCCCGAGCTGTTCGTCTTCGGCGAGGACGTGGCGGTGAAGGGCGGGGTCTACTACGTCACGCACGATCTCTGCCGGCGGGCCGGCCTCGCGCGCGTGTTCAACACCCTGCTCGACGAGCAGTCGATCCTCGGGCTCGCCATCGGCGCCGGCCAGATGGGCTGCATCCCGGTAGCGGAGATCCAGTACCTCGCCTACCTGCACAACGCGGAGGATCAGCTGCGCGGGGAGGCCGCCTCGCTCCAGTTCTTCTCGCGCGGGCAATTCAGGAACCCGATGGTGGTGCGGGTCGCCTCCTATGCCTACCAGAAGGGATTCGGCGGCCACTTCCACAACGACAACGCGGTCGCGGTGCTGCGGGACATCCCCGGCCTGGTGATCGCCTCGCCTTCCCGCGGTGACGACGCCGTGCAGATGCTGCGCACTTGCGTGGCGGCGGCGCGCGCGCAGGGGTCGGTCTGCGTCTTCCTCGAGCCGATCGCGCTGTACATGACGAAGGACCTGCACGAGCCGGGCGACGGGGGGTGGCTTGCGCCCTACCCCGCGGCCGGGGAGCACGTGCCCATCGGCGTGCCCCGGGTGCACGGCGAGGGAAGCGACCTGCTCATGGTCACGTTCGCCAACGGGCTGTGGATGAGCCTGCGCGCCGCCCGCCGGCTCGAGCGCGACCATGGCATCTCTTGCCGCGTGCTCGATCTCCGCTGGCTGCGGCCATTGCCGGTCGAGGATCTGCTGACCGAGGCGCGCCGTGCCGGACGGGTCCTGGTGGTGGACGAGACGCGCAGAAGCGGCGGGGTCTCGGAGGAGATCTTCACGGCGCTGATCGAGGGAGGCTTCACCGGTCCGATGCGCAGGCTGACGGCAGAGGACAGCTACATTCCCCTCGGACCCGCCGCGGAGCACGTCCTCGTCCGGGAAGCGGACATCGAGCGGACCGCGATCGAGATGGTGCGCCCGGCCACCGCCAAGGCCGCTCGAGGCGCTACGCGGCGCCGGCGTGCCCCTCCCTCGCGCCGTCGAGGGTCGCCTTGAGGATGGGCATCGCCTGCTCCAGAATCTTGCGCTGGTCAGGTCAGACCCGCCTTGGTCAACCCGAGGAGCGCATCGGCCGACCCCGGCGGCGTCCGGAAGCTCATGTTGAGGCGGTTCCAGAGGTTCACGGTCGCGACGGCAAAGGTCAGGTCGGAGAGCTCGATCGAGAGGGCCTGGCGGTGACAATAATCCGGGGACACAATACGCATTGACCGTGCCAACGGCGCTCGTCGGCGGTCTTAGATCAAGTAGCGCGCCAGCAGCTGAGTGACGCGTGCCGCTTGTTCCCGAACCGCCGCCGACGCCGCCGTCGCGCGGTCCAGACGCTGCTGCGTTTCCTGCATCATCGTCAGCTGATCGGTGACCGCCACGAAGATCTGCTGGATGCCGGTGTCCTGCTGGCTCACCGCAGCGGCGATCTGCCGGGCGGAATCGACGTTGTCGCGCGCGATCGCCAGCATGCCGCGCAGGTTGTCGCCCGACTGGCGGACCCGCGAGAGGTCCTCGGCGATGGCACGGGTTCCATGCTCGGCCATCTTCACCGCCGACTCGATCGAGCTTCCCAGCCTGGCGAGAACGCTCCCGACCTGGCGGGTGGCCTCGATCGACTGGTCCGCCAGGCTGCGGATTTCCCGCGCGACCACGGCGAAACCCTTGCCGTGCTCACCCGAGCGCACCGCCTCGATCGCGGCGTTCAGGGCGAGCATGTTCGACTGGTCGGCCAGGTCCTTCACCGTCGACGTGATCCCCCCGATCTGCTTGGCGCTCTCCTCCAGCGAGCGGATGCGCTCGCCGATCTCTCCGGTCTGCGACTGGATGGCTGCCAGCCCCCCGATGCTCTGCTCCACCACAGCCTCTCCC
>DASQAS010000007.1:0-4766 GCA_035635635.1 Myxococcales bacterium | reverse complement strand
GGAAGAGCGCGATCTGCAGCCAACCGATGGCAGTCATCAGAATCGCTCCGGCTTGAGCAGCGCGTAGCCGAGGTAGACGAGGAGCAACACGGAAATGGCCAACGCGATTGCGTATTCGGAGCTCATCAGAGCCTCTCGCAGAAGCGCGCGTAGGCCCACGACAGGCCGAAGAACGCGACGGTCGACAGCACCAGCAGAAGGTCGAACATGCCAATCCTCCACCGGGGCCCTAAGCAGGATGCGTGCCGAGAGCGCGATCCACGGAACTGCGCCCCTTTTCACCGCATCTCGCGCGGAGCGCATTGCGACCTGCAACGACCGCGGGGCGGTTTCTTGCAGATTGCAAACGACCGCTCGATCAGCGGCTCCCGTATCCTCCGTCTTCGATGCTCGCGGCGGCGAGATACGCCCTTGCCTTGGAGTCGATCAGCTCGCTCTCCGGCGCGCCGGGCATCCCGCGCACCACCGGGCGAGCGCGTGCAGCGACTCCGCTCCGGGAGCGGGGCGGGAGAAGATCTACTCTTCGCGGGACGCGGGGGTCAGCGCGTCGTCATCAGCACGATGATGAGGGCCGGCGCGATCGCGCCCAGAACGTAGAACGTCAGCCCCGGCAGCCAAGCCTTGATCTCGTTGAACATGCGCGGACCGTAGCCTGCGCGCGGTGAAGGGGCGCAAGGACCGCGGGTGGTCAGCTTCCCCGCATCTCGGCTTCGGCGAGCGCCTCCAACTCGCGCTCGATCCCCACCGGATCCTCCGCCGAGCCCTGGAGGAGAGGAGCAAAGCGCTCGTCACGGATCAGCGACAGGAGGCGCCGCTTCTCGCGCTCCAGCCGGATGACCTCGAACGCGAAGTGCATGACCGTCTTCAAGTCAGAGTCGTTCCAGGGCTTGCGGATGAAGCGATAGACCTCGCTCTCGTTGATCGAGCGCACCGCAGTATCCGGCTGCTCGTCGGCGGTGAGGATGATGCGCACCACGTGGGGATGGCGAACCCGGACGAGCTTGAGCAGATCGATCCCCGACATCTCCGGCATGTGGTGGTCGCTGATCACCAGGTCGACGGGCTGCTCCCGGAGGATCTCGAGGGCGCGCCGCCCGCTGTCCGCAGAGAAGACGCTGTATCCGGCGGTCTCCAGGAGCAGCGAGAGGGCGCGGCGGACCGCGATCTCGTCGTCGACGACGAGGATGGTGCGCGGAGGGGAAGGGTCTGACGACATCTTCCAGCAGGGTCACAGAAGAGGCGCGGTAGCCACAACGGCGCCGGCATCCCACCCGGCGAATTCGGGGAAGCTCGACTTCTGGCCCGAGGCTGGAAGTCGGGACCCATCAGGGTAGGCGCGCCTTCCTCTTCCGCCGGCCAGGGCGCACCCGTTTCCCCTCTGAAGCGGCAGTTCAGCAGTTTTGCAAAAATACATGGCCCGGCGCTTGCTCTGGATTGAATGCGATGGACCCCGAAGGGAGAGGCAGCGCCATGACGTGGAAATCATCGATCAGTACAGCCGTGCCTCTGGCTCCTCCCCCCGGCCCTGCGCTGGTGAAAGCGCAGCCCTTCGTGGTCCCTGTCCGCTACGTCGCCTCGGGCGAGGTGGTGCACGCCAGCTCCACCTCGATCAGCGTCGACGACATGCACGTGCGCTCGATCCGGCCGCCCGCGCGCGGCCTCTCCATCGAGCTGAAGCTCTTCTTTCCGGTGGGCGGGGTGGTCGCACGCAGCGCCCTCGTGACCGACACACAGGGCGAGGAGTTCCGCGCCGAGTTCCGCGACGCGGACGAGCTGGCGCGCCAGCGGCTGTCCGAGGTCCTCCGGCGGCGGGAGCTGAGCCTGCGACCCTACCCGCGCTTCCACACCCAGCTCAAGGCCGTCGTCCGCGAGCGCGGCCGTCCGCAGCTCGAAGGCTTCGTCAGCAACATCAGCCGCAGCGGCGCGTTCGTGCGCACCGAGGCGCTGGCGGCGCAGGGGTCGGTGGTCGAGCTCGAGATCACCCTGCCGGAGGGCGGCGCGCATAGCGTGCACGCGTACGTGGCCCACGTGGCCGAGCGGCGCGGCGTCGGCGTGCAGTTCATCGGCGCCAGCGAGGAATTCAGCGCCGATCTGAACGCGTACCTGACGAAGCTGTCCCTCTGAGCGCCCGCGACCCAGCGGCACGAGGCGATGAGACCGGCGACGGTCTCGCCCTAGTCTAGAGGCGCTGCCCCCGAACGCGCTCGGGCTGCCCTTTTGCCGCCCCGAAGCGGTCGTGTAACGTTTCGCGCGCCACGTCGTACTCAGGGCGGCAGTCCACTTTCCCTCCGGGAGGAGCTCCATGTCGATGAAGAATGCCATCCTAGCCACCGCGGTCGCCTCGCTGTTCGCTTCGGGGGCGGCAATGGCGAAGGACAAGGCAGAGAAAAAGGCCGGCGACACCGTGAAGTGTGAAGGCATCAACCAGTGCAAGGGCACCGGGGCGTGCAAGAGCGCGAACAACGCCTGCAAGGGCCAGAACGGGTGCCACGGCCAGGGCCTCACCGAGACCAGCGCCGACGAATGCAAGGCGAAGGGCGGCAAGGTCCAGGTCGCGGAGAAGAAGTAGCCAGGCGCGGGGGCGAGGATGGGCTTCACCCGCAAGGACCTGGGACACGGCATCGGGCTGCGCCCGAAGCACTACGGGCGCTTCCTCGCCGAAGCGCCGTCCGTGGACTGGGTCGAAGCAATCAGCGAGAACTTCCTCGCCCCCGGCGGGCGCCCATACGCCGTGCTGGAGAAGGTGCGCCGCGAGGTGCCCGTGGTGCTGCATGGCGTCTCACTGGCCATCGGGTCGGTGGACCCGCTCGACGAGCGCCTGCTGCGAGGGCTCCGGGCGCTGGCGGACCGGGTCGAACCGGCCTACGTCTCCGATCACCTCTGCTGGGGCCGTCATGGCGGCCGGTATGCCCACGATCTGTTGCCGCTGCCGTACACCGAAGAGGCGCTGGCGCACGTGGTCTCGCGGGTCGGACGGGTGCAGGACGCGCTGGGCCGGCAGATCCTGTTGGAGAACGTCTCCAGCTACGTCGCGTACGCGGACTCGACCATGCCGGAATGGGAGTTCCTGGCGCGGGTCGCGGAGGAGGCGGACTGCGGCATCCTGCTGGACGTCAACAACGTCTACGTCAGCGCGCGCAACCACGAGTTCGACCCGGACGCGTACCTCGCCGGAATTCCGGCCGGCCGCGTGGGGCAGTTCCACCTCGCGGGCCACAGCGACCATGGAACGCACCTTCTGGATACGCATGACGCCCCGGTGACCGGGGCCGTATGGGAGCTGTACCGCTCGGCGGTCCGCCGCTTCGGGAGCGTCCCGGCGCTGGTCGAGTGGGACGACCACGTCCCCGAGCTCGAGGTGGTGGTGGAAGAGAGCCGGCGGGCGCGCGCGATCGAGAAGGAGGCGCTGGCGTGAACCTGGCAGAGACCCAGCGCCTGTTCTGGGACTTGCTCCGCGGGGAGCGGCGGCCGCTCGAGGGCTTCGTCGGTACCGCCGAGCTGTCCGCGTCGGACCGGGTCGCGATCTACGCCCGCATGTTTCTCGACCGGCAAGTCGAAGCGCTGCAGGAGTCGTTCCCCAAGGTGAGGGCCGCGCTGGGCGATGACGCCTTTTCCGAAGTCGCGAGCCGCTACGTTCTCGCCCATCCGTCGGACCATCCCGACCTGGGTCAGATCGGACGCCGGTTCGCCGGCTTCCTCGAGCGGGCGGATCTGGCCGACCTCGCCCGTCTCGAATGGGCGCGCAGCGAGGTCTTCGAGGCGCCGCACGCCGAGGCGCTGTCAGGCGAGGAATTCGCGAAGTTGGCCCAGGACGCCGCCGCATTCGTGACCCATCGGGTGCGCCTGATCCCGGCGCTGCGCCTCTTGCGTCTCGGCCATGACGTCGGCCCCCTCTGGGACGGCTCGGCAAAGGCGGCGCCGGAGCGGCCTTCGCGGCTGGTCGTCTGGCGCGCCGGCTTCGAGGTCTTTCATGTCGAGGTGGATGCCGGCGAAGCGGACGCCGTCCAGCTCGCCATCGATGGAGCGCCGCTCGGAGAGGTCTGCGGAGCGCTCGGCGATCCGGCGCGCGCGGTCGAAACGCTGCAGGGATGGCTCGGCGAAGGCTTCATCGCGCGCTGAATCCGAGGAGAAACCATGTCGCTGATTGCGCGGGCCCAGGCCCGCTTTCTTTCGATCGCGCGCCGGCTCGGGTTCCTGGGACCCACGCTCGCGCGCCTGACGCTGGCGGCCGTGTTCATCGTCAGCGGCTGGGGGAAGCTGCACAACCTGGCCAAGGTGACGGAGTTCTTCGGGGAGCTCGGGATCCCCGCTCCGGGCTTCAACGCGGTGCTTGTCTCCTCCGCAGAGCTGGTGTGTGGGAGCCTGCTGCTGATCGGGCTTCTCAGCCGGCTTGCGTCGATTCCCCTGATCGTCACCATGACCGTGGCGATCCTGACGGCCAAGCGCGATGCGCTGCACTCGATCACCGACCTGCTCGGCTTCGAGGAGTGGACCTACATCGTGCTCGCGGTCTGGATCGCGGTCTACGGCGCAGGTCCGCTGTCGCTCGATCGGCTGCTGCGCCGCCAGCCGCGGGCGGCTCTCCCGGCGTGACCTCGTCGCCGGCGGAAGACCGAGCTCAGCGTGGGACCAGCTCGAACTGGTACACGCCGCTCTCGCTCTTCACGCCCTGGACCAGCGAGTTGAGGAAAGTGCTGTGGACATCCCAGGTGTAGACGCCGCCGGAAGGCGTGCCCTGCAGCAGGATCGAGAAATCAACCAGGTCG
>DASQAS010000006.1:0-17136 GCA_035635635.1 Myxococcales bacterium | reverse complement strand
TCGAACGTATCGTCGGGATGCTCACGCGATTGTGTCGGTGATCTGATCTGCCCACGGCCACGTCGCCGTCGCCGTCGCCGTCGCCGTCCACGCTCACGACCACGTCGACGTCGACGCAGACCTGTTCGTCTCGGTGCGCTTAACTGAGCAGCATTGCTCTTAGCCGACTTTCGTGCTGGGCGGCTGCGAGATCGGCGCCTTCTGCTTGCTCGCCGCCTCGCGGATCTGCTCGAACACGCGCTTGGGCGGCGTCCAGCCCCACTCCTGCTCCAGGAGCGAGATCTTCTCCACCTCGTGACGGATGCGCAGCCACTCGGACTCGGCGAGCCCGCAGAACGCCTCGACGCCCCTGGGGTCGAGCTGCGTTCCCGCCACCCGGCGCATCTCGGTCAACGCCGCATCGTGCGATTGCGCCTTCCGGTACGGCCGATCGTTGGTGATCGCGTCGTAGGTGTCCGCCACCGCGAACAGGCGGGCGCCCAGCACGATCTGCTCGCCCTTCAGGCCGTGGGGATATCCGCGCCCGTCGTACCGCTCCTGGTGCTGGAGAACGATCACGCTCGCGTCGCGGAGGAACTCGATGCGCTGGAGCAGCGCCCAGCCGAGGCGCGGGTGCTCGCGCATCTCGTGCCACTCGTCCTGATCGAGGGGACCCGGCTTGAGCAGCACGGCGTCGCGCACGCCGATCTTGCCGATGTCGTGGAGCAGCGCGCCCATCTCGATGGTGCGCAGCTCGTTGGCGTCGTGGATGCCGAGCTGCTCGGCCACCCGGCGGGTGAAGCGGGAGACGCGCCGCGAGTGCCACTGCGTCTCGGTGTCGCGGTAGTCAAGCACCGCCACCATGCCGTCGAGCAGGTTGGTGGTGCGCTGTTCCACCAGCTGCTCGAGGCCCTTGTTCAGGGCGGCCAGCTCCGCGTTCTGGGACTGCACGATGGCGGTGAGCTGCCGGTTCTTCTCGCGCAGCGCGTAGGTGTCGAACGCCTGCCGCACGGTGCCCAGGAGCTCCACCCGATTCCAGGGCTTGGCGAGGATGCGGAAGATCTCGCCGTTGTTCACTGCGTCCACCGCTGCGCTGAAGTCGTGCGCGGCGGTGAGCAGGATGCGGATGGTCTCGGGCTGGAGCGTCTTGGCCTGCGCGAGGAACTCGGCGCCGGTCATGCCGGGCATCATGTAGTCGGCCGAGAGGACCTGGAACGGTTTCTCCCGAAGCCGGTCGAGCGCCTCGGAAGGATCGGCGCAGGCGATCACTTCATATCCCGCAGCCTCGAAAGTGCGCTGCAAGGCATGCAGGATGGGCGCCTCGTCGTCGACGACGAGCAACCGTTCCACTTCAGGCATCGTGCTCCCGCTCCCCGTTCCCCCACCGCGAGCTTACCAGCAAGCGGTCGAGTCACGCTGATATCGCTTGCAACCGTGGGGCAGTGCAAGATGCGCACATGTCGCACATTCCCCTCCTCGTCGACCCGCTGTGGCTGCAATCGCGCCCGGACGCGCGCCTCGTCGATCTCCGCTGGCAGGCCAAGGGGCCGCCGGCGCGCGAGAGATACGACGAAGGTCACCTGCCGGGCGCTGCGTACGTGGATCTCGATCGCGATCTCTCTCGACACGGCGGTCCCGGGCGCCACCCCTTTCCCTCGGAGGAGCAGTTCGCCGAGCTGCTCTCGCGGCTCGGGATCGGGCCGGATACGCACGTGGTGGTCTACGACGAGGGCCACTCCTCGGTCGCGGCCCGCCTCTGGTTCATGCTCCGCGCGTATGGCCACGAGAAGGCCTCGGTCCTCGACGGCGGAATGCGCGCCTGGACCGAGGCGGGCCTGCCGCTCACGCGCGAGGAGCCGCGGATCGCTCCTGCTCCGCGGCGGAAGCTCACGCTGGACCGCTCGCGCCTGGCGGAGACGTCCGAGGTGGCCGCGCGAAACTCGATCGTCCTCGACGCCCGCGCGCCCGAGCGCTACCGCGGGGATGTCGAGCCCATCGACAGGAAGGCGGGCCACATTCCCGGAGCGCTGAACGCTCCGTGGTCGGCCAACCTCACTCCCGCCCAGCGCTTCCGGCCGCCCGCCGAGCTGCGCGCCCTCTACGAGAAATTCGGGCCCCGCCCGATCGTGTCCTGCGGCAGCGGGGTCACCGCCTGCCACGACGCGCTGGCCATCGAGCAGGCCGGCCTCCCGCCCGCCCGCCTGTATGTCGGATCGTTCAGCGCCTGGATCGAGGACCCCGACCGTCCGGTTGCAACCGGAGCCGAGCCGGGGTAGCAGAGCGCGCCATGATCCTGTCCCTCACCGTCCTCCTCGCGGTCACTCCGCAGGCCGCCGAGCGTGCAGCGCTCGCACGCGTCACCGCGCCGGAGATCTCCGGCCACCTCCGCTTCCTCTCCGACGACCAGCTCGAAGGCAGGAAGCCCGGCCAGCCCGGCAGCGACCTGGCCATCAAGTACCTCGCCTCCCAGCTCGAGGCCTTCGGGTACAAGCCCGGTGGCGAGAACGGGACTTTCTTGCAATCGGTCCCGCTGATCGAGCTGCGCGCCGAGGTGCCGCGCGACGTCCACTTCAGCGCGAAGGGGCAGGACGTGACGCTCCACGCCCTGGGCGGGTCGGCCGCCGACCTGGTCCTCGAGGCCAACGCGCACATCGATCGCGCGAGCCTTCAAGATACGCCCGTGGTGTTCGCCGGCTACGGCATCACCGCGCCCGAGTACGGCTGGGACGACTACAAGGACGTGGACGTGCGCGGGAAGGTCGTGGTGCTGATGAATTTCAACCCGCCGTTCAAGGGCGCAGGCGTGCGGCTCTGGTATGGGCGCTGGGACTACAAGTACGAAAACGCCTCGAGACACGGCGCCGCGGGAGCCCTGGTGATCCACACCACGCCGAGCGCGGGCTACCCCTGGCAGGTCCTCTCGAACCGCGCGGACGGCACTCACCAGGACCTCCCGCCTTCGGACGCGGAGCCGCGCTCGATGCAGTTCCAGGGCTGGATCGCCGAGCCTGCCGCGGTGAAGCTCGCGCAGGCCGCCGGCCAGGATCTCGATGCGCTGCGCCGGTCGGCGGAGTCGCGCGACTTCCGGCCGCAGCCGATGGGCGCGACGCTGACGCTGGACATGCCGATCGCGCGCCGCGAGATCCGCAGCGCGAACGTGATCGGCATCCTCCCCGGCCGCGATCCGGAGCTCTCGAAGCAGGCGGTGCTCTACACCGCCCATCACGACCATCTCGGCAACGGTCCGCCGCCGCCCGGAACGACCGACGGCATCTATAACGGCGCGCTCGACAACGCTTCCGGCTGCGCCACCGTCCTGACCATCGCGCACGCCGCCACCTACGCGCCGCCCAAGCGCTCGCTGATCGTCGCGTTCGTGACCGCCGAGGAGCAGGGCCTGCTCGGGTCCAAGTGGCTCGCGCAGCACCCGCCGATCCCGGCGAACCGCATCGCGGCGGACATCAACCTGGACAGCGTGAACAAGTGGGGCCGGACCAAGGACCTGGGCGTCCTGGGCCTGGGCAAGTCGACCGCGGACGACGTGGTCCGCAAGGTCTCCGCCGAGCAGGGCAGGACGGTGCACGGCGATCCCTACCCGGACCGCGGCGCCTTCTACCGATCGGACATGTTCCCGCTCGCGCGCGCGGGCGTTCCGCCGGTCGCGGTGAAGGGCGGCCCGGACTATGAGAACCGCCCGCAGGGCTGGGGCCAGGAGCAAGCGCTGGAGTACGAGCGAAAGCACTACCACCAGCCGTCCGACGAGTACCACGGCGACTGGGACCTCTCGGGCGACGTGCAGGACGCGCAGCTGCAGTTGCTGGTCGGGCTGCGGATCGGGAACGCGGCGCAGATGCCCGCGTGGACGCCGGGGGACGAGTTCGAGGCGGCACGAAAATCCGCGTCGCGGTGAGAGTGGGGGACTGGGGCTCGGGACTCGCGCCTTTCGGCGCTCGTGGTTCGGGTTCGGGTTCGGGTCGGGGGTCAGCGTTTTGGGCCTTCCCTACGGCTCCTGGGGCGCGCTCCCCGGCACGTCCGCCTCGATGAAGACGCGAAGCAGGTCCTTGTCCAGCTCGCCCTTCTTCGCCTCGTCGAGCAGGATGTCGTAGGCCTTCTCTTTCGGCACCGCCCGCTTGTATGGCCGGTCGCTCGCCGTCAGCGCGTCGTAGATGTCGCTGATCGTCATCATCCGCGTGGGCAGCGCGATCTCCGACTCCTTCAGCGACCGCGGATACCCGCGGCCCGTGAGCTTCTCGTGATGCCCGTAGGCGATGTCGGGCACCCGCTTGAGCGTCCGCGTCCAGGGGATCTGCGTGAGGAACCGGTAGGTGTGCGTGACGTGCGACTCGATCTCGCGGCGCTCGTCCGCGGTGAGCGACCCCTGGCGGATCGACAGCTTCACCACCTCGTTGTCCGCCAGGAAGGGACGGTGCTCCCCGGAGAAGGGGCCCTTATAGGTTCCCTTGGCGATCACGTGCAGCCGATCGAAGGTCCCCTCCGGCAGGACCGTGGGCCGGTTGCAGGAGACCACGAACTCGAACATCGAGGAGAGCTCGCGCTTGCGCGCCGCCAGCCGGGCCTCGATCTCGGCGATCTTCGGCTTCGCCTCGTCCGCCGGCGTGCGCAGCAGAAGCTGGACCTTCTCGCGCTCGGCGTGCAGCTCCTCCTGTGTGTAGACGGTCTCGAAGCGGCCGCGCAGGTTTTCCAGCTCCAGCGGCTCGAGCTTGTTCGCCTTCACCAGCACGTTCTCGCGGACGCCGACCTTGCCGAAGTCGTGCAGCATGGCCGCGTAGCGCAGCTCCTGGCGCTCCTGCGAGGTGAGGGAGGCGCCCTTCCAGCGGCCGGCGGCGGCGCCCGCGCGGGGCAGCACGTCACCCAGGCCGACGGAGAGCCGGGCCACGCGGCCCGAGTGACCGGCGGTCGTGGGGTCCCGGGCCTCGATGGCCACCACGCTGGCGCGCACGAAGCCTTCGAAGAGCTGCTCGATCTCCTGGTGCAGCAGGGCGTTGTTGACGGCCGCGGCGGCCTGCCCGCCCAGCGCGGAGAGCAGCTCCTCGTCCTCCGCGGTGAACGCCTTCCCGTCCTGCTTGTTGAGCGCCTGGAGGACGCCCACCACCTCGCCCTCGAGCGAGCGCATCGGGACGCAGAGGATGGTCTTGGTCCGGTAGCCGGTCTGCTTGTCGACGTTCTGGTTGAAGCGCGGGTCCTTGTACGCGTCGGGGATGTTGATCGACGTGTTGGTGGTGGCCACCGCGCCGGCGATGCCGCGGTTCATCGGGATGCGGATCTCCTTCATCCCGCCCAGCCCCTGCGCCACCTTGGTCCAGAGCTCGCCGCGCTCGCGGTCGACCAGGAAGAGCGAGCAGCGATCCGCTTCCACCACGCGCGCGGCGGCGTGGACGATCAGCGTGAGCAGCCGGTCGAGATCCCGCTCGGCGACGAGCGCTTGCGCGACTTCGAGAATTCCGCCGAGCTTTTCAAGGCGTTGCTGGAGCCGGCTCACGGCGCGGAGCATAACATCCACACCGGGGTGGCCGGATATGTAAGCGCGCTCAGTCCAAGGTGAGCAGCCGGCGCGCCTCGTCCCACCTCTCGGGCTCGACGTAGAGCCGCGCGAGCATCGCCGCCTCCGCGTAGCGCTCGTAGAGCGGCGTGTACTCGCCGATCGGGACCTCGCCGCGTGGGGAACGGACCCAGAGCGTCGCTTCCTTCCCGTAATGCGAGAGCACGCCGCGGCTGACGGTGACGAACGCGTCCACTCCCGCTGCCTCGAGCTGCCGCTTCTGCTCCTCCAGCGGCTCGGCTCCCTCTCCCGGCGCGTTCTCCATCAGCACCCGGTAGCCCTGGCGGCGGACGATGCGGCGGGCCCAGGGATTGGCCGAGGCGCGCAGGGCCCCGAGCAGGGTGACGTCGTCGTGCAGCAGGTACTCCTCCGGATCGGCCGGCAGGGCGTACTCGCCGCTCTCGCACCAGCGCTGCAGCATCACCTCGTAGCCGACCGAAGTGGAGTGGAAGTAGACGGAGAGGAACATGTGGTACCGCGAGAGGAGGAAGTCCTCGAACGCGAACACCGCGCGGTGCTGCAGCCCGAGGTAGACGCGCCCGCCGCGCTCCACCGCGGCCAGGTTCTGCACGATCCAGTCCGCGTCGAACTTCCCGTAGTTCACGCCGGTGAAGAAGGAGTCGCGCTGCAGGTAATCCATCCGGTCGGCGTCCAGCTCGCCCGAGACCACCTGGCGCAGGACGGGCAGCAGGTCGCGGCCGCCGCTGCGGTAGGGATAGGCGCCGGGCGGCGGCCGGCCGCAGATGAGACCGGCGATGTGCCCGGGCTCGATGCCCCGCGCGGAGAAGCGGCCGCGGATCTCGGCGGCGAGCGCGGAGTCCAGGACCAGCTTGAGCGTGTAGTCCTCGTGGCCGGCGCGGCCGCTGCCCGGCTCCCGCGCCCAGGCGGGAACGCGCAGGTCCGCGATGGCCGGCATGATCGCTTCCGTCGCGTGCGAGAGCGGGGCGTGGCCCAGGTCGTGGAAGAGGACCGCCAGGCGCAGCGTCTGGCGGAAGCGGGCCCGGTCGTCCAGCTCGAGCTCGAGCTGCGGAGCGAGCGCGTCGAACACCTTGGTGGCCATCGCCATCGCGCCCAGCCCGTGGGCGTAGCGCGTGTGCGTCGCGCCGGGGAAGGCCAGGTCCGCGAAGCCGAGCTGCTTCACGTTGCGCAGACGCTGGTACTGCGGGCTGTCGATCAGCGCCCGCTCGTCGGCGGTCAGCTCGATGGCGCCGTGGATGGGATCGCGGATGTGCATTTCAGAAAGGCATTCCCCAGCTCACGGCCAGGGGCGAGTTCTTCGGGTCGGCGATGAACGCTGCGGCTTCGAGCAGGAGATCGTACCAGCGCACGCTAGCGCCGCACAGAGGTGTCTCAGGCCCCCGCCTCGATCCGTGCTTCGTCGTCCGGCAGCCCCTGGTACTTGTCTCGCGGATAGGTCCCGAACACGAAGTCCCAGAGCGGGGTGGTGATGCCATAGCGCCGATCCGGCGTCTGGAAGTGGTGGACCAGGTGGTACTTGCGCAGCCACTTTCCCGCGGCGGTGGTGGGCGCCGCGTGGTGGAGATAGTAGTGCGTCAGGTCGTACCAGATGTATCCGGCGACGGTCCCCGCGAACCAGGCGTACTCGGCGGTGCCCATCCAGCGGAACGCGAACCAGACCGCCACGGCGATCACCGCGGTGACGGTGGGAGGCATCACCAGCCGGTCCCGATCCCAGGGATAGTCGTGGTGGATGCCGTGGATGAGGAACGAGGCGTCGCGCTGCGGCTCGGAGGCCGGATTCGGCTCGAAGTGGAAGAGCCAGCGGTGCAGCAGGTACTCGAGCAGGGTCCAGAAGAGCACGCCGGCGGCTGCCCAGCCCAGGATGGCCAGTGGCCCCATGAACGTCGAGGCGCGGTACAAGAGATAGAGCGTGAAGGGGCCCCAGATCGCGACCACGTGCCAGGGTCGTACCCGCGAGAAATACTTCTCGATCCATGGGACGGTGAACATCACCGGGCTCCCATGTCGTGGACGGTCGAGCTTCGGGTGCGGGGCGAGATAGAACATCGGCCCCGATGTAAGGGATCATGGAACTTCATGCAAGGGAGAGGAGCCAGGTGACGAGCGTCAGGCCGGCCGCGTCGGTGGTCCTGGTCCGCGAGGACGGCAACGTGCTTTGGGTGCGGCGCGGCGACCAGCTGAAGTTCGCGGGCGGGTTCTACGCCTTCCCCGGCGGAGGGGTGGACCTGCTGGATTCGGGAGTGGCCACGGACGGCGGCGAGGCCCTGGGCGCCGCCGAGACGCCCTGCGTGGTGGCGGCCGCGCGCGAGTTGTTCGAGGAGACCGGGGTGCTGGCGGTGCCGGGCGCGCGAGCGGTTCCGGCAGCGGAACGCAAGGCGATGCGCCAGGCCCTCTTGCGTCGCCCCGCACCGGGAGAGAAGGCGGCCTCGTTCGGAGACTTCCTCGCGCGGCACGGATTGCGGGTCGACACCCGCTGGTTCTCGCCGGCCGGCCGTTGGGTGACGCCGCCCGCCCTGCCCATCCGTTTCGACGCGCGCTTCTATCTCGTCGATCTTCCCCCCGGCGAGGTGGCGGAGATCTGGCCCGGGGAGCTCGCGGACGGCGAGTGGATAAAGCCGGCGGAGGGCCTGCGGAGATGGGAAGCCGGGTCGGCGCTGCTGCATCCTCCCGCCTGGCACACGCTGAAGGCATTGGCCTGGGCGCAAGGACGGCCGCGCGACGCGCTGCCGCTTCTGACGGACCCGGACAAGGCGCCTTGGAAGCTGCCCATCCGCGAGCACGTGGTGGAGCGGATCGAGTTCCAGCGCGGGCTCCTGATGGTGCCCTTGCGCACGCCGACCTTGCCGCCCGCGACGCACACCAACTGCCTGCTGCTCGGCGACGAGGAGCTGTGGGTGGTGGATCCCGGATCTCCCTGGCCCGAGGAGCAGGCGATTCTCCGCCAGACGCTGGACAAGCTGGCCGAGGAGGGCCGCCGGGCCGTGGGCGTGCTGCTCACGCACCACCACCTCGATCACACGGGAGGCGCGCAGGTGCTGGGGCTGCCGATCGCGGCGGCTCGGGAGACCGCCGAGATGGTGGACTTCAAGGTGGACAGGGTGATCGAGGACGGCGCGCGGTTCGAGGTCGGTCCGCGCGGCTGGCGCGCGCTCCATCTGCCGGGGCATACGCGGGGGCATGTCTGCCTGATCGAGGAAGGGAGCGGCGCGGTGGTCGCCGGAGACCTGGTGGCGGGAGTGGGGACCGTGATCATCGACCCGCCGGAAGGAGACATGAAGGAGTACCTGGCGTCGCTGGACCGGCTGCTGGGAGAGAAACCCGGGTGCATCTACCCGGCGCACGGGCCGGTCGTGCCCGGCGGGATCGCGAAGCTCGAGGAGTACCGGGCGCACAGGCTGGAGCGCGAGCGGCGCGTGATGGACTCGCTGCTGCAGGCGCGCAGGCCGGCGACGCCGGCGGAGCTGGTGCCCGGGGCGTATCCCGATGTGAAGCCGGAGATGTATCCGCTCGCGGAGCGGAGCCTGCTGGCGCACCTCGGCAAGCTCGTGCGCGAGGGGCGAGTTGTCGAGGAAAAAGGAAGGTACAGCTCCGCCTGAGTGCGTGCTCGTGCTGGTTTTGGTGCCCGGGACTCGTGCTGGTGCTCGTTCAGACGCCGGGGAGAGTGAGCTGGTGATGCTCGCGGATGGCGAGGGCCGCGATGCCGATTTGCCGTAGAGCGTGAGCAAGATCCTCGGCGTGGCCGTCGATGGTGTAGACGCGCTTTGCGCCGGAGGCACGGACGTACTCGACCAGATCGTCGAAGCCCGCGTGATCGGAGAGCGGCAGTGCCTCCTGGATGTTTGGCAGGCCGTCCAGCGCCCTGCCCGAAAGGACGCAGACACGGTGCGGGCCGAGATCCAGTCGGGAGAGGCGGACGGTGGGAGGGACGACGATCACGTCGCCTTCGGAGTCGAGCCGGACGAATCCATTCAGCTCGGCACCCTGTTCGGCGTAGACCTGGGTTGCGCGGAAGGCCGTGGGGTGGAGCCGCAGGGTGCGGCGGCCGCCGAGGATCCGGACCAGCTCCTGGGCCGTGCCGAGGGCGGCGGCCACCAGCACCGGCGTCTGGCCTTCCCGCAGAGTGCGCTCGACGAAGTCGCTGGCCCGCTCCAGCAGCTCCTGCCGGGGCGGGAACACGAAGCGCGGGTGGCCGTAGAGGGCGCGGATGGCCAGCGTCTCGCAAGAGAGCGGCTCCAGCGCTTCGGCGGTGAGCGAGGCCCTTCGGCCCATCCCGCCGATGTCGCCGGCGTACACCAGGTCCAGCCCCGCCGCCTGGCAGCGGACCTGCGCGCTGCCCAGGACGTGGCCAGCCGGGTGGAAGGTCAGCCGCAGCGAACCGAGCGCGAAGGCCTGCCCGTATGCGGCGGGCAAGGCGGCGCTGCGCCGAAGCGCGCGCGGGAGCGCTGCCTCGATCAGCTTGATGGTCGTGGCGGTCGCCACCATCCGCTCCGGCAAGACCGCCGGCGCCCCGCGGGCATGGCCGAGAATCCCCAGCGGCGGGCGCCCCTTGGGCTCCAGATAGAGCGCGTGACCGCGCACGCGCAGGCCGTTCGCCGCGCGCTCCACCTCCGGGGGGTCGACCATCCGCCTCACCCACTGCATGTAGCAGCGGAACGCACATCCGGAAAGCCTCTTTAGACGGGCTCTGCCGGGCCCCGCGCCCGCGCCCGGAGCGCGGCTCCCGCCTCGCCGACCGCGACGCCGAGGACGATCATGGCTCCACCCACGAGCTCCCGGAGCGACAAGCGCTCGCCGATCAGGATCGCCGCCCAGATCGCCGCGAACACCGGTTCGAGCGACGAAATGAGCGCGACGCGGACCGAAGGCAGGATCCGCTGCGCCCAGGTCTGGACGCCGAAGGCGAGCAGCGTCGCGAACACCGCCAGGTACAGGAGGGCGAGCCAGAGCCTGGGCGCGCCGGAGAAATGCTGCGTCTCGACCAGCGGTCCCGCGATCGCCGCCACCGCGCCGGTGGTGGCGAGTTGGACGAGCAGCAGCGGAAGCACCGGGTGCTTCCGCGCGATCCGGCCCAGCGCGACGATCTGTCCGGCGAAGACCACCGCGCAGCCGAGCGTCAGCGCGTCTCCCAGGGCGGTGGGTCTCGCGGCTCCAGACCAGGGCGCGGACAGCACGGTAATCCCGACGAAGGCGAGCAGCACGCCGGCCAGCGCCGGCGGCGCGGGCCGCTTGCGGAACAGCACGAACTCGATCAGCGGGGTGAACACCACCAGCGTTCCGGTGAGGAAGCCGCTGCGCGACGCGGTCGTGCGCTGCAATCCTTCGGTCTGCAGCAGGAACCCGAGACCCAGCAGGCCGCCGGCGACGAGGCCGTCGCGCAGGAGCTCCCCACGCAGGCCGCGCAGCTGCGTACGGCCAGACCGCGTCGCTGCCATCCCGCCGAGGAGCAGCGCGGAAGCGAGCGCCATCCGCACTGCCACCAGCGAGAGCGGCGAGGCGGCGGCATTGCCCAGAAGAGAGCGGAGGATGGCGAAGCTGCTCCCCCAGACCGCCATGATCAGCGTGAGCGCCAGGTCAGCCAACGAAGAAGAACCCCAAAGCCAGGACGGCGTACACGGCCAGCAGGAAGGCCCCTTCGAGCCAGTTCGTCTCGCCGTCCAGCGCGATCACCGCGAGGGCGATCACCGAGATCCCCAGCGACACTACCTCGAAGCGCGTGAAGGCCAGGTCCATCGGCGCGCCCAGCAGGATCCCCACGATCACCAGGACGGGCGCCACCAGCAGCGCGATCTGCTTCGACGATTCCCAGGCGATCCCGAGCGCAACGTCCATGTCGCCGCGGCGCGCAAAGATCAGGGCCGTGGAGTGCTCGGCGGCGTTTCCCACGATGGCCACGATCACGACGCCCACGAACATCTCGGGCAGTCGCAGGGTGGCGACAGTGCCGCCGAGGGCGCCGACCAGGATTTCGCTCGCTGCGGCCGTGGCCACCGCCGCAGCCACCAACCTGACGACCTCCGCCTGGATCGATCGGGCATGCACGGCGGGCTTCGACGAGGGCGTCGCGCTCTCGTCGTCGACCGCCTGCAGTTGCTCGCGGTGCGTGCGCAGGCCGAACAGGAGCGAGAGCCCGTACATGACGATCAGCACCACCGAGATCTCCTCGGAGAGGAGCGCCGGCTCGTAGCGCGGATTGCGGCCGAGCTTGAGCAGCGTGGGGACGACCATCGCGACCACGGCCAGGAACAGGGTGGACACGCTGGAGGAAGCCGCCAGCCGGTTGAAGCGGAGCTGCCGGAAGCGGATCCCCCCGACCACGATGCTTCCGCCGGCGACGAGCAGGAGGTTGGCGAGGATCGATCCGGTGATGCTTCCCTTGACCAGCTCGACGTGACCGTGCCGGAGCGCGGCGATGCCGAGGATCAGCTCGGCCGCGTTCCCGAATGTGGCGTTGAGCAGGCTGCCGGCGGCGGGGCCCAGCCGCTCGGCCACGCCTTCGGTCGCGTCGCCCATCGTCCTCGCCAGGGGGATCAGGGAGGCGCAGGCGACGGAGAAGACGATGGCGTCGTCGAAGTCGAAACGGTCGAGCAGCCACGCGGCGGGCAGGAGCAGCCACGCCAGACGCCACGTCCAGGAGGAGAGCACCGGCGCACCTTACACGGCTTCGAATCGGATGCGCCCTTCGCGCTCGGTGCGCCGGACCCGGCCGCGCGCTTCCAGGACCTCGAGATTGCCCATCACCTCGGACAAGGTCAGGTAGAGCTGGTGCTCGCGGGCGTGCGGAAACACGAGCGGGGCCAGCTCCCCCGGCGTCCTCGGACCCGGCAGCAGCAGCTCGAGGATGCGCTGCTGCCGCCGCTCGTAGAAGCCGAGCAGCCGATCGATGATCGCGGCGTGCCCCGAGAACGGCTCGGCGTGTCCCGGCGCGATCAGCTCCGCCGGCAGCGCCCGCGCGCGAGCCGCGGAGTCGAGATAGGCGACCAGGGCCTTGTGCGTGGGCTCCGCCTGCCCTTCGAGGTCGAGCAGCGGGTTGGGCGAGACGCGCTCGAGCAGGTGATCGTCCGAGAACAGCACGCGGGGCTGCGCCGCCCAGAGGCAGACCAGACCGGGCGTGTGGCCCGGGAGATGGAGCACCTCCGCGGAGAACCGCTTGAAGCGGAGAAGGGTCCCGGCCACCAGCGGCTCCACCTGCTCCAGCGGCCGCGCCATCCGCTGCGCGTCCTGCCAGTGCACCTTCACGTGATCGAGCAGGTGCGCCGGCGCTCCCAGGCGGACGAGATAGTCCGCGTAGCGCGAGAGACGCTGCTGCGTGCGATCGCGGCCGGTCAGCTTGTCGTGGTCGCGCGCGTGAGCGTACACCGGCGCGCCCGAGGCCTCCTGCGCCGCGCGCGCATATCCGTAGTGGTCGATGTGCCCGTGGCTGACGAAGATCCGGCGGACGTCGCCCAGCGACAGGTCCAGACGCTCGAAGCCCGCGTGCAGCGCGTTGCGCCCGTCCTTGGTGCCGATGCCCGCGTCGAAGAGGGCGACCCCGCCGCCCGCCTCCTCGATCACGTACACGTTGGCCGGCCCGCCCGCCTCGGGGAAGGGAACGGGGACCGGGATGCGGTGCACGCCTAGGGCGGCCAGGGCGGCGGTCATTCCTTGAGCTTCTTCACCTCGGCCGCGAGCTCGGGCAGGACCTTGAAGAGATCTCCCACGAGCCCGTAGTCGGCGACCTGGAAGATCGGCGCCTCGGGGTCCTTGTTGATGGCCACGATCGTCCTGCTGCCCTTCATGCCCGCGAGGTGCTGGATGGCGCCGGAGATCCCTGCCGCGATGTAGAGCTTGGGGGCGACGACCTTGCCGGTCTGGCCGACCTGCAGGTCGTTGGGCTGCCAGCCCGCGTCCACCACCGCGCGCGAGGCGCCGACCGCCGCGCCGAGCACGTCGGCGAGCGCCTCGATCGGCTTGAAGTCCCCCTTGGTGCCGCGGCCCCCGGAGACCACCGCCGACGCCTCGGTCAGCTCGGGACGGGCGCTCTTCACCTCGTTGAACTCGACGAACTTCGTCTTCGGCGCGGGGGGCGTGACGGCCAGCGGCTGCACCGAGCCGGCCGAGCCGGCCTTCTGTGCCGGCGCGAACTCCGTGGCCCGCACCGTGATCACCTTCACCTTGGTGGTGACCTCCACGGTCGCGACCGCGTTGCCGGCCCACATCGCGCGCTTGAATTGATTGGCGCTGACCACGCCCAGGATGTCCGAGGCGATCCCTGCCCCGAGCTTCGCCGCGAGCCGCGGACCGATGTCCTTGCCGTAGGCCGTGGCGGCGATCACCACGTCGGTGGCGCCGAGCTTCTTCGCCGCCTCCGCCGCCGCGGCGGAATGCGTCTCCGCCAGCGCATGGTCGAGTCCGGCGCCCTCGATGGCGTGGACCGTGCCCAAAGAGGCGGCCAGCTCCTGCGCCGCCTGCGCCGCACCCGCGCCGATCAGGACTCCCTGCACCTGGCCACCGTTCTTCTGCGCCAGCTGCTGCGCGGCGGTGAGCGCCGAGAGGGTGGCCTTCTTCAGATGGCCGTGCGCCTGTTCCCCAATCACCAGAATGGTTGCCATGTTCAGACCACCTTCGCTTCTTCGTGGAGCTTCTTGACCAGCGTGGGCACGTCGGGAACCTTCACGCCGGCGGCCCTGGCCGGCGGCGCCTCCACCCGGACCACTTTCACCTTGGGCGCCACGTCCACGCCCAGGCCCGACGGAGTCAGCTCCTCGATCGGCTTCTTCTTCGCCTTCATGATGTTGGGCAGGCTGGCGTAGCGCGGGACGTTGAGGCGCAGGTCCACGGTCACGATGGCCGGAAGCTGGACCTCCAGCACCTCGAGCCCGCCGTCCACCTCGCGCGCGACCTGCATGCTCTTCTTGTCGCCGCCCAGCTTGAGGCCGGGCTTCTTCGCCTTCTCCTCGGCGGACTCCAGCGACTCCTTCTTGGACGCGAAGGTCGCCTGGCCCCAGCCCAGGTACTCGGCGAGGAGCTGGCCGGTGACGTTGTCGTCGACGTCCACCGCCTGCTTCCCCATCAGGACCAGGTCCGGCTTCTCCTTCTCGATCACCTTCTGGAGCACGCGAGCCACCGCGTCGCTGTCGACGAAGCCGTCGTGCTTCACCAGGATGCCGCGGTCTGCTCCCATCGCCAGCGCCGACCGGATCTCCGCCTGGGCCGCCGCGCTGCCGATGCTGACCGCCACCACCTCGGACGGCAGGTTGGAGTCGCGCAGCCGGAGCGCCTCTTCCACCGCGATCTCGTCGAACGGGTTGGCGCGGTAGTTCACGCCCTCCGTCACGATCCAGGAATTGTCCGGCTTCACCTTGATCTTCGACTCGTAGTCCTCGACCCGCTTGACCGTGACCAGGATCTTCAAGACGTGCCTCCCTGCGCGGGGAGAAGCCCCCGCACCAGCCATTCCGCGACTTCGCCCGCGGTCTTCTTCAAACCGGCGCGCCGGCCGGCCATGAGCCACCCCAGGGCCAGTTCGTCCAGCGCGCCGAACACTGCCCGCTTCACCGTGGCGGGAGAAATGCTCCCGTCGAGCTCTCCATTCTCCTGCCCGGACCTGACCACCTCCGCGATCAGGTCGACGTAGGCGGCCAGCTTCTGCCGGTCCGCCGCCTTCAGGAACTGCGCGCTCTGCCGCAGCTCCACGATCAGCACCGAAGCCAGGTCCGGATTGCGCTCGACCAGCGCCAGGTGCAGCTGGATGAAGCGGCGCAGCTTGCCCGCCGCGGTGCGCTCCTGCGCCACCGCGGAGCGCACCTCCGCCAGCAGCTCGGTCATCTTCTCATCGAAGAGGCGCAGGAGCAGATCGTCTTTTCCTTTGAAGTACAGATAGATGGTGCCGTCGGCCACGCCGGCGGCGCGCGCGATCTCGGCCACGGTGGCGCTGTGGAAGCCGCGCTCCGCGAAGACCTTGATCGCCGCGTCGAGGATGCGGGCGCGCTTGTCGTTCGCCCGGCTGTCGCGTGCCTGCACCGTGGCCGTTCTCCCGAAAGCCGGGTCCCATCGGTGTTGTGGGTGTCCTCGGCTGAATGAGGGCTCATTCATTTAGGATCTCGGCTGCGCCGCGTCAAGGCTTCTTTGCGGACCGTGACTGAACGGATGCGGAGCGGCGCGAGCCGTGGTAGTGGACGCGCGCGACCAGATGGCGACCCGACGACGACTGAACAGTGTCCCGAAGCCGCCCCCCAAGCAGGACATCCTCGACTACGCGCGCGAAGTGATCCGCGCGGAAGCCGACGCCGTTGCCCAACTCGCGGCGCGCATCAACGGAGGCTTCGGGCGCGCGGTCGAGATGGTGCTTGCCTGTCCCGGCCGGGTGGTGGTCACGGGGATGGGCAAGCCGGGCTTCATCGCGCAGAAGATCTCCGCGACCTTCGCCTCGACCGGCACCCCGTCGCTCTACTTGCACCCCGCCGAAGCGCTGCACGGCGATCTGGGCCGGCTGGTGCCCGGCGACATGGTCCTCGCGCTCTCCAACAGCGGCGAGACCGACGAGATCCTCCGGCTGCTCCCCGCCATCCGCAGGCTGGGCGCGCCGATCGTGGCGCTGACCTCCGGCCCGCGGAACTCGCTCGCGGACCGCGCCGACGTGGTGCTCGAGATCGGTCCGGTCCCCGAGGCGTGCCCGCTCGGTCTGGCGCCCACCACCTCCACCGTCGCGTTGCTGGCCATGGGCGACGCGCTGGCCATGGCCGTCCAGCACCGGCGCGGCTTCTCGCCGGAGCAGTTCGCCTCGCTCCATCCGGGCGGCGCGCTCGGCCGGCAACTGCTCCGCGTCCGCGACGTGATGCGGACCGGGACCCGCAACCCGACCGTGCGGTGGAACGCGTCGCTGCGCGAGACCGCGGGCGTGATGACGCGCACCGAGGGCCGTCCCGGCGCCGCGAGCGTGGTGGACGCGCAGGGGAAGCTGGTGGGCATCTTCACCGACGGCGATCTGCGCCGCCTGGTGCAGTCCGGCGAGGTGGACTTCGCGCGCCCGGTGTCCGCGGTGATGGGAAAGAGCCCGCGCACCGTCGGCCCCGACGACCTGGCGACCACGGCCGCCGAGATGCTGCGCAACACGCAGGTCGATCAGCTTCCGGTGGTCGACGCGGCCGGGCGGCCGGTGGGGCTCCTGGATGTGCAGGATCTCCTCGCGGCCCGGCTCATCCTGTGAACCGGGGCGCGTTCTACAAGAGCGTCTTCACCAACCCGCTGGGCATCCGGGCGCTGCTCTGGAGCAAGCTGCCGCTGGCGGCGTTCGCCGGGCTGCGCGTCGCGCGCCTCGACGAGACCGGCGCGGAAGTGACGGTGCCCGCCGGCTGGAAGACGCAGAACCCCTTCGGGTCCACCTACTTCGCCGCGCAGGCGATGGCCGCCGAGATGTCCACCGGCGCGCCGGCGCTCTGGTTCATCGAGCAGAGCGGCGCGCCTGTCGCCTCGCTGGTGACGGGGATCTCCGCCCGCTTCACGAGGAAGGCCACCTCCAAGGCGAGGTTCGTCTTCTCCGATGGCGCGGGGATGCGCGCCGCGATCGATCAGGCGGTAAAGACCGGAGAGCCGGTCGTCTTCACCGCCCGATCGATCGGGACGCAGCGCGACGGCAC
>DASQAS010000005.1:0-16503 GCA_035635635.1 Myxococcales bacterium | reverse complement strand
TCGAACGTATCGTCGGGATGCTCACGCGATTGTGTCGGTGATCTGATCTGCCCACGGCCACGTCGCCGTCGCCGTCGCCGTCGCCGTCCACGCTCACGACCACGTCGACGTCGACGCAGACCTGTTCGTCTCGGTGCGCTTGACTGAGCAGCATTGGGACTAGACCAGCCCAGCGCGGGGTCGCGCTGGCTGTCCTGCAGCGCCGCGGTGGTCCGCGCGCTGCCGTGGGACTAGCGGCGGGTGCGGAGCAGCGGTCGCGGGAGCGCGTCCTCTTCAGGATCGTCCGGCAAGAGCGTGCGGTGGCGCACGGTGACCGACACGCCCAGGAGCCCGCCCAGGTCGATGCCGGCGACGCGCAAGCCGAGGTAGGCCTGCGTCTCCTCACCCGCGGCGCGGCGCCTTCGCGGGCGCGAGCGCTGCCGGTCGTAGGTCTCGCGCAGCTCGGGATCGCTCAGCACCAGGAACGCCTCGGTGATCTCCCGGAAGTGCGCCACGGCGTCTTCGTCGGCGTTCACGTCGGGGTGGAAGGTGCGGGCGAGCTGGCGATAGACCGCCTTGATGGTGTCCGTGCTCGCGTCCTCGGGGACGCCGAGCACGCCGTAGAGATCGGCCGGCATGAGGACAAGTATAGGGGCGGGCGCCGCGGTGGACAGCAGGCACAGACAGGTTCCTGCGCGCGGTGCGTAGATCTGCACATCGCCTCGTGCATCGCTGCAGGCAGGGCGCAAGCGGCGCGATCGGCGCGGAAAAAAATTCGCTTGATTCAGACGTGCTGGTGGGCCACTGACGTCCATGCCCCGCGCCCACGTGCGCTCTCTCGCGACGAGACGAGCAGTGCTGGCGGCCGCTGCCTTGGTCCTCGGTTGCAGCGGCCCTTCCTCAAAGGAGCCACCCGACCGGGGCTCCGCCGCGTCCGCGCCCGGTCTGATCGCAGCGTACGCTTTCTCGGAGGGTGGGGGAACGACCACCGCCGACGCATCGGGGAACGCGATCTCCGGCACCCTGAGCGGCGCCACCTGGGCCACGGGCAAGAACGGCAGTGCGCTGTCGTTCAACGGGACCACCGCCTACGTGAACCTGGGCAGCTCCGCCGCGCTGGCTCCCACCGGGAGCATCACGGTCTCGGCCTGGGTGAACGAGAGCGGGAACGTCGTCGACGACGGCATCGTCATCGCCCGTTCGAACGGGAGCGGAGGCTGGGAGCTGAAGTCCAGCCCGGACACCGGCGCCCGCACCTTCGCCTTCGGCGTCTACAACCCGTCCGGCGCCTATGTCGGCCGATACAGCAAGACGGTCCGTGCCCTCGGGTCCTGGTACCACGTGGCGGGGGTGTACGACGCCGCCGGCCAGGCCTTGCACGTCTACGTCAACGGCGTCCTCGACGACGGCGCGCTCCGGGGCAGCGTCCCGGCGTCCATCTCGGTCGCGCCCGTGAGCGCATCGATCGGAAAGCGGACCGGAGGGTTCAACATCAAGGGTGCGATCGATGACGTGCGCGCGTACGGCCGCGCGCTCTCGCAGGCCGAGGTCCAGACGGACATGAGCACGGCAGTTGGCGGCGTCAGCAGCCCCGACACCGTCGCGCCCTCGGCGCCGTCCAGCCTCGTCGCGACCGTCGTGTCCTCCTCGCGCATCGATCTCGCCTGGACGGCCGCCACCGACAACACCGGCGTCGCCGGCTACCGGATCTTCCGGAACGGCGCGGCCAGCGCCACCTCGACGGTCGCCTCGTTCAGCGACGTCGGGGTCTCCGCTTCCACCACGTATGCGTACGCGGTGTCCGCGTTCGACGCGGCCGGAAACGAGTCGGGGCAGTCGGCGGCCGTGTCCACCACCACGCCGGCCCCGAGCGCGGCGGACACCATCGCTCCGACCGTCTCGCTTTCAGCGCCCGCGAACGGCGCCACGGTGACAGGGACCGCGGTGGCGGTGAGCGCGAATGCCTTGGACGACGCCGGCGTCGCGGGAGTGCAGTTCCTCCTCGACGGAGCGAGCCTCGGGGCCGAGAACACCGCATCCCCCTGGTCGGTCACCTGGAACACGACCACCGCTTCGTCGGGGGTGCACATCCTTTCCGCACGTGCGCGGGACGTCGCGGGAAACGTGGGCATCGCCGCCAACGTGACGGTGATCGTCGACAACCAGCCTCCCACTGGAAGCGTGGTGATCAACGGGGACGCCGCGGCGACGCGCTCGACGGCCGCGACCTTGACGCTCTCCGCCGCCGATGCGCTGGGCACGGTCACCCAGATGCGCTTCTCGAATACCGGGACGAGCTTCTCCACCGCCGAGGCGTACGCGACGACCAGGGCGTGGACGCTGTCCACCGGCGCCGGGACGAAGATCGTGTACGCCCAGTTCAAGGACGCGGCCGGCAACTGGTCGGGATCGTTCACCGACACCATCGTGCTCGACACCACGGCTCCTTTGATCTCGGCGGTATCCGTGAGCAACGTGACCATCAGCGCCGTGAACATCTCCTGGACCACCGACGAGCCCGCGACTTCCCGGGTCGAGTACGGGACCAGCAACCTCTATGGGAACCTGACGCCCATCGCTTCGAGCCTGGTCACCGCGCACACCGTCACCGTCGGGGGGCTCCAACCGCAGACCACCTACAACTTCCGGGTCCGCTCGCGGGATGCCGCGGGCAACGAGCGGCTGGGGAGCAACGGGACGTTCACGACCGCCTCTCTCGTCGACACGACTCCCCCCAGCGTGCCCACGGGCGTGGCCACCCGCGCTCTCTCCAGCTCGCAGATCGCGGTGACCTGGGCCGCCTCCACGGACAACCTGGCGGTCGCCGGATACCGGGTCTTCCGCGACGGGGTCCAGATCGCGACCGCTCCCGGGACGTCCTGGTCGGATGCCGGCCTGGCTGTGGCCACCTCGTACACGTACGCGGTCGCCGCCTTCGATCCGGCCGGCAATGTCTCCGCGCAATCCGCGGCAGCGATCGGCACCACGCTGCCGGTGATCAGCGTCAGTCCGAGCACCAGCGTGGTCCCTCTGGGCGGGACCCAAGGCCTCGCCTGCGTCGTGTCGCTGGAAGGGGCAGACACGTCTTGCAGTTGGACCGTCGCGGAGGGTCCCGCCGGCGGTTCGATCGACGCCACGGGACCGGGCACCGCGGTCTACTCCGCTCCGGCCACGACGGGAACGTTCCACGTGGTCGCGACCAGCAATGCCGATTCGTCGCAAGCGACCGCGGTGCTCACGGTCACGCAATCCGCGACCCCGACGCTGGTGCAGCACATGGCGTCATCGACGAATCCGATCGGCATCTCCGGGAACGCAGGCAACGCGTTCCGGTTCAACCTGCCGAATCCGGTGGGAGCGGGGAATTGCCTGGTCCTCGGGATCTCGTACGGATACTCGCCGACGCGGACGGTGGCGATCGCGGATGACCGCGGCAACGCCTGGTCCGTCTCTCCCGCAGCGACCGTTACGGATCGCGGAAACCTGATCTCCTCCATCTTCGTGCTGCCGAACGCGCACCCAGGACCCACCCAGGTCACCGTCACCTTCGATGCGGACCTCTACAACTTCCAATATGCGCTCTCCGAGTTCTACAACGTGGACGGCGCCTCTCCCCTGAACGGCATCAGCGCCAGCAGCACCACCTCGACGATCAACGGCACCGGGACGCTCTCGAGCGGCGCCTTCACCCCGGGCACGAACAACGACGCCGCAGGCGGCAACCTGATCTGGACCTACTTCGCCAGCAACTCGGACGGCTCCACGCACACCGTGACGAATTGGACGGCGGGCCCGGGTTTCAAGTCCTTGCACTCGGACATCGGCTGGCATGACCAGGGAATGCCCACCGCGTCGGAGTACTTCGTCCAGACGGCGCAGGGGCCCATCAATCCTGGCATCTCCGTCACCTCGACGGGCAGCGACAGCTACAACGCGGTATCGGTGGCCCTGAAGGCTTCCTGGGCAGGGACCGCGCCGTCCTCCGACGGGATCCGGATCGTCCGCCAGAACATCTCCTCGCTCGGCAACTTCACGGGCGTGACCAACTGGACCGTGCAGTTCCCCAGCGCCGGGAACCTCATCGTCCTCACCACGCCGCAGTCCTCGGTGATGCCAACGACTTCAATCACCGACAGCGCCGGCAACACCTGGGTCAAGTACGCGCCGGACAGCGAGGATCCGCAGATCTGGTACGTGGCGAACGCCGTTGCCGATCCCAACCTCAAGATCACGTTCCATATGAGCAGAGCGCCGACTGGCGCGCAGAGCGCCCTCATGTACGACATCGTCGGCGCCGACCCCAATCCGGTCGACGCGCAGGCGGAGACGCTGAATGCGACCGTGACCGGCGCGCACCTGGCCGACTCGCCGGTGATCACGCCGGGCAGCCTGAACGGCCTCACCATCGCCGCGATCACGTTGGGGCAGGGGCCGATCAGCCAACTCGACGCCGGGGCTCCGCCCGGAGCGGTGTTCGACTACGTGTCCTACAGCAACGAGATCGACACCGACCTGATGGACAACGCGGACGGGCGGGCCCACCTGTACAACTCCGACCTGACGCAGGAGCACTGGAACTGGCTGCTGGTCGGGCCGACCGCGAACAACAACTACGCTTCGGTCGCGCTGCACTTCCGGGCCGCGCCGCCGGCGCCGTAGCTCTCTTGCCCGGTTCTACACGGCCGCCTTGGCCGATCCCATCCCGGTCCGGATCAGCGCGCGCGACATCCGCGCCGTGTTGTAGGCCCAGCCGAGGCGGCCGTCCGGCCCGGCGACGATGATGCCGCCCTCGCCCTGCGCACGCTCGCGCAGCAGCCCCACGGCTTCGATCGCTGCCGCGCGCGGGGACGCGCCCTCCCGGACGCGCACGCAGGCGGCGCGCGCCAGGCTGACCTTGAGGATGGCCTCGCCCAGCCCGGTGGAGCTGGCGGCCGCCTCGTGGTCGTCGGCGTAGGTGCCCGCTCCGATGATGGGCGTGTCGCCCACGCGGCCGGGCCGCTTGTACAGGGTCCCGCCCGTGGACGTGCACGCGGCGACGTGTCCCTTCGCGTCCACCGCCACCGCCCCGATGGTGCCGATCTTCCGGCGGACGCTGTCCGCGCCCTCTTTCTTCGCCAGCTCGTGCAGCTCCTGCCAGCGCGCGCGCTGGCGGGCCGTGATCAGCGAGGCGTTCGCTACCTGGGAGAAGCCGAGCTCGCGGGCGAATGCCTCGGCGCCTGGCCCGCACATCAGGACGTGCGGGCTGTCGTCGCAGACGCGGCGGGCGACCAGGATGGGATTCTTCAGGGTCTTCACGCAGGCCACCGCGCCCGCCCGCAGCGTGGTGCCGTCCATGCAGCTCGCGTCCAGCTCTACCTCGCCGTCGCTGGTGAGAGCTGCCCCGGTGCCGGCGTTGAAGTTGGGGTCGTCCTCCAGCACCACCGCGGCGGCCTGGGCCGCATCCAACGCGGAGCCGCCCTGCATCAGGGCGCGCAGACCGGCCTCGGCGGCCCGGCGGGTGCCTTCCAGGTACCGCGCGGGATCTGCGTCCGGCGGCGTTCCGGCTCCGCCGTGCACCATGACCGCCGGCCCGCCGGTCTGGTCGAGCAGCCGATCGAACTCAACCCGCGACAAGTCGCCCGCATGGGACATGGGGGCGCCGACATAGCACAAGCTCCGTCGCTTGACAGCGCGGATTGGGTTATGAACACCTCCCCAAAGAGGAGCATCCCCATGGCCGCAGAGCGCAAATTCCAAGAGGTCGTGATCGTCGGCGCCGCCCGGACGCCCATCGGCGCCTTCCAGGGCGCGCTTTCGAGCCTGCCCGGCCCCCGGCTCGGGGCCATCGTGATCAAGGCGGCCCTGGAGCGCGCAGGCGTGAAGCCGGAGGAGGTCAAGACGGTCTTCATGGGCGAGGTGCTGCAGGGCGGCGTCGGGCAGGCCCCCGCGCGCCAGGCAGCCCTCTACGCCGGGCTGCCCAATACGACTCCCTGTGTGACCGTGAACAAGGTCTGCGGATCCGGCCTGGAGGCGGTGATCGAGGGCGCCCGCCTGATCGCGCTGGGCGAGGCCGACGTGATCGTCGCGGGCGGCATGGAGAGCATGTCCAACGCGCCGTACTTCAGCCACGCCATCCGCGGCGGCGCCCGGATGGGGAACACCGAGCTGAAGGATCTGATGATCCACGACGGCCTCTGGGATCCCTACAACGACATGCACATGGGCATGTGCGGCGAGAAGTGCGCCGCCGACTTCCAGCTCTCGCGCGGCGCGCAGGACGAGTACGCCCGCGAGTCCACGCTGCGGGCGCAGAAGGCGCAGAAGGAAGGAGCGTTCAAGGCCGAGATCGTCCCGGTCGAGCTCACCGACAAGAAGGGCAACAAGACGGTGGTCGACGAGGACGAGGGTCCCAAGCTCGCCAAGCCCGACAAGATCGCCTCGCTCAAGCCCTCCTTCAAGAAGGACGGCACCGTCACCGCCGCCAACGCGTCGTCGATCAACGACGGCGCGGCGGCCGTAGTCCTCATGTCCGCCGAGCGGGCCAAGAAGGAGAACCGCACCGTGCTGGGCCGCCTGGGCGACTTCGGCCATGCCGCCCGTGACCCGGTGGACTTCACCATCGCTCCGGCCGACGCGATCAGGCAGGCCCTGACGCGCGCCAACCTCAAGACCACCGACATCGACCTCTGGGAGATCAACGAGGCGTTCGCGGTGGTGGCGATGGCCAACAACAAGATCCTCGGCCTCTCGCCCGACAAAGTGAACGTGCGCGGCGGCGCGGTGGTGCTCGGGCACCCCATCGGCGCTTCCGGCTGCCGCCTGCTGGTCACCTTGCTCTACGCGATGAAGGACCTGAACAAGAAGCGCGGCCTGGCCTCGCTCTGCATCGGCGGCGGCGAGGGAATCGCGCTCATCGTCGAACGGGATACCCGATGAACAAGGTCGTCGCCAACGCGGACGAGGCGATCCGCGACATGCAGGACGGAGCGGTGATCATGTCCGGAGGCTTCGGGCTCTGCGGCAACCCGGAGAACCTGATCGAGGCCATCCACCGCAAGGGCGTGAAGAACCTGACCGTGATTTCCAACAACTGCGGCACCACCGACAAGGGGCTGGGGATCCTGCTGCAGAGCCGGCAGGTCAAGAAGATGGTGGCCAGCTACGTCGGCGAGAACAAGGAGTTCGAGCGGCAGTTCCTCTCCGGCGAGCTGGAAGTGGAGCTGAACCCGCAGGGCACGCTCGCCGAGCGCATCCGCGCCGGCGGCGCGGGCCTGGGCGGCTTCTTCACCCCAACCGGCGCGGGCACGCAGATCGCGCAGGGGAAGGAGTCGCGCGTCCTCGAAGGCAAGGAGATGATCTTCGAGAAGCCGCTCAAGGCCGACTTCGCGATCGTGCGCGCCTGGAAGGGGGACAAGTGGGGCAACCTGGTCTTCCGCAAGACCGCCCGCAACTTCAGCCCGATGATGGCCACCGCCGCGCGCATCACCATCGCGGAAGTGGAGAACCTGGTCGAGGTGGGCGACCTCGACGGCGACCAGATCCACGTCCCCTCCGTGTACGTGAACCGGATCTTCAAGGGGACCGACTACGAGAAGCCGATCGAGAAGCGCACGCTGAGGAAGGGCTGACATGCCGCTGACACGCGACCAGATCGCGGCGCGCGCCGCGCAGGAGCTGAGGGACGGCTACTATGTCAACCTCGGGATCGGCATTCCCACCCTGGTCTCGAACTACGTCCCGAAGGGAATGGACGTGGTGCTGCAGTCGGAGAACGGGATGCTGGGCATCGGGCCATATCCCACCGAGGCCGAGCTCGATCCCGACTTGATCAACGCCGGCAAGGAGACGGTCACGGAGATGAAGGGCACCTCCTTCTTCTCCAGCGCCGACTCGTTCGCGATGATCCGCGGCGGCCACATCGACGTGGCCATCCTCGGCGCCATGGAGGTGAGCGAGCAGGGCGACATCGCCAACTGGACCATCCCCGGGAAGGTGCTCAAGGGGATGGGCGGCGCGATGGACCTGGTCACCGGCGCCAAGCGCGTGATCGTGGCGATGGAGCAGGTGGCGAGGGACGGGTCGAAGAAGCTGCTCAAGCAGTGCCGCCTCCCGCTCACGGGCAAGAAGTGCGTCAACATGGTCATCAGCGAGCTGGCCGTGATCGACATCACGCCGCAGGGGCTGGTGCTGCGGGAAGTCGCACCGGGAGTGACACCGGAGGACGTCCAGAAGGTCACCGAGCCCAAGCTGCGAATCTCGCCGGAGTTACGGACAATCAAGGTTTGAGCGCGTCCGGCGTGGTATCCTCGGGATGATGGTGGACCCTTCGCATCCGAGCAGTCCGACGCGCCGCAGCGCTCGCGTGCACCACGAGGTGATGGTCGGGGTCACTTCGTCCGAAGGGACTTTCAGCGGCTGGGGAACCAACCTCTCCGTCGGCGGCGTGTTCGTAAACTCGCAGCACGCCCCGAAGGTGGGCACGCGCGTGAACCTGCTTCTGGAGCTTCCCGGCCACGGCGAGTGCAAGCTGAAGGGCCGTGTGGTCTGGGCGCAGGCGAGCGGACCCGGCGTGGACGAGCCGGGCATGGGCATCGAATTCCTCGAGACGGACGATCAGATGCGGGCGCTGGTCGGGAAGATGGTGGAGAAGCTCTCGCAGGACCTTTCCCGCGCGCCGGCGTGAAAGTCTCCCTGAAGGTCGAGGCTCTGGTGCACGGCGGCGAGGCGCTGGCGCGGTACCAAGGTCGCGTCGTGTTCCTGCGCGGCGCGGCTCCCGGCGACACCGTCGAGGCCGAGCTGACCGGCGAGGGCCGTTTCGAGCGGACGCGGGCGCTTCGCGTGCTGGAGCGGGGCGGGGCGCGGGTCGATCCCCCTTGTCCCATCGTCGACCGGTGCGGCGGCTGCCCCGTGCAGCACGTGGCGTACGAGGCGCAGCTCGCGGCCAAACAGGAGCTGACCGCCGACGCGCTGGAGCGGATCGGCGGCTTTCCGCGCGGAAGCTACGAGCTCTCGCCCATCGTGCCCAGCCCGCGGCAGTTCCGTTACCGGCGCCGCGCCCGCCTGCACCGTGCGGGCGCCGGCGCCTGGGGTTTCGCGCAGGCCGGCAGCGCTCGGGTGGAGCGGGTGGACGAATGCCTGCTCTTCGAGCCGCTGCTCCAGGAGCTCGCGGACATGGCGCGCGCCGCCGGCGATCTGCCGGGGGTCGACGATCTGGGCCTGCTCGCGGGCGAGACCAAGGGCGCCATCGACCTGCGCGGGAGCGGCGCGGTCTCGCCGGGTTTGCGGAAGCGCGCGGAGAAGCTGCTCGAGCACAAGCTCGTGCGCGGCGTCACGCTCGCGGGCGCCACGATCGGCGATCCCGTGATCGCCGACCCGCCGCTGTCGAACGGAGCGCGCCTGCGCGCCCGGCCGGACACGTTCGCGCAGGCCAACCGCGCGATGGTGCCGATGCTGCAGCGCGAGGCTGCGCTGGCGGTCGGGGACTCCGCCCGCGTCCTCGAGCTGTTCTGCGGGAGCGGGACGCTGACGCTGCCGCTTCTGGGCGGCGGAAGACTGGTGACCGCGGTGGAGAGCGCGGGTCCCGCGCTCGGGCTGCTCCGGCGCAGCGCCGACGAAGCGGGGCTGGGCGTGCAGCTCATCGCGGGCGACGCCGCGGAGGTCGCGCGCTCGTTCGACGGCCCCGCCGATGCCGTCCTCCTCGATCCGCCGCGCACCGGCGCCGCGGACGTGGTGCGCGCGCTTGCGGACCTGCGCCCGCCGCGCATTGCCTACGTGAGCTGCGATGCGCCGACGCTTGGGCGCGACGGCAAGCTGCTCTCCCTGGCCGGATACCGCCTTGTGAAGGCCGTGCCCCTCGACCTCTTCCCCCAGACCGCGCACTGCGAAGTCGTCGCTACCTTCCAACGATGATCCTGCTCCCGCTGCTCGCCGCCGCCGCCTTCGATCTGGCTCCCGTCCGCGTCACCGCCGAGCAGGTGAAGAGATGCTTCGTGGACGAGACGCTGCCGCTCGGCAAGGGAACGGTGCAGAAGCTGTCCTGTCCGCCCTCGCTAGATCCCGACGCGGCGACGAAGCGGTGCAGGGAGGCGGCGCGGCGCAACACGCTCCCGGCGGGCGTGAACGAGGACAACTGCCTGAACGAGTACGCGCGGGGGCACTTCCTCTTCCGCGGCGAGACGAAGGAGCTGGTCATCGCCCGGAGGAAGGACGGCCAGGCGGTGGTCGTCTTCCGGGTCCTGGAAGGCGAGCAGCTGACCATGCTGCAGCACTTCGGCAACTCGGCGCTGGTCGGCGTCGGAGGGGGAAAGCGCATCCACTACGCCGTGGTGAACACCTCGGGCGTGCTCAAGGCCCCCGACCTCGGCGACCCTGAGGAGATCCGGGACGTCGTGGTCATCGGTGGCCACCTTCGCGTGCGGGGCAGGGCGCGAGCGATGGTGGTCGAGCTGGTCCCTGGACCCAACAACCAACTCGTCCGTAAGTGAATGACCGAAAACCCATATTTTCCCCATATTTTCCTTACTTGAACGGGCTGTCCGGCTTCCACTTCGGCCGCGGGCCGCTGAGCAGCGAAATCCCCACCAGCAGCTCGGCCCGGGCCATCTGGGCCGCCGCCTCCCAGTCGTACGTGGGCAGCCACTCGTCGCTCGGCTGGTGGTAGCGATTCGCCCTGAAGTCCTTGAACGCCGCTTCCCCGCGCGGGCCCGAGAACCCTTGCCAGAGGCATGCCGACGGCACCCCGATGCGCGCGAAGTTGAGCTGATCGCTGCGCGCGAAGAAATTCTGCTCCGGCACCGGGTCGGGCGCGATCGAGAGGCCCAGCTCCGCGGCGGCCGCGCGGACGTGGTCCTCCAGCGTGGAAAGCTCCGCGCCGCGCAGGACCAGCTCGCCCACCGGGTACGCCGGCAGCAGCTGGTCGAGGTTCAGATTCGCGATCATCCGCTGCTTCGGGATGGTCGGATGCCGCGCGAACCACGCCGACCCGAGCAGCCCCCGCTCCTCGCCGGTCACGGCGACGAACAGGACCGAGCGCTCCCGCTTCGGCAGCGCCGCAAAGCCGCGCGCGATCTCCAGCATCTCGGCGATGCCGGTGGCGTTGTCGATCGCGCCGTTGCAGATCGGATCGGGAGCGCCCGGAGCGCAGAGCCCGTGATGGTCGAGGTGTGCCGAGTAGACGATGGTCTCCGGCGAGCCTCCCGGCAGGATTCCGATCACGTTGCCCGACTCGAGCTGCCGCGTGGTCTGCGAGACGTGCAGCTTCGCGCGCCTGCCCGCGCGCGCCCGCAGCGGCTCGCTGCCCGTGAGATCGACGTAGGCCACGGGCATGGGCGGCAGGTCGTCCAGGTCGTGCGCCTGACCCGACACGAAGTTGCGCTGGAGCAGCGACCAGGGACGGCGCGCATCGACCTCGGGCGTGGTCAGCACGATCTCCGCCACCGCGCCGGCCGCTTTCAGGCGCTTCAGCTTGTCCTCGTTCGAGGACGCCAGCGCACGCTGCGTGGAGGGAAGGCTCGCCGGCGCGCCCGCCAGCACGAGCGCGATCTTCCCGCGAACGTCCCCGAGCTCGCCCGGCAGGCCGTGCCCGGCGAATGCGAGCTCTCCTTCCACGTCCCGCTCGGCCGTTCCGCAGTCGCCAGCGACCAGCACCTCGCGCACCTCGGCGCCGTCCACCGTCAGGGCCCCCTGGGCCTTCGACTCGCAGAGCTTCACGCGCTGGGACCATCCGCCCTCTCCGGCGGGCTGCAGCCCCAGCGCTTGCATCTGGGCTGAAACGTACTGCTCAGCGATGGCATGACCGCGCGTGCCGGTCCCGCGCCCCTCCAGCAGGTCGTCGGAAAGAAACCGTACCGTCGCGGAGATGGCCTGAGGCCGCACCGCGTCGAGCGCCGGCCGGCCACGCTCCAGCAAGGCCCCGGCGACCAGGACAAGCGTCCACATGGGCGGCACGCTACCATCCGGGCGTGGAAGAGCGCCTGGAAGACTTCACCGGGCTATTGCGCCAGAACGGCCTGCGGATTTCCCCGGCTGAAGTGGCGGACGCGGCGCAGGCCGCCCTCCTGGTGGGGATGGACGACAGGTCCTCGTTCCGGGGCGCGCTGCGGGCGACCCTGGTCAAGCGCGGCCAGGACGCGGCGGTCTTCGATCGGCTCTTCGAGATCTACTTCACCGGCGCGCAGGACCTGGTCGAGGGCCTGCAAGGGTCGCTGCTGGATGCGCTCGATCGGGAGAAGCTGGACGAGCAGCAGCTCGAGGAGATCGCGCGGCTGCTCTCGCAGATGTCGCCGCTCGCGCAGGCGCTGCTCGCCGGCCGGACCGATCAGCTCGCGCGGATCCTCCGGCAGGCCACGCTCAGCGTCGACTTCAGGGGTCTGCAGAGTCCGCTCCAGCGCGGCTTCTATGCGCGGCGGCTCTTGCAGGCGGCGGGCGGGACGCAGGCCGAGAAGGAGCTGCAGCAATTCTTGGAGACGCTGCGGGAGCGCGGCCTCGATCCGTCGCAGCTCGAGTTGGTCAGCCGCCAGACCTCGCAGACGCTGAAGGCGCTGGAAGAGGCGTCGCGGCGGGTGGCCGATCGCGAGCAGAAGGCGCGCGATCCGGAGGCGCGCGGCGAGAAGTCGCTGCTGCACCGGAGCATCTCCTCGCTCACGGCCGACGAGGTGCAGCGGATGCGCACTGTCGTGCGCCGGCTGGCCGAGCGGCTCAAGGCGCGTCTCTCGCGCCGGCGCAAGGTGCGGCGCCGCGGAAAGCTGAGCGTGCGGCGCACCCTGCGCAAGAACCTCTCCACCGGCGGCGAGCCGTACAAGCTGGTCTTCCGCGCGCGCCGGCCCGAGCGGCCCGAGATCATCGTGCTCTGCGACGTGAGCGACTCGGTCCGCAACGTCTCCCGGCTGATGCTCCAGTTCGTCTACACGCTGCAGGAGCTCTACGCCCGCGTGCGCAGCTTCGTGTTCGTCAGCGACATCGGCGAGGTGACGCCGCTCTTCAAGAAGACCGACGTGGGCACGGCGGTCGACCTCGCCACCGCGGGGCGCGTGATCAACCTCTCCGCCAACTCCAACTACGGGCACGCGCTCAAGCTCTTCCGCGACACCTGGCTGGGCTCGATCACGCGGCGGACGACGGTGATCATCATCGGAGACGGGCGCACCAACTACAACCCGCCGAACGCGTGGGTACTGGCGGAGGTGAAGCGCAAGTGCCGGCGCTTGATCTGGCTCTGCCCCGAGGAGCGGCACTCCTGGGGCTTCGGCGACAGCGAGATGCCGCTCTACGCGCGCCACTGCGACCGGGTGGAGAGCGTGCGCTCGCTGGACGATCTCGCCCGCGTCGCCGCCGAGCTGATGCCCTGAGGAGGCCCTGATGCCGTCGTTGCTGGCGATGCCGGCCAGATAGCGGGAGGCTGCAGTGCGCATGTGCAGGAGTCATGCTACGAATCCGCGGACTTTCATGGGCTATCGCGATCCAGACGACTGGCAGGAGAACCTCCAGGCGTCCCTGCGCCGCGCGCAGGAGGCGATCGCCCGTGGCAGCACCCAGCAGGAGCAGATGGTCCGGGAATGGACCGAGAACCTGCGCACCGCGTATCCCGACTGGGGGCGCGAGCGCTGGCAGCGCCGCCTGGAGCGCAAGCTGCGGCGCAGGGCCGAGCGGGAGGCGAAGATCGCCAACGCCAGCCTGTTCGAAGGGTACGTCTGGCTGCTCGGTGCCATCGTGCTGTTCATCATCGCCCTCTCCTCGCTGCCGTTCCTCTGGTGGCTGATCTTCCCGGCGGCCGGCCTTGGCTCCCGCGGCACGCGCGTGATCGCGCGCCACTCCGGGGTGACCAGGCCCAACCTGACCGAGCCGGTCCGTCCCCGGGTCGGCAGCAGCACGAGTCCGACGCAAGAGCAGCAGCGCGCGCAGCGCTTCGGATCCCTCATCGGCCTTTCGCGCATGAACGATGAGCAGCCGCCCGGCGCGGCCTCCCCGCGGCCTCCGGTGACCGCCGCGGCGTCGCAGCAGGACCCGCGGGACGTGCGCGTCGACGCCATCTGCGACCGGATCCTCGCCGAGCTGCGCACCTCGCCGGAGGCGGTGAAGGACATCTTCATCAAGCCGGAGGAGACGGTGGGCGCCCTGCGCGCCACCTGCCGCAATCTCACCCGGCGCGAGCGCGAGCTGCGCCGCTTCCTCTCGCCCCAGGACGACGAGCGCCTGATGCGCGAGCGCGAGGCCCTGCAGAAGCGCATCAGCGGCGAGACCGACGAGGTGACCAGGATGCGGCTGGCCTCGGCGCTGGCCGCGCTCGACGCGCAGCGGGACCAGCGCGTGGAGCTGACCCGCGCCGCGGCCCGGTTCGACGCCGAGCACACGCGGATCTCGTACACTCTGGAGAGCCTCTACACGCAGGTGGTGCGGATGCGCTCGGCGGACAGCTCCAGCGTGGATGTCGCCGGGGCCGGCCTGCGCCGCAGCCTGGACATGCTCTCGCACGAGGCGACGGCTCTCGCCGATGCGCTGGAACGCGTGAACAGCGGCGAGACGGAGCGGCTGCGCAAGGTGGCCTCCGGCCCCGACGCGGCGCCGGCGGAGGCGCCTCCGGGCGCTCCGGGAAAGCGGGAGAAGGCATGACCATCCGGCCGTTCGGGGGCAAGGCGCCGCTGATCGGTGAAGGCGCGTTCGTCGCCCCGAGCGCCGACGTGATCGGCGACGTGGTGATCGGCCCCCGCAGCACCATCTGGTACGGCGCCGTCCTGCGCGGCGACGTGCAGAGCATCCGGATCGGCGCCGACACCAGCATCCAGGACAACAGCGTCATCCACGTGGACTCGAGCGGCTTCTCGACCGTGGTGGGCGACCGCGTCACCGTGGGGCACAGCGTGGTGCTGCACGGATGCACCATCGGACACGATGCGCTGATCGGGATCGGCAGCATCGTGCTCAACGGCGCGGAGGTGGGCGAGGGCGCCATGATCGGCGCGGGCAGCCTGGTCACCCCGGGGACGAAAGTGCCGGCGGGAATGCTCGCGCTGGGATCGCCGGCGCGGGTCAAGCGCCCGCTCACGGACGAAGAGAAGAAGCACATCCGGGAAGGGGCCGAGCAGTACGTTCGACTCGGCCGGGAGCACCGCTGATGGCGCAAGTCCAGCCGTCGATCGACAAACCCGCCGCGCTCCGCGCTTCGCACCTCTTGCGCGAGTTCACCGACGTGGGCCTGAAGATCCTGGCGGACCTGGCGGCGCAGAAGAGGGTCGGCCGCGGGATCTTCGCGTTCAAGGCGGGGGAGGCCTCGGACGCGCTCTCGTTCGTGGCGAAGGGCACCTTGCGCCTGGTCCCCAGGGAAGGCGGCGATCCCTTGGGAGAGGTGTCGGCGGGGGATACCGTCGGGGGGATGTCGCTCCTGGTCGAGGGCGAGCACGTGCTCTCGGCGGTGGCCGCCACAGACGTGGAACTCCTGCAGATTTCCCGATCGGTCTTCGAGGAGATGAAGAAGACGCACCCGCGCACGGCGCTGAAGCTGACGTTGGCGCTCGCGCAGGACCTCGCCGAGCGGCTCCGGGAAGCGAAGGGACCTTTGCGCGAATTCCTGGTGTGGCAGATCAGCAAGCAGCAGACGGAGAGCCGCTGAAGTTGCGCTCGGCGCTCCAGCATGGATAGGCTCGGACCAACGTCTGCACGCCGGGGTGCCGTCTGAAGGATTGGCTCTTCCAATTCCTGACGAATTTTCACGGTCCGGCGGCCTACATCGGCGTCCTGTTCGTGTTGATCACTTGCGGCCTCGGCGTACCGCTGCCGGAGGACGTGCCGCTGATCACCGGCGGCTGGCTGGTCGGCCGCCACGGATCGCTGCCGTTGATGATCTTCACCGGCCTCGTCGGGATCCTGGTCGGCGACAGCATCATCTTCCGCGCCGGCCAGGTCTACGGCGAGAAACTCCTGGAGACGCGCCTCGGCCGCCACATCTCCGGCGAGCGCGTGCAGTCGACGATCGAGGCGTTCCAGAAGCACGGGCCGAAGTTCATCATGGCCGCGCGGTTCGTCCCCGGATTGCGCGCCGTGACGTACTTCGTCGCCGGCCTCACCGGCGTTTCGTACTGGAAGTTCATCCTGTTCGACGGCATCGCGGCCTGCGTCTCGGCACCCGCCTGGGTGTACCTGGGCTGGTCGGCTCGCAAGCACGGCCGCAAGATGCTGGAGAAGGTCTGGGAGTGGTCGGCGCAGACGCAGATCGCGATGTTCGCGGTCATCGTCGGGCTGACGGTGATCTACCTCCTCGTCATCACGCTGCGGCGCCGGTCCCGGCGGAAGCGCGGGTTGCCGGACAGCCGGCCGCCGATTCCGCTGCAGCGGGTAGATGGCGGGCGAGATCGCTCGGCGGGCATGCGGCGGCCTTGATGGCTGCTCTGCGCGCATTGCCGCGTCCCGCTCAGGCCGCTAGACTGAGCGGCTTACCCCGGGAGCGAAGGATGATCGATCCCCACGTGCCGTTGGCCCTCACGTTCGACGACGTTCTCCTGCTGCCCGCGGAGAGCGAGGTGCTGCCGCGGCAGGTGGATGTAAGTGCCCAGC
>DASQAS010000004.1:0-13297 GCA_035635635.1 Myxococcales bacterium | reverse complement strand
GCGCGAAGAGCAGGGCGACATGCGTGGTGGTCGCGCCCGGGCAGCGCACCTCGAACACGTCGGCCCGAACGCGCCCGCCCGGGGCCAGCGACCGCTCGATCTCGTGCGACTCGCAGGGCGAAGGCTCGCGGGATTGCGATTGTCGCCAGAGCCAGAGCGTCGCGAGCCCGATGGCCACCATCAGGGCGAACAGGCCCACCAGCAGCTTCAAGGCGTGAGCCGCTCCATCATGCGCGGGAAGGGAATGGTCTCGCGCACGTGGTGCAAGCCGCAGATCCAGGCGACGGTCCGCTCCACGCCGAGGCCGAAGCCGGCATGCGGGACGCTGCCGTACTTGCGCAGGTCGAGGTACCAGCCGAACGCCTCCAGCGGCAGTTGGTGCTTCTCGATCTCCGCCTTGAGGGTGGCGTAGTCGTCCTCGCGCTGCCCGCCGCCGACGATCTCGCCGTAGCCTTCGGGCGCGAGCACGTCCACGCCGAGCGCGACCTTGGGATCCTTCGGATCCTTCTTGAAGTAGAAGGCCTTCATCTCGGCCGGGTAGCGATGGACCATCACCGGGCGATCGAACTGCTTGCAGAGGATGGTCTCCTCGTCTCCGCCCAGGTCGTCGCCCCACTTGATCGGGTGGCCGGCCTTCTGGATGCTCTCGATCGCCTCGGTGTAGGTGATGCGCGGGAACGGCTTCTGCACCCGCCGGAGCGGCTCGAGGTCGCGCTCCAGGATCGCCTTCAGCTCGTGCTCGTGCCTTTGGAGCACCGCCTGCACGATGGCGACGATGAAATCCTCGGCGAGGTCCATGTCGCCGTCGAGATCCATGTACGCGACCTCGGGCTCCACCATCCAGAACTCGGTCAGGTGCCGCCGCGTCTTGCTCTTCTCCGCCCGGAAGGTGGGGCCGAACACGTAGGCCTTGCCCACCGCCATCGCCGCGGCCTCGCCGTAGAGCTGCCCCGACTGCGTCAGGTAGGCCTTGCCCAGGTCGAAGTAGGGCACCTCGAAGAGCGTGGAGGTCCCTTCGCACGCCGCCGGCGTGAGGATGGGCGAGTCCACCAGCGTGAAGCCGCGCGAGTCGAAGTAGTCGCGGATCGCCTTGATGATGGTGTGACGCACCGCGAGGATCGCCCGCTGGCGCGAGGAGCGCAGCCACAGATGCCGCTGCTCCTGCAGGAACCCGACGCCGTGCTCCTTCGGCTGGATCGGATATCCCGGCTCGCCCTGCAGCACCCTCAGGTCGGTCACGTGCAGCTCGTAACCGAGGGGGCTGCGGGGATCCTTGGCCACCTTGCCGCGCACCTCGACGGAGGCCTCCTGCGGCGCCTTCTCTCCGGCCGCGAACACGGCCTCGGGGACGTCCTTCTTCGAGACCACCGCCTGGATGGTGCCGGTCCCGTCGCGGACCTGGAGGAAGTGGAGCTTGCCGCTCGAGCGCTTGCCGTAGAGCCAGCCGCGCAGCAGGACGTCGCGGCCGTCGTGCCCGGAGATGTCGCGGATGTAGACCTGTGGCTCCATGGGGAGCGCGGATACTATTGCCAGCCTGGGCGCGCGTCGAGTACGACGCGCGGGTGATCGCAGCCCTGATCCTCGCCGCCGGACTGGCCGGCCCCTCGGCCGGAGCGGTGCGCGTCCCGAGCAGCGCCGGAGCCTGGGGCGGCGTGCGGGAGCGGCCCGAGCCCGTCGCGAGCTACGAGATCGAGGCGGCGCTCGACCCGGTCCGGCACACCATCGAGGGGCGTGAACGCCTCACCTGGCGCAACCGCAGCGCCGAGCCGATCCGCGAGATGTACGTCCACCTCTATCTCAACGCGTTCGAAGGACCCGGGAGCACGTTCGCGCTCGAGCTCGAGCGCGAGCGCACGGGCCGGTTCCGCCTGGAGGCGGCGGAGCCAAAGCGGGGCGAGTGGGGTTTCATCGAGCTGAAGTCGGTGACGCAGTCCGGGCACGCCGTTCCCTGGACCTTCGTGCACCCCGACTCGGGCCCGGAGACGGACCACACGGTGGTGCGACTCGATCTGCCCCGGGCGGTTCCTCCGGGAGTCAGCGCCGTCCTCGAGATCGCCTTCCACAGCCAGCTCCCGCGCGTGGTGGCGCGGACCGGATGGTCGGGGAGCTATCACCTCGCGGCGCAGTTCTTCCCGAAGGTCGGCGTGCTGGAGCTCCCTGGCGAGCGGGGCGCGACGGCGCCGCGCTGGAACTGCCACGAGTTCCACCTCTACAGCGAATTCTACGCGGACTTCGGCGGCTACCGCGCCGCGATCACGGTGCCGCGCGGAAGCACGTTCGGCTCGGTCGGGATGCAGACCGCACCCCCGGAAGAGACGGCTGCCGGCGTGGTCTACCGCGTCGCCCAGGACGACGTGCACGACTTCGCCTTCACGGCCTGGGACGGCTTCGCGCCTCCGCTGGAGGGGGAGTGGAACGGCGTGCGCATCCGCGTGCTGCATCCGCCCGAATACGAGAAGGCGGCCCGGATCGCGCTGCAGGCGTCGCGCGACACGCTCGAGTACTTCGGGCGCACCCTGGGGCCGTACCCGTATCGCCAGATCACGGTGGTGGTTCCGCCATACGGGGCGCTGGAGTCGGGCGGCATGGAGTACGAGACGTTCTTCACCACCATCGGCGCGCTGGGTCCGCCGCTCTTGCCGTTCGTCCGCTTCGTCACCGTCCACGAGCTCGGCCACGGCTGGTTCATGGGCCTGCTCGCGAACAACGAGTTCGAGGAGCCGTTCCTCGACGAGGGGCTGGACGAGTTCTGGAACGCGCGCATGCTGGACGGGGAGGGCGTGCGGATCAAGGCGCCCGGCCTTCTCGGCGCGCTCGGGCTGCAGACGCCGCAGCTCTCGTATTTCGAGCTCGAGCGCAACGGCACCACGCGGTTTCCCCCCGATCCCATCGCCGGCAACGCGTGGGATCGGTGGTCGCGCGGCAGCTACGGCCTCGTCTACTCGCGCTCCGCGCTGGTGTTCCACGACCTCGAGCGGCGCCTCGGCGGCGATGCGCTGGCGCGCGGGTTCGCGGAGTACTACCGCCGCTGGAAGTTCCGCCATCCCTCGACGGCGGATCTGGAGGCCGCGCTGGCGGAAGTCGGCCGGGAGACCGTGCGGCAGTGGTTCGCCGCGCAGGTCTACGCGGCGGCGCCCGTCGACGATCGGGTGGAGTCCATCGAGACGGTCGAGCTCGTCCCCCGTCCGGGTCTCGTGCTCGAGGTGGACGGAGGCCGCGTCGAGCTGGATTCCTCGGGAGCGCGGGAGCAGGAGTCGGCGGCGCGGGCCGCGTTCCACGCCGCGCATCCGGAAGCGAAGGCCGAAGGGCCCGGACCGTTCCCCTGGCGCTCCACCGTGCGGCTGCGCCGGTACGGGGCGCAGGTCCCGCAGGCGGTGTCGATCCGCTTCGACGACGGCACCGCCGAGCTGGTCCGCTGGCCCGCCGAGGAGCGCTGGCATCGCTGGGTGTTCGATCGGCCCTCCCGCGTGGCATCCGTGCAGATCGACCCGCTGCGCGAAGTGCTGCTCGATCTGAACAAGCTGGACGACGGACGGACGCGGGAGGGCACGCCGGCCGCGTCGGCGCGCTGGACGCTCGAGGTCCAGGCCTGGGCGGGCCTTCTGTTGGCGCTGTTGGGGTCCCTGTGATCGCGCCGGGGCTGCTGCGCCGCTCGCTGCGGCAGTCCTTGCGCTGGCGCGTCCTGGCGATCTGGTGGCTGCTCCTGCTCGTTCCATCGGCGATCGCGGCGATGCCGGCCTTTGCGTTGCTGCGCGCGCAGCTCGACCACTCCCCGGCCTCCGCGGGATCCGTCGCCTGGATGGACGGCGCGACCTTGCTGGACCTCGTCCACCAGCTGGTCTCGAGCAGCGCGTCCTCGCAGGCGCTGCTGGCCGGGTGGATCGGCGCGCTGCTCGTGCTGCTCCTCACCGCGCCGTTCGCGGCCGCGGCGATGGTCGCCGCCGCGGGAGCCGGCGAGCCGCTGCCCTTCCCGCGCCTGCTCGCCGCCGCCGGCGGGCTCTACGGGCGGATGCTGCGCGCCGCCCTCGCGGGCCTGGTTCCGCTCGGGCTCGCCGCCGCGCTCGCGGGGCTATTGACCAGGGTCGCGCTGCAGATCAACGAGAACGTCGACACGGAGACGGCAGCGCACCGGAACCTGTGGCTGGCGACCACCGCCGCTGCGGCGCTGCTCTTCGTCGCGCATGTGATCGCGGACACAGCCCGGGCGCAGTTCGCCGCGGATCCATCTCGCCGGTCCGCCCTGGGCGCGCTGGTGGCCGCGGGCCGGCTCCTCGCCCGGCGGCCCTTCCGGTGCATCGCGGTCGGGGCGGTCGGAGCCGCGGTGGGGCTCGGCGGGGCTTCCGCGGCCATGGCAGTGCGGCTGCAGATCGCGCAGTCCGGACCCGCGGCCGTGGCGCTCGCCTGGCTGCTCGCCCAGGCGGCGGCGACCGCCGTTGGCTGGGGAAGGGCGGCCCGCATCGAGGGCCTGGCGGAGCTTTCACGGACAGAGGCCGCCTGGAGGGCCCGCCGCGAGGTTCCGCCCGGATCAGGGCCGGTTCCGGCGACGGAAGTGGTCCGCTCCGAGACCCTTTCCGCACTCGAACCCCCGCGATCTGGCGCACCGCGCTAGAATCCGCCCCCTTCGCAAGGAGAACCACACCGTGCAGGACCGGTACGACCCGAAGTCGATCGAGCCGCGCTGGCAGGCGCACTGGGCGAGCAAGGACCTGTTCCGGGCAGGAAACCGCCCCGGCGCTCCGAAGAAATACGTGCTCGCGATGCTGCCGTACCCGTCGGGCGAGATGCACATGGGGCACGCGCGCGTGTACTGCATCACCGACGTGCTCGCCCGCTACGCGCGCAAGCGCGGCTTCGACGTCCTGCACCCGTTCGGCTGGGACGCCTTCGGCCTCCCCGCCGAGAACGCAGCGATCAAGGAGGGCGTCCACCCGGCGGAGCGGACGCCGAGGAACATTGCCTCGTTCAAGAAGGACGTGATCTCGCTGGGCATTTCCGTGGACTGGTCCACCGAGCTGTCCACCTCCGACCCGGCCTACTACCGCTGGAACCAGTGGTTCTTCCTGCGCATGCTCGAGCGCGGGTTGGTCTACCGCCGCCGGGCGAAGGTGAACTTCTGTCCGAGTTGCAACACCGTCCTGGCCAACGAGCAGGTCGAGGAAGGACGTTGCTGGCGCTGCGGCAGCGTGGTCGTTGAGCGCGAAATCCCGGAGTGGGCGTTCCGGATCACCGCGTACGCCGACCGGCTGCTGGAGGGGCTGAACCGCATCGACTGGCCCGAGCGAGTGGTCGCCATGCAGCGGAACTGGATCGGGCGCTCCGACGGCCTGGAGATCGACTTCGCCGTGAAGGGCGCCAGGCGCAAGGCCTTCCGGGTCTTCACCACGCGCGCCGACACCATCTACGGTGCCACCTACATGGCGGTGGCGCCGGACCATCCTCTGGTGATGGAGCTCGCGCCCCAGTCGAAAAAGGCCGGACTGCAGGCCTTCGCGGAGAAGGTACGGCGGGCGACCAAGGAGGTCGGAGAGGGCGCGCAGGCTGCCGAGAAGGAAGGTGTGGACGCCGGCATCCGCGCCAAGAACCCCTTCACGGGCAAGGAAATCCCCGTCTGGGTGGCGAACTTCGTGCTCGCCGGGTACGGGACCGGCGCCGTGATGTCGGTGCCCGCGCACGACGAGCGGGACTACGAGTTCGCGCGCAAGTACGACCTGCCGATCGTGCCGGTGATCCGCCCGGGAGACGACAGCGAGCCGCCCAAGGACAAGGCGTACACCGACTACGGCGTGCTGATGGACTCCGGAGAGTTCTCCGGGATGCCTTCGGAGCAGGCGCGGCTGGCGATCGCCGCCGAGGCCCAGCGGCGCGGGATCGGCAAGCCGGCGGTCAACTACCACCTGCGCGACTGGGGGGTCTCGCGGCAGCGGTACTGGGGAACTCCCATCCCCATCGTCTACTGCCCCAAGGACGATCCGGAGGGGAAGGGAATCCCGGTGCCCGATTCGGACCTGCCGGTGAAGCTGCCGGACATCGACGTGAAGGAGGTCCTGACCGGGATGGGGGAGCCGCCGCTGGCGAAGGTCGCCTCCTGGGTGAACACGGAGTGTCCGATCTGCGGCGGGCCCGCGCGGCGCGAGGCAGAGACGATGGACACCTTCGTCGATTCCGCCTGGTACTGGGCGCGTTACCTCGACCCGCACAATGACCGCGAGCCGTTCTCGCGCGCGCAGGCGGACCGGTGGCTGCCCATCGACGTCTACGTCGGCGGACCGGAGCATGCGGTCCTGCACCTGCTCTACTTCCGCTTCTGGACCAAGGTGATGCAGGAGCTGGGTCTCTGCGCCATCGACGAGCCGGCGCAGAAGCTGGTCACGCAGGGGATCGTCAAGGGCCGCGACGGCGAGAAGATGTCCAAGAGCAAGGGGAACGTCGTCTCACCGCGCGAGATCATCGACGAGTTCGGGGCGGACACCGCGCGCCTGTTCATCCTCTTCGCCGCGCCCGCGGAGAAGGACATGGACTGGTCCGACGAGCAGGTCCAGGGGCAGCACCGCTTCCTGGGCCGCGTCTGGCGGCTGATCCAGGGAAACCTCCAGACCATCGAGGGCGTGAAGGCCGGCGGCCCTCCGGACGATCTGCGCCGCCGGACGCACAAGACGATCCTGCGGGTGACGCAGCAGCTCGAGCGGCTGCAGTTCAACACCGCGATCTCCTCGCTGATGGAGCTGTCCAACGCGGCCACGGACTGGTCGGGCGCGCCGGGCTCCCTGCGCGAGGCGCTGGAGGTGCTGGTGCAGCTGCTGGCTCCGTTCGCGCCGCACACGGCGGAGGAGCTGTGGCGCGGGCTCGGGCACACGGAGGAGCTGTCGCGCCTGCAGTGGCCAGATGCCGATCCCGCGCTGGTGGTGGACGACGCCTACCAGATCGCGGTGCAGGTGAACGGCAAGCTCCGCGGCGAGGTGCAGGTGGCGGCGAGCGCCAACGACGCGGAGATCCGCGACATGGCCTCGCGCGACCCCAAGGTGGCGGGCTGGCTGCAGGGGAAGACCGTGAAGAAGGTCGTCGTGGTCCCCAAGCGGCTGGTGAACTTTGTGGTGGCCTAGCCCCACGGCAGCGCGCGGACCACCGCGGCGCTGCGGGACAGCCGGCGCGACCACGCGCCGTGCTAGCCCCACGGCAGCGCGCGGATGGCCGCTCCTGTTATGGGCTGTGCTTGCCTGCGGCTACGCCCCCGTCCGCGGCAAGCCTGTCCAGGGGTTGCGCGTCGGCCCGGTCAAGAACGGCACCGCGCAGGCCGAAGCAGGCGGCATCTTCGCGGCTGAATTTCGCCGCGAGCTCGCCGGGCGAGGCCGTCTGGAACCCGACGGCTCCAGCGCGCCGGAGCTCTCTGCCGAGCTCCTCGCCCTGGGCAACAATCCGAGCGGCGTCGGCGCCGAGGGCGGAGCGGCCTCCTATCGCCTGGAGGGGCTCCTCGTAGTCCGCGCCCCCGGCTACGCGGACACGGTCAGAGGCGGCGAGGACTACCTGATCGGAATCGACGTGCTCGGGACCGAAGCCAACCGGCGCGCCGCGCTCCGGCGGCTGGCGCGGACGCTCGCTGCGGAGGTGATCGAGCGCTACGACGTCAGCGTGCGCCTCGGTCAATAAAGACCTTCGCGGGTTCGTTCTCAGAAATAGCCCCTGAGCCGCCTTCGGTGGCCGGGGCTACCGCGGAGTCGTGGCCTGCGAGGCCGCCTTCGTGAGCCGTGAGATCCGGCGCCACGCCTGGCCCTTGTGGATCACGCCCTTCGAAGCCGCCTTCGCGATCTGCCGCACCGCCGCAGCCAGCTCCTGCTTGACCTTCTGCGCGTCGCCGGAGGCCGAGGCCTCGCGGAACTTCCGGACGCTGGTGCGCAACGTCGAGAGGACGTGGGCATTGCGGACGCGGTGCTTATGGGCTTGCCGGTTCTGCTTCTCTGCCGAACGCGTGTTGGCCACCGATGCTCCCGGAGTGGACGGCTCTTGCCGGCCGGAAAGGGGCGACGCAGATAGCACCCGGCTCGCGGCCTGTCAACGCGCGCACCATTTGGGAAAATTGGCGCGACCCCACAGGTTTTCCACGGATGGCACCGCCGGCGGTCGCGACGCCTGCGGGTTGTCACGCAGTCTGCCACCGCGCCTGCGCAGCAGGTCAACCTCCGGCGCCGCAGGCTCTTTTCCCGCGGTGTAGACCCTCGCCGCAGGAGGGAGACGCTCCAACCACTCTGCGCCCGTCTTTCAACCGGCATGAAATCCACAGCTTCTCCACATCCGGGTCCGCGGCTGTGGGCAAGGGCCGGGAGAGGGTGTCAATTCGCGGACTTTTCGCGCTCCTTCGCCTCGTTCCAGAGCGCATCCATTTCAGCCAGCGTGGACTCGCGCGGCGACTTTCCGCGCTCTGCCAGCGCGCGCTCGATGTGCTGGAAGCGCGATTCGAAGCGGCGCAAGGTCCCACGCAGCGCCTCCTCCGGATGCGCCTTCAGCCAGCGGCCGAGGTTGGCGACGGCGAAGAGGAGATCTCCCAGCTCGTGCTCGATCCGCTGCGGCGCTCCGGTCTCCATCGCCTCGGTCAGCTCGTCGAGCTCCTCGCGCACCTTGGCCAACACGGCTTTCGCGTCCGGCCAGTCGAACCCGACTGCGCCCGCCTTCTCGGTCAGCCGCTCCGCCCGCACCAGCGCGGGCAGCGAGACGGGCACGCCGCCGATGGCCGAGCGCGGCGCCTGGCCCTTCTGCTTGCGCTCGTCCGCCTTGATCCGCTCCCAGTTCGTCACCACCTCGCGCGAGCCGGACACGGAGACGTCTCCGAATACGTGGGGGTGCCGGCGGGTGAGTTTGTCTGCGATGACGTCGCACACCTGCGCGAAGTCGAACTTTCCTTCCTCGCGCGCGATCCGGGCCTGGAAGACCACCTGGAAGAGCAGGTCGCCCAGCTCCTCCTTGTGGTGCGCAACGTCCCCCGCCTCGATAGCCTCGATCACTTCGTGCGCTTCCTCCAGCAGATAGGGGGTCAGCGTGCGCAGCGTCTGCTCGCGATCCCAGGGACAGCCGCCGGGATCGCGCAGCTTGTCCATGATGTCGAGCAGCCGCCGCAGGGCGGTTTCGGGCTGGGACATGGGCGGCGGCATACCACATCCACGCTCCGGAATTCCGGGACCTTTCCTTGCCGCTTCGGCAGTTCCGTCTAGGATGACCAGGTGACTTGCCGGGGTTTCTTGCGCGCGCGCAGCGTGTGGGTCGCTTGTGCCGCGGCGGCCCTGGCAACGGGTCATCCAGCGTCCGCAGAAGAGGAGCCCGCGCCACCCTTGCCGGTGACCTCGGGCACGGCGGTCTCGATCCCGCACGTGCCGACCACCAACAAGGCCGTGCTCATGCCGCCGGAGCGGAGCGCCGATCTGATGGCGCACTGGGCCGCTCGGCGCGACTACATCCGGGACCGGGACGAGCGACGCGCGGACGACGAGGAGCTGCGCGTCCGTACGCTGCGGGAAGACCTGGCGATCGAGAACCTCTTCGCAGTCGGCGCCGCGCTCGTGCGCGAGAGCCGGACCGCGCTCGCCGCGGGAGCGCCCAAGGTGGCGGTGCAGCGCTGCAAGCTGGCGGTCGAAATGGCCCCGGGTCTGGTGTCGGCCCATACCTGCCTGGCGCGCGCCCTGCTCGCCGACAGCATCGTGGCGGTGAAGCCCGCCGCCCTGGAGCTGGTGGCCGCGGCGCAAGCGGGGATGCGCGATCCCCGCGTGTCGCGGGCGGCGCTCGCCAATCTCCTCTCCGTCCTGTTCGTCGGCGTGCTCGCAACGACGTTGGCCTTCGTGGTGGTGGTGTTGGTGCGGCACGCCCATCTGTATTCGCACGACGTGAACCACCTCTTCCTCGGCGGCGTCGGCAAGTGGCAGACGCGCATGCTCGCGACCGTGCTGCTGCTGTTGCCCGTCATCCTGCAGCTCGGACCGATCCCGCTGGTGTTCACCGTGCTGCTCGCGTGCGCCCTCTACGCGACGACGGCGGAGGTGGCCATCTCAGTGGTGTTGCTCGCCGCGGTGGCGGCCGCCCCGTGGGCGGCGGAGGAGATCGGGCGGGTGGCTGCCTTCGGCGGGCCGGCCCTCGACGTCTGGCTGCTGGAGCACGGGGACGGCACGGGGCAAGAGCTCACCCGACTGCAGAAGCGCCTCGAGTCGGGGAACGAGCTGAGCGTGGACTTCGCCCTGGCCCACAAGGCGAAGCGCGACGCCGATCTGGCGACGGCCGAGAAGCTGTACCTGCGCGCGCTGGAGGTACAGGGGGCCAGCACGGCGGGCCTGGCCGCCGTGCGCAACAACCTCGGCAACGTTTACCTTCTGTCCGGCGACACCGCGAAGGCGATTCCCCAGTACCAGCAGGCCATCGACCTCCAGGAAAGCCTGGCGGCGCCCCACTTCAACATCAGCCGCGCCCTGGGGATGGGAGGCGTGGAGACGCTGGAGAAGGTGCAGGCGGAACAGGCGCGCGCGCTCGCCGTCGATCGGGCGGCCGTCGAGGCCTTCACCGGCGGGCAGCTCCAGGCCAACCGCAAGTCGAACAAGTTCGTGATGGACGTGCCGCTCGACAATGCCTGGCTCGAGTCGCTGATCGACGCGGAGGAGCAGGGCGCCGACGCGCTGGGCGACGAGGTCCGCTCGATGCTGGCCGGCGGGCTGCCGGCCCCGCTGGCCATCGCCATGCTGGTGATCGCCGCCATCCTGGTGCTGGCGCTGCACAGCTCCCGCGAGCGGGTCCGCCCCAGCAGCCGCTGCGGCCGGTGTGGCCGCGAGGTCTGCAAGCGCTGCGACTCGGATGCGCGGCCGGCCGAGGGGCTCTGCGCCCAATGCGTCAACGTCTTCGTCCGGCGCAGCGGCGTCGACCCGATCGCCCGGGAGAAGAAGGAAGCGGCGGTGCAGGCCTACCATCGCCGCCGGCAGCTCGTCGCGCGCATCCTCGGCGTGGTCTCGGGGGCCGGGCACGTGGTGCTCGGCTATCCGCTGCGCGGCCTGTTCTTCCTGCTCGTCACGGCTTCGCTGTTCGCCAGCATCGTGTTCTGGCGCGGCGTCGCCCACGATCCGGCCGCGGTGGGCAGCGGGATCTCGGTCCTGCGCGTCGTTCTGACCGCGGTGTTGCTGATCGGCGTCTACGCGATCTGCTTCCGGGACCTGCTCTCGCGCCAGCGGGCCGAAGAGGGTGCATAGATGGCCCTCTCGGGAACCCTGAAGGACTTCGGGATCGCCGACATCCTCCAGCTGATCGGGCACCAGACCAAGACCGGCCGCCTGACGCTCAAGACCCTGGGCCACGAGGTGGAGGTTTTCTTCAAGGAGGGCAACGTCATCTTCGCCAGCGAGAGGGCCCGCGACTCCAAGGAGCTGCTCGGCAGCCTGCTCCTGCGCGCCGAGCTGCTCACGCAGGGGCAGCTCGACGAGGCGCTGACCACGCAGCAGCGGACGCTGAAGCGGCTGGGCGACATCCTGGTGGAGAGCGGCGCGGTGGTTAAAGCGCGGCTCTCGCAGATGATGCGGCTGCAGACCACCGAGACGCTCTACAAGCTCTTCGGCTGGAAGAACGGGTCCTACGAGTTCTCGCAGGAAGAGGTCGATCCGGCGAAGAGCATCTTCGACCCCATCCGCGCCGAGAGCATCCTGCTCGAGGGCTTCCGCCGGATGGACGAGTGGCCGGCCCTGAAGAAGAAGGTGCCCTGGGCCGAAGGGACGTTCGAGTCGCTCAAGGAGCTGGAGGTCGGCGACCTGCCGATCACCGGCGAGATCATGGCGGACGGCGGCGAGGAGGGGAAGCCGGCCGCGCGCCACAAGCTCGTCTACAGGCTGGCCGTCTCGGGACGGACCGTCCAGCAGATCTGCGACGCGTCCCGGATCGGGGAGTTCGACGCGGTCAAGGCGCTCCACCAGCTGATCGAGTGGGGCTACCTCAAGCTGATTCCGCCGCCGCGGGGAGCCAAGGCGCTGGCGGACGGACTGCGCAAGGGCCGCCGCGCGACGATCTCCTGGGTGAGGGCGGTGGTGCGGCTGGCGCTGTCGCTCGCCTTCTTCGCGGCGACGCTGATGCTGGTGCGGGTGGTCGCGCCCACGCTCGGGGCGGCCCGGGCGGAGACCCCGGCTCGACGCGGCGCGCTGGCGCGGCTGATCGCGCGCGATCAAGTGACGCGCCTGGAGAGCGCCCTGGAGTTGTATCGAACCGAACGCGGCGAGTACCCCCAGACCCTGCGCGCCCTGGTCGAGGGCAACTTCGTTACCGAGCAGGACCTCCGGTATCCCTGGAAAGAGTCCTATTACTACCGGCGTACGAATCAGGGGTTTGTCTTGCTGCCGCCGCTTGATTAGATCAGCGGTGCAGGGCCCCGTCGGGCCCCTCACGAGGTGGAATTGGCAGAGCCTTCTGCGCGACTGGAGCTGCTGGACAACGATGGTGCACGGACGCTCGCCGGCGGGCGGAGCGAGAACCTCAAGCTGATCGAGCAGAGGTTCGGGGTCCATATCGGACAGCGCGGGAACGTCTTCCTCATCTCGGGTGAGCCGGGAAGGGTCGCGCTCGTCGAGAAGCTGCTGGCCGGCCTGACCGAGCTGATCCAGCGGAAGTATCCGCTCGGGCTCGAGGATGTCGAGCAGGCGAGCAAGATGCTGCTCGCCGACGCGAACGCGGACCTCAAGGACATCTTCCTCGACACCGTCTACGTGACCAACCGGAACCGGCCGGTCACGCCGAAGGGCTTCAACCAGAAGGCGTACATCGACGCGATCCGCAAGTACGACATCGTGTTCGGCATCGGTCCGGCCGGTACCGGCAAGACCTACCTGGCCATGGCCATGGCGGTCGCCGCGCTGGTGGAGCGCAGGGTGAAGCGGATCGTGCTCTGCCGGCCGGCGGTCGAGGCCGGCGAGAAGCTCGGCTTCCTCCCCGGCGATCTGGCCGAGAAGGTCAGCCCGTACCTGCGGCCCCTCTACGACGCCCTGCACGACCTGATGGACATCGACCGGGCGCAGGACCTGCTCGAGCGCGGCACCGTAGAGGTGGCGCCGCTCGCATTCATGCGCGGACGGACCCTGAACGACGCGTTCGTGATCCTGGACGAGGCGCAAAACACCACCACCGAGCAGATGAAGATGTTCCTGACGCGGCTCGGCTACGGTTCGAAGGCCGTGATCACGGGCGACCGCACTCAGGTGGACCTGCCCTCGGGCAAGACCTCAGGGATGACCGAGGCGACGCACATCCTGCAGGACATCGAGGGGATCAAGTTCTGCGAGTTCACGGATCGGGATGT
>DASQAS010000003.1:0-7571 GCA_035635635.1 Myxococcales bacterium | reverse complement strand
AGCGGATGCGCTGGTCTCGGCGGGTGGCGGATCGCCCATCGACGCGGCCAAGGCCGTGGCCTGGTCGCTGGCGGCGGGAATCGACCTGGGCGCTCCGGACGCGCTGGCGAAGGCGCGCGGGGTGCGGCTCGCCGGCAAGGCGGTCTTGCCGCACTTCGCGGTTCCCACCACGCTCTCGGTCGCGGAGCTCTCGGGCTCCTCGGGCTTCTCCGCCGAAGGCACCAACGAGAAGGTGGGCGTGGCCGCGCCCGAGTTGGTGCCGAAGGCCGTTTTCTACGATGCGGCGCTGGCAGTCCACACGCCGCTCGAGCTGTGGCTCTCCACCGGGATCCGGGCGGTCGACCACGCGGTGGAGACGCTGCTCGCGCCGGGCGACCACCCGCTGCCGGACGTGGCCGCGCTAGAGGGCATGCGCCTGCTCGCCAAAGGCCTGCGGGCGGTGAAGCGCAGCCCTTCCGACCGCGCGGCGAGGACCGACTGCCAGGTCGGCGCCTGGCTCTCGTATCTGCTGCCCGGTCCGGCAGCGAAGGGGCTGAGCCACACGTTGGGAAAGCGGATCGGCTCTCGCCACGGCATTCCGCACGGGGTCACCTCGTGCCTGCTGCTGCCGCACGCGATGCGCTTCTATCTGAAGCGCCGCCCCGAGCCGCTCCGCCAGATCGCCGCGGCGCTCGGAGCGGTTCCGCCGAAGCCCGAGGTCGCGCCGGCGGCGGTGTCCGCCTTGATTGCCGAGCTCGGGCTGCCGCAGCACATCTCGAGCTTCGGGCTGACCCAGGAGGACCTGGTCGAGGCGGTGAAGCCCGTCGCGGGTCCCGAGACCCCCGAGAACGAGCTGCTCGCGATCATGAAGGCCGCCTGGTGAAATGCACGCGCGAGCGGCGGCGGCCGGGGCGGGAATCCGCCACGCAGCCGCCACCGCCGGCGCTGCGTCGCGTCCCCCCCCGGGACGCGGTTGGGTTGTGTATCGCTCGCTTGCAAAGTGAAAGTCAATGCTGCCAATCCGTTGCTCGCCAGGGCAATCCCCATGCCGCCGGGCGGCACCTCGATCGGCTGTCAAGGCTTGTCAGGGCTCCGCGACACTCCTGAAGTTTTTACGCAGGGAGGGGTGGGAGCGTTCCATGGCCTATCGCGTCGTCATGCTGGAGCCGGTGATGGAAGCGACGCCTGTCTACATCCGGCAGGAAGCGCGGCTCCGCTTCGAAGAGATCGCGGATGGTGTACAGAACATCCCCCCGGACAGCGCGTTCTGGGCGTCGGTACGGGTGAGCCGCCTGCGCCTGGTCGTTCGCGGCTGGTCGTTCTTCTACACGTTCGACGGCGAGACGCTTCGCGTCGAGGAAGTGCGGAAGTAAGCGCTTCGCGACTTGCCGAATCAGCGCCCGGTGCCCACGGTCTGGGTCTAGACTACGTAGTTCTGCCGACGATGAGCACACGGGTGAACTATTCGGTCCGGTTCGAGGTCAACCTCGGCACGGTTCCGGACGGCGTCCGGCAGGAGATCCGCCGGACGATGGAGCAGATCGCGGAAGCGGTGGACACCGTTCCGCCGGCGAGCCCCTTCTGGAGCTCGCTGAAGAACTCCGTGCTGCAGATCGACGTGAAGGATTGGCGCGTGGTGTATGTCGTCGATGCGGCCAAGAAGGAGATCCGCGTGACCGAGCTGGAGCGGATCCGGCGCTGAGCGTCAGGTCGCTCCGGAGCGCGTCGGATGCGACACCGATACGTGCTAGAGCAGGCGGCCATGAGAGTCGTTGCTGCTCTCCTCCTGCTCCTGGCGGCTCTCGGCGCCGCCTGTAGGAAGAGCCCGATCCCCACACCGCAGGACGCCGCGGCCGCCTGTCGCTGCGCTCCGGGGAAACCGTGCTGGCCCGCGCCGGAGGAGTGGCAACGGCTGGGAGCGAGCCTGCACGGAAAGCTCGAGCAACCACAAGATTCACCCGCCTCGAAGAATCCGTTCGAGCTGCAGGATCACGCCGGCGCCACCCAGTCGGTCGGCTGGCTGGGCGCCTGGAATGCCGCGCTCAGCGCCTTCGCCGTGGTCGCCGAGGACGCGGCCGACATCCAGGCCGCGGTGAGCTTCGCCCGCGCGCACCGCCTGCGGTTGGTCGTCAAAGGGACGGGGCACGACTATCTCGGCCGATCGAATGCGCCCGATTCGCTGCTGGTGTGGACGCACAGGATGCGGCAGGTCTCGGTGCACGACGCCTTCGTCCCGCGGGGATGCGCGGCGCCGCCGGCCGCCGTCCCCGCGGTCAGCCTCGGGGCCGGGACCCGCTGGATCGAGGCGTACGAGGCAGTGACGGTGAAGAGCGGCCGCTACGTGCAGGGCGGCGGATGCACGTCGGTCGGCGCGGCCGGCGGGTTCATGCAAGGCGGCGGCTTCGGCAGCTGGTCGAAGAAGTACGGGATCGCGGCGGCGAGCCTGCTGGAGGCGGAGGTGGTCACCGCCGACGGCAAGCTGCGGATCGCGAACGGCTGCCAGGACCAGGACCTGTTCTGGGCCCTGCGCGGCGGAGGGGGCGGAACGTTCGGGATCGTCACGCGCGTGACGCTGCGGACGCATCCGCTTCCGGAATTCTTCGGCGCCCTCCAGGGCAGCATCGCGGCGAAGGACGACGCGGCATTCAGGGAGCTGCTCGAGCGGTTCGTCGGCTTCTACCGCGAGAGCTTGAGCAACGAGCATTGGGGCGAGCAGGTGAAGGTCCGGCGGAACAACTCGCTCGAGCTCTCGCTGGTGTTCGAGGGAATGACCGCGAAGGAGGCCGGGAAGGCGTGGCAGCCGCTGCGGGAGTGGGTCGAGCGGAGCCCGGACAAGTTCACGATGAAGGCGGATTTCGTGGAAGTGCCCGGCCAACGCATGTGGGATCAGGGCTGGCTCAAGGAGCATGCTCCCGGAGCCATCCAGGAAGACGGACGACCCGGCCTCTGGTGGTGGACCGGCGACGGCGAGCAGGTCTCCGCGTTCTGGTACGCATACGAGTCCCGGTGGCTTCCGGCCCGGATGTTCGAGCCGGCCAATGCGAAAAAGCTTGCGGAGCTCCTGTTCGATGCCTCCCGACATTGGTCGGTCGGGATTCACTTCAACAAGGGCCAGGCCGGAGCCGCCGATGAAGCCGTGCGGCGCGGCCGCGAGACGTCGATGAACCCGGCGGTCTACGACGCGGCGGCGCTGGTGATCATCGCGGCCGCCGGCGCCGGGCAGGACAAGACGAAGGCGGAGGCGGCAAAGGCAGGAGTGGCGGCGGCGATGAAGGTCCTCCGCGACGCCACGCCCGGCGCGGGCACCTACGTGAACGAGGCCGACTACTTCGAGCTGGACTGGCAACAGGAGTTCTGGGGACCGAGCTACGAGCGCCTCTCGCAGATCAAGCGGAAGTACGACCCGGAGGATCTCTTCTTCTGCCACCACTGCGTCGGCAGCGAGCGGTGGTCGAAGGACGGATCCTGCCGGATGCCCTGACGCGCTCTACTTGTAACGGATCTCGAGCGCCTCGAGCGCGTCGCCGTGCTTGCGGGTATGCACCACGACGCGGTCTCCCTGTTTCAGGTCTGCTCGCTTGCCCTGGGCCTTGCCCCGGACGAACCGCGTCTCCGGCGTGATCTTCGCGCTCGCCGGCTTTCCCCCGTCCGCCTCGACCGTGATCTGCTCCGCGCTGATCACCGAGACGGTCCCCTTGAGGTGGGGGCCGCCGCCGTGCGCGAGGGCAGGGGATAGAGGCCCGAGCAGCAGCGCGATCGCGAGGATGGTCCGCTTCATCGCCAGCTCCCTTCAGTGATGATGACCGCCGCCGGACCGCTTCGCGCGGTCTTCTCCCTTTCCTTCCAGGAACCGTTCCTCCGCCTTTTCCTCTTCTCTCTCTTCGCGGCTCTTCGGATTCATCGACTCCATCTCCAGCCTCTCCGCGGTGGTGAGCGCGGGCAGGTGCCGGATGAATCGGACCAGCGCCCAACTCGCCTGGCGGCTCTCCTCGCTGCCGTCGCCCCAGGCGGGCATGCCGGTGAAGCGCACCCCTTGTTCGATGATGTAGAGGAGCTCGCCGTCGGTGAGGCCTTGGGTGTCTGAAGAGCGCAGGTCCGGCGTGCGGGGGTGAAAGTTGGGTCCCATCGCCGTCTGCCCGCTGCCGTCGTTGGCGTGGCACATGGAGCAGTGGTCCGCGAAGTGGGCCAGCCCGGTATGGACGACTTCCGGCGTGTTCGGAAGCGGATTCTGCAAGCCTCGCGCGGAGCCCTCGATGAGGAGCCGCCTCAGGCTGCGGGCAACGGCCTTCTCGATGGGGGTGGGCTCCACGCGCGCGCCGATGCCGCCCCGCAGGAGCAGCGCTGCCGTGCCGGCGGCGAGCCCGACCGCGACGACGAGCAGGACGATGGCCGCAGTCTTCACCGTGCCACCATACGCAATTGAACGAATGCCGGGCCCGGAATCGGGCGGCAGGAGCCAGGATTGTGGCCCCTTGCAAGGCCAGGTCAGCGAGCGCAGTGTCCGTGGTGTCTTTGGCAGGCGTGGGCCGAAGAAGCGAGGGCCCAATGGACGTGTTTGCTCAGGAGCGCGGCAAGCTCGCCACCTACCGCGTGGAAGGCAGCCGGATCCTCAAGACGGTGGACGGCACGAACTGGCGGGAGATCTTCACCTATGGCGACTTCGAGCGCTTGCGCGAGCTCGCGGTGCTCCTGAATGACGCGGCGATCGGGAATTGCACCTGGCTCCGCAGGGAGCTCCAGGGCGAGCCCACCGAGGTGCTCGCTTGCGACGACTGCCCGCTGTTCGATCAGCTCGGCCTGAAGTGCCAGCATCCGATCGTGAAGGGGCGAGTCATCGCGTACATCGCGACCCGCCGGCCGGATTGGTGTCCCCTGGATCAGCACCCTCTGTATCTCCGAGCCCGCCCCTCTTGATCGGCTCAACCCTGCGGGCGGGTTGCTGACTCCGCATGACCGCCTGGCACTCCCAGGTGGATGAACAGGTCCCGCGCCCGGGGCCGTTCGACGCCAACGGCTGCCGGCGGGCGCATCGCGTACTTCACCGGCCTGGCGTGATCGTTGAACTGCCGATCCCGCGAGTACACGCTGTTGAACTTCCAGAGCATGCGGAGGAAGTTGGTCTGGCCGCGAAGCGCGAGACGCGCAGCGATCGCCGCCGTCGCCCGAAGCGCGGCCACTCCGAGGTGCTTGCGATTGAGCACCGACTGGGTCCGCACCAGCTCCTCGTAGAAGCCCGCCAGAGGCATGCGGGTGGGCAGGACGGCGTGCTGGACGTCGAAGAGGCGGTAGTCGAGCGTGGTGAGCCGCCGCGACTCGGTGTGCCAGATCTCCGTGCCGGGGTAGGGCGTGGCCACGGTCAGGTGCACGATCTCCGGAACCGTCATCGCCCACTCCCGCACCACCGCGAACTGCCGTTCGTCCCAGCTCGGGTCGGCGATGATGTTGACCGCGACCACGAACCCGAGCTCCCGCGCGACCTCCAGGGCCTGCAAGTTCTCGTTCGGAGTGATGCGCTTGCGGTGCAGCTTCAGGCTCTCCTCGTCGAGCGCCTCCAGGCCGAGGAACATGTAGTAGAGGCCGAGGCGCCGCCACTGCTCGAACACCTCGCGGCTGCGCAGGAGCACGTCGCAGCGGGTCTCCAGGTAGTATTGCTTGCGTACGCCAAGGCGCTCGAGCTCGCGGCCGATGGCTAGTCCGTGCTCCGGATGCACGAAGGCGACGTCGTCGACCAGGAAGACGTTGGGCTCGGCAATGCTCGCGATGTCCGCGGCCGCAGCCTCCGGAGAGACCTTGCGGTAGCTGCGGCCGTAGAAGGTCCAGGCGCTGCAGAACGAGCAGTCCCACGGACAGCCCCGGGTCAGCTCGGCGGACGCGCATGGATCCAGCACGCCGATGAAGTACTTGCTCCGCTTCCGGGTGAGATCGCGCGCGGGCGGGAAGCGGTCGAGGTCCTCGAGCATGAGCGGGGCCGGTCCGGATCCGTCGAGGGTGACGACTCCCGGCAGCGTGGACAGGCGGGGGTCACCGATGGCCTCGAGCAGCCGCGGCGTGATCAGCTCGCCCTCGCCGCGCACGATGCAGTCGAACGCGCCCTCCGCGTGCTCCAGCACCTCGCTCGCGACGAACGAGAGGCTGTGGCCGCCTGCAAAGAGGAAGCAGCCGGGCCAACGCCTGCGCGTTTCCCGCGCGAGGTCTACGACTTCCGGGACGTTTGCAAGGTAATTGACGGAGAATCCCACCGCCTGGGGACGGAACTCTTCCACGGCCTGCAAGTAGTCGCGTTGGCCGAAGATCTGCAGATCGAGGAGGCGGACTTCGTGGCCGGCCGCACGGACCGCCGCCGCTACGCACTCGAGTCCGAGGGGCTCGAGCCGCAGGTAGATCTCCGAATACATCAGGGGGCTGGGGTGGACGAGCAGAACGCGCATGATCGTGACCTCCTAGACAACTGGCGCGTTCTTACAGATGCACGTGCGAGATTTTGGCTGCATAGGAGCCGCGTTTTTCTCGATTGCCGACGCCGTGCAGTTTTCCGTGCGGCCGGGCCATTGGCCGGACATCATCCGGGAAGCCAACCCGGGAGGAGCCCATGCCCGACGTCGTCGTGCGCCGCTTCGACACACCCGACGAGCACCGCAGGTTCGGGAAGGGGCAGTTCGATCTGCTTCACCTCGGCGGGATGGCGATCGGCCAGGCTCTCTACGAGCCCGGGTGGAAGTGGTCCACCCATGTGGGCGCGGCGAACGGCGCCCGATACTGCGACGTCGAGCACGTGGGCATCGTGATCGCAGGCCGGAACCGCATCCAGATGCGCGACGGCCGCGAATACGATCTGGGACCCGGCGACGTGTTCTACGTCGCGCCGGGGCACGACAGCTGGGTGCTGGGGGACGAGCCGTACATCTCGATCCACCTGGCGGGGGCGGCGATGTATGCCCGGATGAAGGACTCGTCGGGTACGCGCCGCTGAACGGAACGGCGGCTTCGAGACCGCCTGAGACCTCCAGTGCGGCCAGAAAGAACCGCCTGGATCGGAAGCAAGGGTTGCGAGAGGCGTAGACTCCCCGCGATGCCGGTCTCCAAGAAACGGAAGAAGGAAGGCAGGAACAAGTCGCGTGACCGCGGCGAAGCCGCAAATGCGCCTGCGCCTCCGCCCGCGCCAGCCGCAGAGCCCGCAGGTGGACTTCTCACCCGGATGCGCGGCGGTTTCCAGAGAGTGGCGGGCACGGCCCTGAAGAAGAAGGAGTCGCCTCTTTCGAAGATCATCACCTGGGCGATCGTGTTGCTGGCCGCGTACTTTGTCGCGCGCAAACTCGGGATCCTTCCGTAGGGGCGACGATGAAGCCGACGCCGCCGCTCACATCAGCTAGGGACAGCTCATCCCGACGGTCCAACTCGCCCCGAATCCCAGGTCGGGCGCGCGGTCCGCGGCCGCCGTGTAGAAGACGAGCTGGAACGACCCGTGCGATTCCGCGAAGGGAAGGGTCAGCGACGCGCCGGCGGGTGGGTTGCCCACGTCCGCGAGCGGCACGTCGATCACGAACGTCCCGTTCGCTCCCGTCGTGGTCGTACCCGGCACGGCCTGGTTCACC
>DASQAS010000002.1:0-15349 GCA_035635635.1 Myxococcales bacterium | reverse complement strand
CATGATCGATTCTTCCCAGAAGCTTCTCCTTCCAGCCCTCAGCGTGCTGGCCCTGGTGGCCGGAGGCTGCTCGGTCAGCGCCGGCGGCGAGGTCCCCTGCGTGGAGGACGTGTCCTGCCCGCACGACTACCCGGTCTGCTCCAACGGGAAGTGCATCGAGGGGATCTCCACCGCCAACGCGTCGATCGCGATCGTCGGCGCGGACGGGCACGCGCCATCGGATTTCCTCAGCGGGACGGTCCGGGTCACAGTGTCGGCGCGCGCGACCTCCGGCGTGGCGACCGTGAAGCTGAGCTCCGGGTCGACCAATTTTCCGGCGGCGACGCCCGCCGCGACTCCGCCGCTCTACGCCTTCGCCGTGGATACCACCACCCTCACCGACGGCGACGCTTCACTCAACGCCTCCCTCACGGCCGGGGACGGCTCGACGGGTTCGGCCACCGGCACGCTGCACGTCGACAACGCCAAGCCGGTGATCTCCAGCTTCACGGTCGACGGCAGCGGATCCACCACGATCACTGCCGGAACTACGGCCGCGATCAGCGCAACGTTCACTCCGGCCAGCGCTACCGCGACCATCACCGCCGGCGGGGCAGGGAGTGCGACCCTGGTCAGCGGTGGCTCGGTGCTGGTGAGCCCGGACACCGCGACCACGTTTACGCTGCACGTGACGAGCCGCTCCGGCGTTTCGGTCCAGTCCGGCACGAGCGGTCAGCCGCCCAACGTCACGGTCTCCGTGGTCTCGCCGGCGTCGTTCACCGGGAGCTTCACGGTCGAGCCTAACACCATCCAGCAAGGTCAGACCGGGACGCTCACGTTCACCGCTCCGACTTTCGGCGCCTCGGTGGTTTCGGGAGTGGTGAAGGATGGCGCAGGCGCAACCGTGGGAACCATCGCTTCGGGCGGGCAGCTCCCGATTGCCATTCCCACCACCACGCCGGCGACCACACAGCTGTCCTACTCGCTGGTCCTCAGCAACGGGGCCAACTCCCCCAACACTACGTCGGTTGGAACGGCCGTGACCGTGGGACCGGTCCCGGCCCCGGTGATCACCCGGTTCGTGCCTTCAACGGTCCACACGAGCTCCGGGGTCAGCGTTACCTGGGCGCTCGACGTCTCGGGCGCCACCACCGGTATTCCTTCCGTGGCCGGGGCCTGCTCACCGGCCGCGACGGTACCAGGCTTCACCATCCCGCTGACCAGCGGCAGCGGCACGACGAACGCAAATGCTCCGAGCGTGGCCGCTACCTCGACCTGCACGTACACGGTCACGGTGCAGAACGGGACGGCTTCGTCGCAGGCGAACGCGAACGTGGTCGTGGAGCCCTTGCCTACCATCTCGAGCTTCACCTTCCAGTCGACGGGCACGGCCAGCGCGACCTTCGCCCCGGGCGCCAATGTCGTCCTTGACCATGCGTACAACGCTCAAGGTGGGACGGCTCGCATCAACGGCGTTACCGCCGGCGCGTCGGGCGCGAGCACGACGTTCAACAACATCCAGCAGAGCACCATCTACACTCTCACCGTCACGAACCTTGCCGGCGCCTCCACCGCGATGACGGCCACGGCGACCGTGAGCGCCCAGATCAACTCGTTCAGCGTCGGCGCCACCCTGGCAGGGTCGTCGGGCGCCACCACCATCACCAGCGGAACCACGACGAAGCTGTTCGCCTCGTTCGCCGGCAGCGGCGCAAACGGCAATGCCGCGGCGGCGCTGTCCTGCTCGCCCTCGTGCAGCGGGACGCTGGGCGCCACCACCATCGCGAACGGTGGCAACGTGACCGTCACCGGCAGCACCAACGGAACCCTCACGTATACGTTAATGGTCGCGCCCTCATCGGGTCCGGCGGCCACGTCGACCGCCATCGTCAACGTGGTGCCTGCTGCGACCGCGACCAGCCTGACGGCGGGTTCGAGCCAGATCTTCCAGGGCGACTTCACCACCCTGACGCCCGTCTTCTCCTTCGGAACCGCGGTGGTGCCGGGAACCGCGACCATCTCCGGGACCGACGGGTCCTCGTATTCGAATCTCACCAGCGGGAGCGCGATCCGGGTCTCCCCCAGCGTGACGGTGACGTACACCTTGAACGTAGCCAACGCCGCTGGATCGGCAGTGACGCCAGCGCCCACGGCGGTGGTGAACGTGGCTCCCGGCACCTGGTCCGCCTTGAACACGACTGTTTCCACGATGCGCAAGGGGGCGACGGTGACCGCCCTGGCGAACGGCAAAGTGCTGATCGCGGGCGGGACCGACGCGACGGATACGCCTCTCGGCACCGCCGACGTCTGCGATCAGACCGGAGCATGCACGCCGACGAACAATTCGATGGTTCCGCGTGCGTTCCACACCGCCGTCCGGGTGGGCGCCCTCGCGGCGAGCAACACGGGCAAGGTCCTGCTCGCCGGAGGCTACACGGCCGCGGGACCCGCAACGCCGACCACCTCCGCGGATTTCTACGACCCCACGACGAACTCGTTCACGAGCACCACTGCGATCACGACGGGGACGGTCACTTCTGCGCGGGCCCGCCACGTCGCAGTGCAATTGAACAACTCCGGATTGATCCTCATCGCGGGCGGAAACGATGGAGCCACGGACCTGGCGACCGCCCTCAAGTACGACGCGGGCACCGCTGCGAATCCGACCACCGCCAACACCTCCAACAACATGGCACAGCAGCGGGCAAGCTTCACCGGGACCCTCCTGAACTCGGGCAGCGTGCTGATCGTCGGCGGGAAGACCGGGAACGCCGTCGCGGATCAAACGGCGGAGTTGTTCGTTCCCGCAACCGGCAACGGTACCTTCAGCGACACCGGAGCGCTGTCCAGCGGGGAGGACAAGCGCAGCCATACGGCGGTGCTGATCACCTCGGGCATCAATGTCGGCAAGGTGCTGATCTCCGGGGGGGTTACCGGGGCGGGCTCCGGGACCCCGGTGGCGACGCAGTTCCTTTACGCTCCGCCCCCGACGGGAGCGTTCACGTCCATCGCCTCCCTCGGGGCCGCCCGCAGCAACCATGCAGCGATCGCGCTGCCGACGAACAGCGTGCTGATCTGCGGCGGCACAAGCAGCGGCGCGAACGTGCTGCGGAGCTGTGAGCGTTACGATCCTGCATCGGGCAGCGGCACCCTGTTCCCCACCGCCCCCATGCTCGAGGCTCGCAGGGACTTCGGGCTCGCCCCGATCACCATCGGAATCCTGAACGAGATCTTTGCGGCGGGCGGACCGGGCACTCCGGGGACCTACGCAGAGTTCTACGATTCGAACTGAGGCGGGTTGCCGCGAGCCCTGCCAGTACTTTTTTCAACTCCGTGTGGCGCCGTGAGCGTTTGGCAGTAAAAACTCCAGCTCACGGCAGGTTGCCTCCAGGCGGGTTTTGCGTCCGAGTGTGCGCGGAAGGCGAAAGGCGCCGCGATGGGGTATCCGATTCAGCGCATTCCACCACGATCCGGAGAGGAGCCGAGCCGCTTTCATGCGGACCGCGCCCTCCTGCTGGAGCGCGTCGCGGTCGGACTCGCGCACGAGGGCAAGAACCCGCTGCACAACATGGTCCTGCACCTCCAGCTGATGAGCGAGAAGCTGGGCTCGCCGGACCGGGTCCAGGGCTCCCCGATCGAGAAGCACATCTCCTCGCTGCGCGACGGGATCGCCAGGGTGGACGCCTTGCTCCGCGCCTTCGGGGAGTTCGCCACACCACGAAATTTGCCGCCGGACCTGGCGGCCGCGGCGCGGCGCGCCATCCATCTCTTTGCCTACGATGCCCGCCGGGCCACGGTGCAGGTCGAGCAACAGGGTCCGCCGGCGCTGATCGTACAGTCCAACAGCACTTACCTGGGCGACCTGGTCGCGCACGCCTATGTGGCGTCGCTGGAGCACGCGCGCGAGGGCGGCCGCGTCACCCTCTCGGTCGAGGACCGGGGCCCGACCGCGGTGCTGGAGCTGGGCGCCGAGGGCGGTGTCGGGAGCCGGGAGCAGGCGGTCCCGTTCCTCGACGCGGCACGCCGCCTGGCCCCGGAGGCAGGGTGCGAGCTCTCGATCGAAACCCCATCGGCAGGAGGCGCCCGGCTCTCGCTCTCCTTCCTCCACCCGAGGTAACCACACCGCGCCATGGCGAAAGCCCGCATCCTGATCGTTGACGACGAGGAGTCCACCCGGGAGCTGTTCGCAGAGCTGCTGCAGCGCTGGGGATATGACGTCGACCAGACCGCCGACGGTCATGCGGCGCTGAAGATCGCGGCCGAGACGCGTCCGGACGTAATCATCAGCGACCTGGTGATGCCGAAGCTCGACGGGCTGGCGCTCGTCCGCGCGCTCCGGGAAGAGCAGCCGGACACGCCGGTGGTGATCATCACCGGCAAGGGCAGCATCGACGCCGCGGTGGAGGCGGTCCGCGAGGGCGTGTTCGACTTCGTCGAGAAGCCGCTCGACCCGGCGCGGCTAAAGGTGATCCTGCAGCGGGCGCTGGAGAAGAAGGAGACCCTGCACGAGATGCAGGTGCTGCGGCGGCGCCTGGGTCAGGTCGACGCCGGGGTCGGGCTGGTGGGCAGCTCCCCGCCGATGCGCAAGGCGATGGAGCTGGTGGAAAAGGTCGCTCCGTCCAAGGCCAGCGTGGTGATCACGGGGCAGAGCGGCACCGGCAAGGAGATGGTCGCCCGCGCCATCCACCAGCTCAGCCCCCGCCGGGAAAAGCCGTTCATCGCCATCAACTGCTCGGCCATCCCCGCCTCCCTGATCGAGAGCGAGATGTTCGGCCACGAGCGCGGCGCGTTCACCGGCGCCGATCAGCGGCGGCTCGGGGCCTGGGAGTTGGCGGACGGCGGAACGCTCTTCCTCGACGAGGTGGGGGAGATCCCCATCGAGCTGCAGGCCAAGTTCCTCCGCGTGCTGGAGGAGGAGCGGCTGCGCCGCCTGGGCGGCAAGAGCGAGATCATGGTGGACGTGCGGGTGATCAGCGCCACCAACCGGGACCTGAAGGAGGAGATCAAGGCCGCCCGGTTCCGCGAGGACCTGTACTTCCGCCTCAACGTCTTCCACATCAACCTCGCGCCGCTCAAGGAGCGCCGCGAGGACATCCCCGTCCTGGTGCAGCACTTCATCGACCGCTTCGGCCGGGACGCGGGCAAGAAGCTGCGGGGCGTGTCGTCACAGGCGATGAAGGTGCTCAGCGACTACGCCTGGCCGGGCAACATCCGCGAGCTGCGCAACACGCTGGAGCGGGCGGTGATCCTCTGCGGCATCGGCGCGATCGAGCCGGAGCATCTCCCCAGCGAGCTCGCCGCGGGGGGCGGGGAGAGCGCCTATCTGAAGCTTCCGTACGGGCTGCCGCTGCGGGAGATCGAGAAGGAGTACATCCTCGCCACCCTGAGCCGCCTGCAGAACAACAAGGCCCGGACGGCGCAGGCGCTCGGGATCAGCGAGAAGACGCTCTACAACAAGCTCTACCGCTACTCCGGTCGCGGCCCTCGGCGCGAAGACGAGATCGACGACGAGGTCGACCCGCCGGTGCCGCCCGAGATCAAGGTCACCGGGATCGGGTGACGAGCTTCTTCAGTGCTGGATGTGCGCGACCTCGACGCGGTCCCGCCCGGATCGCTTCGCCCGGTAGAGCGCTTCGTCCGCTCGCCGGAGCAAGTCCTCCGCCGCATCCGGCGAATCGAGCTCGTCGGCGCTCACGGCGGCGACGCCGATCGAGCCCCGCACCCGCAGGCCGGCATCCCGGCTCACCTCGATCAACCGGCGCCGCAGGCGTTCCGCGAACTGCGCGCCCTGGGACTCGTTGGTCTGCGGCAGGAGCACCACGAACTCGTCGCCGCCATAGCGGGCCGCGAAGTCGGTGTCGCGCAGCTCCTCGCGCACGGCGTCCGCGAGCGCCACGATGGCGCGGTTCCCGGCCGCGTGCCCGAGCCGGTCGTTGATCTCCTTGAGGCCGTCGAGGTCGACCATCGCGCAGGCCAGCGGGTGCCCGTAGCGGTGGGCGCGCGACACTTCCTCCTCCAGCCGCGCGTGGAACGACCGGAAGTTCGGCAAGCCCGTGAGCCCGTCGGTCTGCGCCAGCGCGCGGAAGTGCTCCTTCTGCGCGGTGAGCTTGAGCGTCCGGTCGACGCGGGCCATCAGCTCCTGCTCGCTGAAGGGCTTGGCGAGGTAGTCGGCCGCGCCCAGCGAGAGGCCCTGCGACTTCGTCTCCGCGTCCCCCTGCGCGGAGAGGAAGATCACCGGCGTGTCCGCCGTCTTCGAGTTGCGGCGCAGGCCCGTGAGCGCGCCGAATCCGTCCATCCCCGGCAGGAAGAGGTCCAGCAGGACCAGGTCGGGATTGAGCTCCGCGGCGCGCTTCAGCGCGCTCTCGCCGTCGCCCACCGAGTCCACGTCGTAGCGCGGCCGGAGCAGCTCGGTCAGGACCATCCGGGCGTCCTCGTCGTCCTCGACCACCAGGATCAGCGGCTTCTGGCGCCTGCCGCTGGCGGCCGAGGGCTCGGCCATCGGAGGCTCCTCCGTCCGGGCGACCTTGGGCGCGCGCAACCGAGCCGCCACCCGGCGGGCCACCTCGTCAGCCGTCCCTCCTGCGTCGTCCGCCCCGGCCTCGATCGCGCCGGCCGCATCGTCGGTCAGGACCACGATGGGTCCGATCACCTGCGCAAGCTCGCGCATGGCGATCGCCCGCGGCAGGTCGTCGAGCCCGCAGACGAACGCGGCAGGCTCGCCGGCGCGCTCGATGAGACCGACGCGCACCAACGCCGACCGCAGATTTTCCGCCGCCTCCCCAGCCCCGACCACCCGGACGTTCACGCGGTCTCCCCAGGCCACGCCCACCGAACAGCCCGCCGGGAAAGTAGCGATTCGGCTGAAGGAACGCCAAGATGTAGGTCGACAGGGGAGCGACGCCTGCTCGCTCAGCGGCGGAAGCCGCCTCCCCGCCCGAATCTCTGTCGGCCGCTGAACACCGCCCCACCTGCCGGGCCGGTCATCATGGGCGGGGTCTCCAGCCAGAACTGCCACCACTGCTCGCCCCAACCGTCCAGCTTCAGACGCTTGTCGTTCTGCGCGCGCCCGAGCAGCGTCTTGAGCTTTTCGTCCGACGGGTTCTGGGCCACGCCCTTCTGGAGGATCTCGATGGCCTTCTTCTTCTCGCCCCGCTGGCTCTCGCACCAGGCGTACACGCCGTAGAGCAGGGTCTCGCTCTTGTTGCCGCGCATCGCTGCCTCGAAGACCTTCTCCATCTCCGGGTACTGCTTGCGGCGGTAGTGGATGGCGGCCAGCATCGCCTGCGCCAGCCAAAGCTTGAGCATGGTGGCCGCGCCCTTGCGCAGGTGCGGCTCCGCCTCGTCGAACTTCTTCTGCACGTAGAGCAGGACGCCGATGTTGGCGTGCAGGCTGGAGGCGATGCCGAACTGCCAGCGGGAGAGCGAGAAGGCGTCCTGCAGGGCCTGGACGGCCCGCTCCGGCCTGCGGGCCACCATCTCCTTCTGCGCCACGCCCATCGCCGCCTCGAGCTGCTTGCCCGTCCGACGCGCGAGCAGGATGTAGGTGACGACCGCCGCGACCACGCCGGGAAAGATCGAGCCGAGGGCGTGGGCGATCCCGGTGAGGAAGAAGAGGAGGAAGCCGAGGACGCCGGCTGCGAGTGCGAGAAGAAGGTTGATCACGAATGCGGCTCCAGAAGTGGCCGTCCCCGGAATCGAACCGGGACGGGTTTTACCCCGGTGGATTTTGAGTCCACTGCGTCTGCCAGTTCCGCCAGACGGCCCTCGAAGGGCGCCTTCTATCAACGCCGGCGCGGCGGGGGAAGATCCGTGACAGTACCCGTGTAGACCTCCGCCGCCAATCCGACGCTTTCCCCCAGGGTGGGATGCGGATGGATGGTGCGCCCGATGTCCTCCGCGTCCGCTCCCATCTCGATGGCGAGGCAGATCTCGGAGATCAGCTCGCCGGCATTCAGCCCGACGATGCCGCCTCCGATGGTCCGGCCGTTCGCCTTGTCGAAGAGCAGCTTGACGAACCCGTCCTCGCGGCCGTTGGCGATCGCTCGCCCGCTTGCCGTCCAGGGGAAGACCGCCTTCCCGTAGTCCTGTCCGCGCTGCTTCAGCTCATCTTCCGTCGGCCCCGCCCAGGCGATCTCCGGATCCGTGTAGGCCACGGAGGGGATCTGGCGCGCGTCGAAGGCGGCCTTGTGCCCCGCCGCGACCTCCGCCGCCACGTGTCCCTCGTGCGTCGCCTTGTGCGCCAGCATCGGGGGCCCGGCGATGTCGCCGATGGCAAAGATGTGAGGGACGTTGGTGCGCATCTGCTTGTCGGTGCGGATGTACCCGCGCTCGTCGACGTTCACGCCGGCCGCTTCCGCGCCGATCCTCTTCCCGTTCGGCGTCCGCCCCACCGAGACCAGCACCATGTCGTAGACGGCGGGGTCGCCCTTGTCGAAGCGGACGTGGATCCCGTCGCGGGCCGCCTCGGCGCCGACCGTCTTCGTCCCGAGCAGGATGCGGTTGAAGCGGGGCGCGTTCTTCTTCTGCCAGACCTGCACGAGGTCGCGGTCCGCGCCGGTCATCAGGCCGTCCAGCATCTCCACCACGTCGAGCCGCGAGCCGAGCGTGGAGTAGACGGTGGCCATCTCCATCCCGATGATCCCGCCCCCGATCACCAGCATCCGCTGCGGGACGGCGGGAAGCTCGAGCGCCCCCGTGGAGTCGACGATCCGGGGGTCCTTGGGAAGGAAGGGCAGCCAGGCTGCCTGCGAGCCGGCAGCGATGATCGCCTTCTCGAAGCGGATGGTGCGCTCGCCCACGGCCAGCGTATGGGGTCCGGTGAACTTCCCCTCGCCGGTGACCACCTCCACCTTCCGCGCCTTGGCCATCATCGAGACGCCGCCGCTCAGCTTGCCCACCACCTTGTTCTTCCAGACGCGCAGCTTCTCGATCTCCACGCGCGCGTCGCCGAAGGAGACGCCGTGCGCCGACAGCGCGCGGGCCTCGTCCATCAGGCTGGCGACGTGCAGCAGCGCCTTTGAAGGGATGCAGCCGACGTTGAGGCAGACGCCGCCCAGCGCCTTGTAGCGCTCGACCAGGATCACCTTCTGGCCCAGGTCCGCGGCACGAAAGGCCGCCGCGTAGCCTCCGGGACCAGATCCGAGCACGACCACGTCGCAGTCGAAAGCACCCGCCGCGGCTTGCCGCCGCGGAACAGCCGCAGCCTCGCGGTCTCTTTGCTCTTCGCCAGCCGCTGCAACCTGGCTCGGTTGGGGCCTGGCGGTTGGCTCCTGCGGCCCGGCGCCTGGCGGGGCAGCCTGCGCCGCTGCCTCGAGCGTGAGGATCACCGACCCTTCCGAGACCTTGTCGCCGACCTTGACCCGGACCTGCGCGACGGTCCCGGCCGCGGGGGAGGGGACGTCCATGGTCGCCTTGTCCGACTCGAGCGTGACGAGCGGCTGCTCCTTCTCGACCTTGTCGCCGGTCTTGACCAGCACCTCGATCACCGGCACGTCCTTGAAGTCGCCGATGTCGGGAACGCGGACGTCCATCAGAGCAGCATCCTGCGCGCATCGCCGAGCAGCCCGGCGAGGAACGCGTTGAACCGGGCCGCGGCCGCGCCGTCGACCACCCGGTGGTCCCAGGAGAGCGAGAGCGGGAGGATCAAGCGCGGTTTGAACTCCGAGCCGTTCCACACCGGCCGCATCTGCGATTTGGAGACGCCGAGAATGGCCACCTCCGGCGCGTTGATGATCGGCGTGAAGTAGGTGCCGCCGATGCCGCCCAGCGAAGAGATGCTGAAGGTGGATCCCTGCATGTCGCCGGGCGCGAGCTTGCCGTCGCGCGCCTTCGCCGCCAGCTCGGCGGTCTCTTTCGCGATGGCCAGCACACCCTTCTTGTCGGCGTCCCTGATCACCGGCACCACCAGCCCTTGCGGCGTGTCGGCCGCGAAGCCGATGTGCCAGTACTTCTTCACCACCAGGTGGTCGGCGTCCAGCGAGCTGTTGAAGTTCGGGAACTTCTGCAGCGCCGCGACGCAGGCCTTGATCAGGAACGCGAGCAGGGTGACCTTGACGTCCTGCTCCTTGTTGAGCGCGACGCGGAAGGCCTCCAGCTCGGTGATGTCCGCGTCGTCGTGGTTGGTGACGTGCGGGATGGTGGCCCAGTTCCTCTGCAGCGCAGGACCGGCGATCTTCTGGATCCGCGTCAGCGGCTTCGCCTCGATCGGACCGAACTTGGCGAAGTCGACCTTGGGCCAGGGCGCGAGCGCGAGGGCTCCGGCCGGCGCTGGCGCTCCGGCCGCCGGCGCCGCCGCGCCCGTCATCACCGACTTCACGAACTTGTAGACGTCGGCGGGCAGGATGCGCCCCTTGGGCCCGGAGCCGGTGACGCGCCCCAGGTCCGCGCCCAGTTCGCGTGCGAGCTTGCGCACTCCGGGGCCCGCGTGCGCCTTGTGGAAGGCCTCCTCGTCGACGACCGGCGGCGCGACCGAAGGCTCTGCTCGTGGCGGCGGGACCGTCTCCGTCGGCCCGCCGTACTCCTTGCGCGGCGTCTGCCCCGTCGGCGGAGCCGAGGGTGCCTTCGTGGTCTCGTCCACGAACGGCTTCTCCGGCTCGACCTGCTCCACCGGAGGAACGGCGGGCGTGCGCGCCGAGGCGGCGGGCTCCTCCGGCGGCGCCGGCTTGAGCTGCGTGGCGGCCGGCTTGGACAACTTCTCGTCCACCTCCAGCCGGGCCACCTTCGATCCCTGGGACACCTTGTCGCCGACCTTGACCAGGACCTCCCGGACCACGCCCCCGGCGGGCGAGGGCACGTCCATGGTCGCCTTGTCGGACTCGAGCGTGACCAGCGGAGCCTCGGCGGCCACCTGATCGCCGGGCTTCACCAGGATCTCGATCACCGGCACGTCCTTGAAGTCGCCGATGTCCGGAACCAGGACGTCCATCGTCAGACCGTCACCGGGCTGGGCTTCTCGGGATCGAGGCCGTACTTCTTGATCGCTTCGACGGCCTTGGAGGCCGGGACCGTTCCTTCCTCCGCCAGCGCGCGCAGCGCATGCACGGCGACCCAGTACCGGTTCACCTCGAAGAAATGCCGGAGCCTGGCCCGGGTGTCGCTGCGGCCGAAGCCGTCGGTGCCGAGCACGCGATAGCGCGCCGGCAGGAACGCCCGGATCGAGTCGGCGTGCAGCTTGACGTAGTCGGTGGCGGCGATCGCGGGCCCCTTGCGGCCCCTCAGGCTCTGCTCCACGAAGCTGGTGCGCGGCTTCTCGTTCGGGTGCAGCGCGTTCCAGCGCTCGACGGCGAGGCCGTCGCGCCGCAGCTCGGGGAAGCTGGTGACGCTCCAGAGATCGGCCGCGATCCCGAAATCGTTCTCCAAGAGGTCCGCCGCCGCGATCACCTCGCGGAAGATGGTTCCTGACCCGAGCAGCTGCACCTGCGCCTTGGGCCGCTCGCGGAACAGGTACATGCCCTTGAGGATCCCCGGCTCCACCCCTTCCGGCATGGCCGGGTGCGCGTAGTTCTCGTTCATCACCGTCAGGTAGTAGTAGACGTCCTCCTGCGCCTCGACCATCCGGCGCAGCCCGTCCTGGACGATGACCGCCAGCTCGTACTGGAAGGCCGGATCGTAGCTGACGCAGTTCGGGATCGCGCTGGCGAAGAGATGGCTGTGGCCGTCCTGGTGCTGGAGGCCTTCGCCGTTCAGGGTGGTGCGGCCCGAGGTGCCGCCGATCAAGAAGCCGCGGGAGCGCATGTCGCCGGCGGCCCAGGCCAGGTCGCCGACGCGCTGGAACCCGAACATCGAATAGAACAGGAAGACGGGGATCATCTGCACGCCGTTGGTGCTGTAGGAGGTGGCGGCGGCGATCCACGACGAGATCGCGCCCGCCTCGTTGATGCCCTCCTGCAGGATCTGCCCGTTCTGCGCTTCCTTGTAGAACATGAGCTGATCGGCGTCCTCGGGGCGGTAGAGCTGCCCGACGTGCGAGTAGATCCCGTACTGCCGGAACATGCCCTCCATGCCGAAGGTGCGCGCTTCGTCGGCCACGATGGGGACCACGCGCGGCCCGATCACCTTGTCCCGCAGCATCGAGGTGAGGATGCGGACGAAGGCCATGGTGGTGGACAGCTCGCGCTCTCCGCTGCTCTTGAGCTGGGCCTCGAAGATCGCCAGCTTCGGCGCCTGCAGCGATTCCGCCTTGCGCCGTCTCCGCGGCAGGCCCCCGCCCAGCTCCGCCAGACGTTCGCGCATCCACTTCAGCTCCGGGCTGTCCTCCGGCGGTCGATAGAACGGGACCGACTCCAGATCTTCGTCCTTGACCGGGATGTGGAAGCGGTCGCGGAAGGAGAGGATCTGGTCCATCTTCATCTTCTTCGCCTGGTGCGCGATGTTCTGGCCTTCCATCGCCTCGCCCATGCCGAAGCCCTTCACCGTCTTGGCGAGGACCACCGTGGGATGACCCTTGTGCTCGGTGGCCGTCTTGTAGGCGGTGAAGACCTTCATCGGGTCGTGACCGCCGCGGGTGAGCCCCCAGATCTGGTCGTCGGTCCAGTCGGCCACCATCGCCGCCGTCTCCGGGTATTTTCCGAAGAACTCCTTGCGCACGAACGCGCCGTCGCGCGACTTGAAGGCCTGGTACTCGCCGTCCACGCACTCTTCCATCACCTGGCGCAGCCGGCCCGAGGAGTCGCGCGCGAGCAGGGGGTCCCAGTTCGATCCCCAGATCACCTTGATCACGTTCCAGCCGGCGCCGCGGAAGCTGGACTCGAGCTCCTGGATGATCTTGCCGTTGCCCCGCACCGGCCCGTCCAGCCGCTGCAGGTTGCAGTTGACGACGAAGATCAGGTTGTCGAGCTTCTCGCGCCCGGCCATCGCGATCGAGCCCAGGGCCTCCGGCTCGTCGGTCTCGCCGTCGCCGACGAAGCACCAGACCTTGCGGCCCTCGGTCTTCGCCAACCCGCGATCCTGGAGGTAGCGCAGGAACCGGGCCTGGTAGATCGCCATGATTGGCCCGAGCCCCATGCTCACGGTGGGGAACTGCCAGAAGTCGGGCATCAGCCAGGGGTGGGGATAGCTCGACAGGCCGCGCCCCTCGACCTCCTGGCGGAAGTTCTTGAGCTGCTCCTCGGTGATCCGTCCTTCGAGGTACGCGCGCGCGTAGAAGCCGGGGGAGGAGTGCCCCTGCAGGTAGACCAGGTCGCCGCCGTGCTTGTCGGTGGGCGCGTGCCAGAAATGGTTGAAGCCGATGTCGTAGAGCGTGGCCGCCGAGGCGTAGCTCGCCACGTGCCCGCCCAGCTCGGTCGATTCCTGGTTCGCCCGGACCACCAGCGCCATCGCGTTCCAGCGGGTGAGGGAGGAGAGACGCGCCTCCAGCTTGAAGTCCGGCGGGCGCTGCGGCTGGGCGCTCACCGGGATGGTGTTCACGTACGGAGTCGTGGCGCTGAACGGCAGGTCGGCGCCTGCCTGGCGCATGCGTCCGATCAGGCTCTCGAGCAGGAACCGGGCGCGATCCACGCCTTCGTTCGCGATGACGCTGTCGATCGCGTCGACCCACTCGCGGGTCTCGACGGCATCGACGTCCTGGTGCTTTGACACGGGATCTCCTTGCGGGATTGCGGCGAGGCGCGTGCTTAACGCATGCGCCACAGACCCACAAGCGCGGACCCTGTGCGTGCAGTGGGGAGAATTGCACCATCGCGGAAAAGCGCCCGCCGCAGCGCGGCATGGGTTTCGGCTCCATCCACAGGAAATCCGCAGGCTTTTCGCAAGGAGGACACGAGGCTTAGCCCTTGTCCGACACGCCGCCGGAACCGGCGTACCTTCTCGAGGTACGCCCACAATCCTGGATTCGTGTCCTCTGGAGTTGAAGGCGCGCCGCGGCTGGCGACGGCGTGGACGCCCGGTTCGTTCGGCTTTCACGGGGTGGGGAAATTCGCCCCGGTTTTTCAGGCATGGCCCTTGCTCTCCATGGGCTCATCTGCGCCCGGGATGCGCCCGGGGCACGAAACACGGAGCTCATGATGATCCGCACGATCGCCGCTGCACTCGCCGCTTTCGCACTGGTTGCCTTCAGCGCCAGCGCCGCCGAAGAGACCAAGCCAGCCGACACCAGCAAGGCCGACGCGCCGAAGAAGGCGAAGAAGGCCAAGAAGGCGAAGAAGGCCAAGAAGGCCGACAGCACCACCCCGGCCACCACGCCGCCCGCGAAGTAAAGCCGCTTTTCGGCGATCTGCAGTTCATTGAGGCTTCCACGCCCTCGCGGCGTGGAGGCCTCGCTGTTTTTCGGGGCTTGTGCGGCGGCCGGGAGGCTCGTACACCGCTCGCCGTGGCCAGGGCCTACAATCCGCGCGATCGCTTCTGGCAAAAGGCGAAGAAGCAGGGCCTGCGCGCCCGCTCCGCCTTCAAGCTCGACGAGATCCAGCGCCGGTTTCACGTGCTCCGTCCGGGCGGGCGGGTGCTCGACCTGGGAGCGGCACCGGGAGGTTGGTGCCAGATCGCCGCGAAGGAGGTGGGGCCGAAGGGCTACGTGCTCGGCGTGGACCTCGAGCCGATCCAAAGCCTGCCGCCTCCGGCACGGACCTGGGTCGCGGACGCGTTTTCTCCCGGGCTGCTCGAGAGGCTGCGCGGAGAAGGGCGTGCTCCGTACGACGCCGTGCTCAGCGACCTGGCGCCGAAGACGTCGGGGGTCCACAGCGCGGACGAGGCGCGCTCGCTGGACCTGGCCGGGCGCGCGCTGGCGCTCGCGCTTTCGGTCCTCAAGCCGTCCGGGGCCTTCGTGGTGAAGGTCTTCATGGGCGGCGACTTCGAGACCTTCCTCAAGCAATGCCGGCAGGCGTTCGAGCAGGTCCGGATCGTCCGGCCGGAGGCGAGCGTCGCGCGCGGCAGCAGGGAGGTGTACCTCGTCTGTCAGCGGCCGCGGCGAATCCCGGAATCGGTTGCGACATCCGATGGTTCCACGCCGGAAAGCGGGACCTCGAAGCAGGGTTCTTGACTCCTTTGGGGCCCGGTGTTACAGGAGGCGCCCCCCGTAGCTTGAGGGGCGTGATCGAGGGCGGGAGTGAGCGTCCCCGGCACGAAACCGCGAACAGCGGTAGCAGGCACGCCCCGTCGCGAGGCGGGGAGGCAGTTGGTCGTCCGAAGTGCAGTACGCTCGGTCTTTGAAAACTGGATAGCAAGTCCACGAAGCAGATTGCGGAACCGCAATGCTTTGAGAGAAGTACGTCAGCACAGGAGCTGACGCTCCATGAAAGATTAATTGGAGAGTTTGATCCTGGCTCAGAACGAACGCTGGCGGCGTGCCTAACACATGCAAGTCGAGGGAGAAAGTCCGCAAGGATGAGTAAACCGGCGAACGGGTGCGTAACACGTGGATAATCTACCTTCCTGACTG
>DASQAS010000001.1:0-9339 GCA_035635635.1 Myxococcales bacterium | reverse complement strand
GGAAGAATCATGAAAGCAGTCCTTGCCATCGTTCTCGCCGCCGGCATCGTGGGTTGCGGCGGCCCGAATCTCTCGGTCAGCGTGCGCGCCGGTTCGCCGGCCGCGACCGCCGTGGCGCGCGGTGCGCTGACGGCGGGTAGCGGGATCGTGCTCACGCGCGTGCGGATCGTGATCCGCAAGGTCGAGCTGGAGAAGGCCGGCACCGCAGAGATGGATGAGATCGCCAGCGGCCCGTACCTGCTCGATCTCTCGGGCGCCGCGCTGGACAGCGGCGCCGTGGGGCACCTGCTCGACGCCAGCTTCACGCCCGGGACTTACAGCGAGGTCAAGCTGGAGCTCCACAAGCCGGACAGCGGGGAGACCGCGGTGAACGCGGACCTTCAGGAAATGGTCGCTGCCCAGGCGTCGATCATCGCCGACGGCACCATCGACGGCACTCCCTTCTCGTTCAAGACGGCGGTGAACACCGATCAGCGGTTCGAGGGGAACGTCGAACTGGCCGACGGCAGCAACCTGACCGTGAACGTGGATCCGAGTGGGTGGTTCGCCTCCGGCGGCGCCCGGCTCGACCCGCGCAACGAGTCGAACCGCTCGCAGATCGAGAACAACATCCAGAGCTCGTTTCGGGCGTTCCGGGACGACGACCACGACGGCCACGAGGACTGAGCCTGTCGAGACTGAATTCCGGGGCCGGCAGTCATTTGGCTGCCGGCTCCTCCTTTTGCTCAGTCGTCACTTCCCTTTGAGGAACGATTCGATCTCCTCGAAAAATTTGAAGCGCTGCTTCTCGAAGAGGACGAAGTGTGTCGCGTGAGGGATGGTCACGTGCCGCTTCACCGGCGCGTTCGTCAGATCGCGCATCAGCCCCTCGCGATCGTGCGGAAAGCTCCAGGTGTCGTCCTCGCCGGCGATCACCAGCGTGGGCACCAGGATGCTGCCGGCGTTCCAGAGCGGACGCCCCGTGGCCTGGTAGAAGGAGTCCTCGAGCACGCCGTTGGGAGCGCGCAAGGCCGGCGGAGTGCGCGTCGCGCTGGTCGGGTCCGTGGCCAGGGCCGCCTGGTTGAACGCGTCCTGCACGGCGGGTTCCCGGTACTCGTCCTTGTTCTGGATCGGGATCTCGCCGTCCCACCGCTTGTTGTTGGCCTCCGCGGTCCCCAGGCGGTAGGCGCCCATCGCCGGGTTGAACTGCGCGGGATTGCGCTTGTCTTGAAGATTCGACCCGGCTCCGAGGTTGGTGTGCAGCGGGTTGTCGTAGAGCGGCGCGTAGAGCACCAGCTTGCGCACCTTCTCGGAGTGGAGCGAGGCGTAGTAGCCCGCGGTCATCGCTCCCCAGGACCAGCCGATCAGCGTCACCTTCTGGATCTTGTTCTTCTGGCGGATGTGGTCGACCACCGCGGCGATGTCGCGGATGACCAGGTACGATCGCGAGAGCGGCCGGTTTGCGGCGGCCGGCTCGTCCATCGCCTTCTCGCGGGTGGAGAAGCCGTAGTTCCGCTTGTCGAACAGGTAGACGACGTAGCCCTGCGCCGCGAGGCGATCGGCCCAGGAGTAATCCTTGAGCTGAAGGTCGAAGTCGGGAGTGGAGGGAAACGTCGCGCCGTGCACGAACAGCACCGTGTTGTCGTCGCTGGCGCGGGCTCCCTCGGCCTTCTTCTCGCGGACGAAGAGCTTGATGCCCGGGTCCGGCGCGTCGATCTGCGCATCCACCTTCGCGATCTTCGGCGCCTGGGCCAGGGCCGGTACCGAGACGAGCAGGGCCACTCCGCAGATTCCAGCTTTCATCGCGTTGCCTCCGATTGGTCGACGTCCACGACTTCGCCCGCGGCCCTCCGCTGCAGCACGCGGAACTCTACCCGCCGGTTCTTCTCGCGGCCCTGCCGGGTCGTGTTGGTGGCCAGCGGGCGCGCCGGGCCGTACCCGCGCGCCATCAGGCGCGGAGGCGCGATCCCGCGCCGGATCAAGGCGCCCACCACCGCTTCCGCGCGCGCCTGCGAGAGCGCCAGGTTCATCGCGGAACGCCCGCGGCTGTCGGTGTGGCCTTGCACCTGAACCTTGAGGATTTCCGGATGCGCCTTCATCACGGCCGCGATCTGGTTCAACAGGCGCGTCGAGCGGGGATGGATCAGCGTCCGGCCCGGCTCGAAAAAGACCTTCTCGAGGATGTCGATCCGGTCCTCGTGCAGCGTGACGATCTGCTTGCGCTTCTTCGGGCAGCCGAAGTTGTCGCGCGGCCCCTTCTCGAACGGGCAGTTGTCGATCCGGTCGGGCACGCCGTCGCCGTCCGAGTCCCGCGCGTCGTCCTCGGCATACGACTTCGCGCGCGCGAGCGCCTGGGCTTCCGACGAGTCGAGCAGGTCGAGCGCTTCCATCCGCACCAGCGTCTCTCTCGCGTCCGCCTCGGATCCGGCGAGGACGCCGGGCAGGGCGGATTCCCGCTCCGCCTTCTCGCGCGCGGCGCGCTGCTGGGCGATCTGCGCGACCAATTCCTGGAGGCCGGGCTCCTGCCCCTGCTGCCGCGGCGGCCTGCAGAGCGACGGCGCGTACCGGACCGCCGCCATGCCCCGCAGCGAAGGCGCCCCCAGCCCGTCGTCGAGCCGCGTGCCGCCGGCCAGATCGAAGGCGAGCACCGAGGTCGCGCAGACGGTGCCGCCGGCGCGCCATTCGATCGGGAACGACTGCTGCGAGAAATCGCGCAGCGACGATTGAAGCTCGAGCTCTCCGTAGAGCCGCGAGCGCGGCGAGAGCCAGTACGCGGCGCCGCCCCGCAGGCCGATCTGGTTGCCGATCTTCACGGATCCGACGTCGCGCGGCGGCCGCAGCCGCAGGTAGAGGTTGCCGATCGGCTCCCAGGGCCCGCGCCGGGCGGCGACGGCGACCAGCGCCTCTCCGACCAGCCGGCCGTCGCTGGTGAACGACTGGGCCTCGCCCGTGGCCCCCTCGACCGAGATCTGCGCGGCCAGGTCCACCGGACCGCGCAAGAAAGCGTGGCGCAGGCCGGCGCGCACATCCCCGACGGCGAATCCGAAGGAAGGCGTGGGCGCCCCGAGCGCGGTGACGTCCCCGCTCTGGCTGAACATCACCGGAAGCTGCGCGAAGATGGAGAGCTCGTCGTTGAGCCGCGCCGAGAGCTGCGCCCATCCTCCCAGCCGGGAGTCGATCTTGCCCTGGGCCCCCAGCCGCACCGGCTTGTACGACGCGTCGAACCCGAGCTGGAGCTGGAGCGGCTCGTCGGGATCGTTGGGCGGCCGGGCGCCTTCCACGCCCATCAGGCCGTCGCTGCCGCTCGCGGGTCGCAGGAGCGACAGGTTCGCCTCGGGCGCCGCGGCGAGCAGCAGCGCGAGGAGCAGGCCCAACTACGGAGTCTCCAGCACCGGGCGGCGCCCGAAGGCGCGCCAGGCAGCGTGCAGGGCGATGCCCACCGCGAGCGTCGCCAGCGAGAAGATGACGTCGTCGCGCTTGATCCCGTTGAGGAACAGGACGCAGCCGAGCGTCGCGAGCAGCGGGATCGCCGGCCCGAGCGGCAGCGTGAGGGTGCTCGGGCCTTTGGTCCGCCGCAAGACCAGCACCGCCAGGCAGGTCGGCACGTACTGCGCGAACACGGCCGCGTTGTTCAGGTCGGAGAGGCGATCGAAGTCCGCGAAGGCGGCCAGTGCCGCGCAGGCCATCGCGGTCACCACGATGGCCACCGAGGGCGTGCCGTGGCGCGCGTTGGTGCGGGCGAACACGGGCGGCAACTCTCCGTTCTCGCCCAGCGAGGAGAGATAGCGCGGGGTGACCAGCGCGACCGCCGTGAGATAGCCGAAGGACGAGATCACCGAGCCGACCGCGACGAAGCCTCCCGCCCAGGGGCCGGCGAACGCTCCCGCTGCCTCCGCCAGCGGCTTGTCGGCAGCGCCCGGCGTGGGATGCGTACCCATGAAGACGATCTGGACCAGGACGTAGAGGAAGATGGAGCCGGACAGCGCGAGAAAGAGCGCCAGCGGCACGTTGCGGCGCGGGTTGTCGGTCTCGCCGGCGGTGACCGGGACGTATTCGAAGCCGGTGCAGGCGAAGAGGGCGCCGAAACCTCCCAGCTTCAGGGCTTCGACCCGGGTCACGCCCGCAGGAGGAGAGAACGACAGCCGCTGCCAGTCGACGAAGAAGAGACCCACGACGACGAAGAACAGGATGGGGATCAGCTTCGCCCCGCTGAAGAAGTCGCTGGTCAGCGCGCCTGGGCGGATTCCGCGGTAGTTGAGCGTGGCCAGGCCGGCGATCACGGCGATCGCCACGGCGATCTGCGGCCCCTGCCGGTTCAGCGAAGGGAAGAGGAACGAGAGGTTGCGCCCGAACCCGCGCGCGACCGCGCCGTAGGCGAACAGGTTGGCCGCCAGCGCCATCCATCCCACGCCGACGCCCACCCAGCGGCCGAAGGCGTCGCGGGCGTAGAGGTAGGGACCGCCGTTGCGGTCGGCCCGGCCCGCGGCCTCGCAGAAGCAGAGACCCACCAGCAGGCAGACGCTGCCGATGGCGAGCCACGCCGCCCAGGAGAGACCCTCTGCGCTGCGGTAGACCTTGGCGGGCAGGAGGAAGATGCCGGTGCCGATGATGCCGTTGATGCCGAGGCCGACGCAGTCGACCAAGGTCATTCGGTTTCTCGATCGCACCGGATTGCAGCATGCCCGACGGCGGCCGGCCAGCCAAGCGCCGTTGAGGGCCTCGCTCTCGCTTGACAGCGAGAGCTTCCCCAGTATGATGCGCGCCTCTTTTCGGGACAAGACCCTGTTTTTCCTGCCGCCGCCGGCATCATCGAGGCGGCGGTCGTTTTGAAAGGGATGGATGCCGACGATTAGCCAGCTCATCCGCAAGGGGCGGGAGAAGGTCATCTACAAGGGCAAGGCGCCCGCGATGACCCGCTGCCCGCAAAAGCGCGGCGTGTGCACCCGCGTGTACACCACCACGCCGAAGAAGCCGAACTCCGCGTTGCGCAAGGTGGCCCGCGTCCGCCTGACCAACGGCATGGAGGTCACCAGCTACATCCCGGGCGTCGGCCACAACCTCCAGGAGCACTCGGTGGTGATGATCCGCGGCGGCCGCGTCAAGGACCTGCCGGGCGTGCGCTACCACATCATCCGCGGCACCCTCGATTCCGTGGGCGTCGCCGGCCGCAAGCAGGGCCGCTCCAAGTACGGCGCGAAGCGCCCGAGCTAAGGACCGACATGCCTCGTCGCAGAGAAGTCGCCAAGCGCAGGATCCTCCCCGACCCGAAGTTCCAGGATCGCCTGCTCGCCAAGTTCATCAACGACATGATGCGCAAGGGCGAGAAGGCCGTGGCCGAGCGCGTCGCCTATCGCGCCCTCGACCTGGTGCAGCAGCGCACCAACGACGATCCGATCAAGATCTTCAAGAAGGCGCTCGACAACGTGAAGCCGGTGCTCGAGGTGAAGAGCCGCCGTGTAGGCGGCGCCACCTACCAGGTGCCGGTCGAAGTGCGGCAGGAGCGAAGGGTGGCCCTCGCGATGCGCTGGCTGATCGAGTACGCCAAGGACCGCGGCGAGAAGACCATGGACCAGAAGCTCGCGGCCGAGCTGATGGACGCCGCGAACAACCGCGGGAACGCCGTCAAGAAGCGGGAAGACACGCACAAGATGGCGGAAGCCAACAAGGCGTTCGCGCACTACCGCTGGTAGGGCTAGCGATACCGGCTCGAGCGTAACAGCGTGCTCGCGATCGTCGCCGGAAAGTGGGGGCGCGTGAAGGCACTCACGACTCCGCCTACCGGTGTCTCGCCCGCCCATCAAGCCGCCGGGGCCCCGCCCGGCAGGCCCCGCGATGAACTTGACGCGGCGCCCCGCGCCCTGTAAAAGCTCGCGTCCCGCCGAGAAAGCTCGTTCTTTCCCAGGCATTCGTTCATTCCGTCCAGGCGCGCAAGCGCCCGCACTCCCGAGGTATTCGCCGTGGCCCGTACCTTCCCCCTCGAGCGCTGCCGGAACATCGGCATCATGGCGCACATCGATGCGGGCAAGACGACCACGACCGAGCGGATCCTCTTCTACACGGGGGTCAGCTACAAGATCGGCGAGGTCCATGAGGGCACCGCCGTCATGGACTGGATGGAGCAGGAGCAGGAGCGCGGCATCACCATCACCGCCGCGGCGACCACCTGCTTCTGGCCTCCGGCGGGCTCGCCGGCTGGTTCAGATCGGCAAACTCACCAGATCAACATCATCGACACGCCGGGTCATGTCGATTTCACCATCGAAGTAGAACGCTCTTTACGCGTGCTGGACGGCGCCGTAGCGGTGTTCGACGCCGTCAACGGGGTCGAGCCGCAGAGCGAGACCGTCTGGCGCCAGGCCGACAAGTACAAGGTCCCGCGCATCTGCTTCATCAACAAGATGGACCGGGTGGGAGCCGACTTCTTCATGTCGGTGCGCACCATCGTGGACCGCCTCGCCGCCAAGCCGGTCTGCATCCAACTCCCCATCGGGGCCGAGGAGAAGTTCGCCGGCGTCATCGACCTGGTGGAGATGCAGGCGGTTCGCTTCGAGGGCGAGAAGGGCGAGAAGGTGGTCGCCTTCGAGATCCCCTCCGACCTGCGGGCGCAGGCGCAGGAGTACCACCACAAGCTCGTGGAGGAGGTCGCCGAGTACGACGACGACGCGCTCCACGCCTACGTGGAGAAGGGCGACGTCCCCAAGGACCTGCTCCCGCGGGCCATCCGCAAGGGGACCATCGGGATGAAGTGCTTTCCGGTTCTCTGCGGCAGCGCCTTCAAGAACAAGGGCGTGCAGAAGATCCTGGACGCGGTGGTGGACTACCTCCCCAGCCCGCTGGACATCCCCCCGGTGCACGGGAAGCTGCCGAAGACGGGCGAGGACGCGGTGCGCGAGACCAGCGACAAGGCGCCGTTCTCCGCCCTGGCGTTCAAGATCATGGCCGACCCGTTCGTGGGTCAGCTCACCTACATCCGCGCGTACTCCGGGCACGTCAAGCAGGGACAGGCGGTCTACAACTCCGCCAAGGACCGCCGCGAGCGCATCGGCCGCCTCTTGCGCATGCACGCGAACAAGCGCGAGGAGATCGACGAGCTCTACGCCGGCGACATCGCCGCCGTGGTGGGCATGAAGAACGTCACCACCGGCGACACGCTCAGCGACGCGGACAAGCCCATCGTCCTGGAGAGGATGGATTTTCCCGCCCCGGTGATGCACATCGCCGTGGAGCCGAAGAGCACCGCCGACCAGGAGAGGATGATCACCGCCCTGCAGCGGCTGGCGGTGGAGGACCCCTCCTTCCGCATGCGCACCGACGAGGAGACCGGTCAGACCGTCATCTCGGGGATGGGCGAGCTCCACCTCGACATCATCGTCGACCGCATGCGGCGCGAGTACAAGGTCGACGCCAACGTCGGCAAGCCGCAGGTCGCCTACCGCGAGACCGTCACGAAGGAAGTGGAGGCGGAGGGCAGGTACATCCGCCAGAGCGGCGGCCGCGGGCAGTACGGACACGTCTGGCTGCGGGTGCGGCCCCTCCCCCCCGGCAGCGGGTTCAGGTTCGTGAACCAGATCCAGGGCGGCGTGATCCCCAAGGAGTACATCGGGTCTGTCGGAAAGGGCGTGGAGGAGGCCACCCAGGGGGGCGTGCTGGCGGGCTACCCCATGGTCGACCTGGAGGTCGACCTGTTCGACGGCAGCTACCACGAGGTGGACTCGAACGAGATGGCGTTCAAGATCGCCGGCTCGATCGGGTTCAAGGAGGCGGCCAAGAAGGCCTCTCCCATCCTTCTGGAGCCGATCATGGCCACCGAGGTGATCACCCCCGAACCCTTCATGGGGAACGTGATCGGCGACCTCTCCGCCCGCCGCGGGAAGATCCTCCACATGGAGCCGCGGGCGGGAATGCAGGTGGTTACCGCACACGTTCCCTTGGCGGAGATGTTCGGCTACTCGACGTCGCTGCGTTCCGCGACCGAGGGGCGGGCCATCTACACCATGCAGTTCCACCACTACGCGCCGGTCCCCAGCCACATCTCGGAGACCCTGGTACGGCGCTGATTGCAAAGTTCCGGGGTCTGGCGTAAAAACCCGCCCCCTCTAGAGAGCACGGGCAACATCACACAAGCAGGACCCAGCGAGGAGCAGGACCCATGGCCAAGGAGAAGTTCGAGCGAAAGAAGCCGCACGTCAACGTCGGGACCATCGGCCACGTCGACCACGGCAAGACCACCCTGACCGCGGCGCTCACCAAGGTGTCGGCGGACAACGGCTGGTCGAAGTTCGTCTCGTACGACGAGGTGGCCAAGGCCTCCGCCTCCCAGGGCCGCCGCGACGCGACCAAGATCCTCACCATCGCGACCTCGCACGTGGAGTACGAGTCGAAGAAGCGCCACTACGCGCACGTCGACTGCCCGGGCCACGCCGACTACGTGAAGAACATGATCACCGGCGCGGCGCAGATGGACGGCGCCATCCTGGTGGTTTCGGCCGTCGACGGCCCCATGCCGCAGACCCGCGAGCACGTGCTCCTCGCCTCGCAGGTGAACGTGCAGCGCATCGTGGTCTTCCTCAACAAGGTGGACCTGGTCGACGACCCCGAGCTGCTCGACCTGGTCGAGATGGAGATCCGCGACCTGCTCAAGCAATATAAATTTCCCGGGGACGAGACGCCGATCATCCGCGGCGCGGCCATCAAGGCTCTTCAGGGCGACAAGGGCGACCAGGGCGCGGGCTCCATCCTCAAGCTGATGGACGCGATGGACAGCTACATCCCCGAGCCGGTCCGCGAGACGGACAAGCCGTTCCTGATGCCGGTGGAGGACGTGTTCTCCATCGCCGGCCGCGGCACGGTGGCCACCGGCCGCATCGAGCGCGGCAAGGTGAAGGTGGGCGAGGAAGTGGAGATCGTCGGCCTGCGGCCCACCACCAAGACGGTGGTGACCGGCGTGGAGTCGTTCCGCAAGCTGCTCGACGAGGGCCTGGCGGGCGACAACGTGGGCTGCCTGCTCCGCGGCATCAAGCGCGAGGAGATCGAGCGCGGGCAGGTGCTGGCCAAGCCGGGGTCGGTGACCCCGCACACCAAGTTCAAGGCCAACGTCTACGTGCTGACCAAGGACGAGGGCGGCCGCCACACCCCGTTCCTCAACGGCTACAAGCCCCAGTTCTACTTCCGCACCACCGACGTCACCGGCACCGTCAAGCTGCCGGGCGGCGTGGAGATGGTGATGCCGGGCGACAACATCGAGATGGAAGTCGAGCTGATGATGCCCATCGCCATGGACAAGGAAGTCCGCTTCGCCATCCGCGAGGGCGGCCGGACGGTGGGCGCGGGCGTGGTGACGCAGGTGATCGCGTAAGCAGG